>JBJFFR010000052.1:0-63408 GCA_051891935.1 Oscillospiraceae bacterium
TGCATACGGCTGTTACAATCCATAAGATTGAATTTTCGCGAGGTTCCGCAAAGGAACACAAACGGGTATTCCAGTCCCTTTGATTTATGTATCGTCTTTATCGAAACGGCATTGTCCGCAGGCGAAACGACCGAAGCACGGACAAAATCACCGCCGTTTTCCGAAATATCGTTCAGATAACGTATAAAGCCCGACAAGCCGCCCGATGAATTCTGCTCGTACGACCTTGCATATTCAAGAAGAAGCCGCAGATTCGCCTTTTTCTGCTCACCGTCCGAGTAAACGCTCATTGAGGAAAGGAAGTCCGTGCTGTCATAAACGGTAACGATCAGCCTTTCAAGGCTCTGCGAAGCGGCGCAGATACGCAGGCTTTTGAATATCCTGCAGAAGCGTTCCAGCTTTGCTTTTGCCGAATATCCGCTGTCCTCACCGACAGCCTTTAGAACCGCTTTGTACAGCTTTTCATCACGCTTTTCAGAAAGCAGACGAAGCTCCGCCATTTCATCCGCATCAAGCAGGAACATCGGCGACATAAGCACCGAAACAAGCGGTATATCGTGCATCGGGTCGTCGATCACCTTCAGCAGATTCACAAGCACCGATATCTCCCTCGACTGCAGATAGCTGACGGTTTCCTCGCAAACAGCCTTTACACCCATCGCATTGAGCTCGTCTGCATAAAGCTGTCCTCTCGCTCTGTCACGGAGCAAAATACAGAAATCTCTCGGTTCGCAGGGGCGCAGTCCACCCTTGTCGCTGACCTTTTCAACGCCGAGCATCGACTTTATCCTTGCCGCAGCGGCGTGTGCCTCCGCTTGAGAAGCCGAAAGAGCTTCTTCACCGCTTTCATCATCCGAAGAAACCGTTATTTCACCGCTGTCGGGAGAGAAAATTATCTCGGTCGCACGATCCGCTTCGGGATAATCCGCGCCGTATTCAAGCTTTTCATTATCGGTGTAATCAATGCCGCCGTTATCTCTGTCCATAAGGTTTTCAAAAACATCGTTGACAAAATCGACAACATCACGGCTGCTTCGGAAATTTCTGTTCAGAAGCACGGCTGCATTCGTTCCCTTGAAATCTTTTTCGTAAGGCTCGGACGAGTCGAGAACTTCAAGGAAGTTGTTCGGGTTTGCAAGTCGGAAACGATAGATCGACTGCTTTACATCACCGACAACAAAGAGGTTATCTCCGCCCTTTTCCGCTGTGCCGTTGTGCGAAAGCATACGGAAAATAACGCTCTGCGTGTTGTTCGCATCCTGGAATTCGTCGATCATAATGAGCTTGTAGTATTCGGAAAGCTCCTGTGCAAGCGGAGTTTTTACTATCCTGCCGTCCTTGTCCTTTTTGCATAAAAGCTTGACTGCAAGCTGCTCCGCATCGGAAAACCCGAGTGCATTCTTTTCGGTTTTTATCGACTCTATCTCCTTGATAAGTTCTTTAACAAGAATCGAGATACCGTCAATGATCTCGGCGTTGATCTTGTAGTCGTCAACGATATCTTCAAGCGTGAACAAGCTGCTGCAGGTATCATTGAAGATCTTCTTGTACTGATCTCGGAAGTCCTTGACAGTGTCTATAACGGCAGCGTCATCCGAGTCTTTTTCAACCTTCGGATAACGGCAGGTTTCGAACTTCATCGGCTTCGGCATCCTCTCATCCCATTTCAGGGATGTATCCTCCGCACGCTCGGCAAGCTGTTCAAAAAGCTGCGCTTCGCCCGTTATTATCTGCTGTGCCTTTGACTTTCCGTCATCGGGGACTAACTCTGCCGCATAGTTCGCAAGCGCAGCCGCATTGTTCAGCTGTCGGGAAACATATTCGGCATAAGCCGCTCCGAGAGGATCAGTCTTTTCGTCAAAGGGCTTCTCGTAACGTTTTTTGGCATTTTCAAGAAAGTCTATCGGGAACGGCATCGACATTATAAAGGTATAGATATCGAGCATCGTTTTTTCAAGCTCAACATCTCCCCTTGCGCCCGAACAGGTGAAGTCTGCAAGCTTTTTCATAAGCTCCGGCTTTTCACCGTAAAGCCGCTCAAAAACATTCTCCGAAGCCTTTGCGATGATAAGCTTTTCCTCCGAATCATCAATAATTCGGAACCCTGCCGAAACATCGAGCGACTGAACATTTTCTCTTATAAGGTCAAAGCAGAAAGAATGTATGGTGGAAATTTTTGCGGACGGGATAAGCGCCTGCTGACTGAAAAGCCACTCGTTTGAAGGGTCTTCCTCAAGCTGCTTTGCAATGGCGTCGGAAAGGCGCTGCTTCATCTGTGCCGCTGCGTCATTCGTGAACGTTACAACGATTATCTTGTCGGCAGGAACTCTGTTTTCGTTGTCGGAGAGTATACGCAGCAGTCTTTCGACCAGAACGGAGGTCTTTCCGCTTCCTGCCGCAGCGGAAACGATGACCGAGGTGTTTCGTGCTTCGATAGCGTCAAGCTGTCGGTCTGTCCAGTTAGCCATTAGTTTCCTCTCCTTTCTCATTTTCCTCACGGATGATGCTGTCAAGCTTCTCGCTCATCTTCTTTGCAGCCTCGGGATCGTAATCACGGTGGATAATGTTCGGATAGTTTCCGCAGACAGAGCTGTAATCGCAGTACGAACAGGGCGAAACACTTCCGTTTCGGAGCGGATCGGCTTCGATCTCACCGTTTTTTATGCTCATAGCGGTTTCTTTGAGTATATCGGCGGAATATTTCCGCAAAGCTGCTATCTGATCCTCCGTTATAACGCTTGAATTGCTGTAAAAATCGCCGTCATTCTTTATTTTTACAGGGATAAATGTCCCGTTCAGACCGTTTTCCATCGCTCCTGCGATCTGAGTATCGGCGATAACAACGCCGTCCATTTTGCAGCCCTTTTTCTCGTAGGAAAGCTTTTCCTCCTCGGTCGGATTCCTGCCGAGGGACGGAACGTTGTCCTTTGCGTGCATATAAAGCACACCTGCAGGGAGAGCGTCGTGGTATTTGCCCTCGTTGAGCGGCGCATCAGGGTCGGTAACGGCGAAAATATACAGAAGCATCTGCATATTTATACCATAATAAATATCGGCAAGCGAGAACACCTTTGAACCCGTCTTGTAGTCAACAACACGAACGTAGGTCATACCGTCCTTTACAAATGTGTCGATTCGGTCGACTGCTCCGACAAAGCTTACCTTGGTCTTGTCGGGCAGCTGTACGGTAACAGGCTTTTCGTCACTGTTTTCGGAATAGGAAAGCGTATATTCAAAGCTTGACGGCGAAAAATCGGACTGCAAAAATTCAAGCTTCAGCCGATAGATTATGTCGGTGAGCGTTTCCGCCATCCGTCCGAATGCGGCAAGAAAACGCTTTGTCTTTCCATAGCTTCCGCCGACTTCATCCGAAGCATAATACTCCCCAAGCTTTGTCTTTATGACCTCGGAGATATCCTTTCGCTCCATCTTAACGAAGCTGTCCTTGTCATATTCTTTGAGGAATTCGCAAAGGCAGTAGTGTATCGCCGTTCCCTTTGAAGGCGCAGAAACATCCACACGCTGCCTCGGCTGTATGTGAAGTCCCTTCTTGCAGAAATACACGAACGGACATTTTCTGTAATCCTCAAGCCGTGATGCGGAAAGGCTTATGTTCTGACCGAAGATGCGCTCGGCGTTCTCTTTTCGCAGCGAATGTCTGCCCTTTACAGGCTCATCCGCAAGCTTCAGCTTTCTGCGGTTCTCGGGCGAATGATCCTCCAGCGCCGCACGAAGGCTCGCAATATCCGCATCGTTCCTGCGGAAGCTTTTTATGTACTGATAATAGCCGTTCTGCTCGGTCGTGCAGAAAAACAGAGTTCCAAGGTCTTTTTCGGTCAGCTTTATATCCCCGAACATCCCCTCGAGCTGCTTTACGGCAAAGGACGGATAGAGCGGCGACCCCGAAACATTTGCAACAGGATATGTGACATAAAGCTTTTCCCTTGCCGCTGAAAGCACAGAATATGCAACGAAGCGTTCCTCCGAATTTCTTTCTCTCATCGAGCCGCCTATCTCAATATCAGCCGCACGGAAACGCTCGGTATCCTTGTCGGAAAAGAGCGGTGACGGCTTCGGCGCAAGCGGAAATGCTCCCTCGTTCGCACCGATAACGAAGATCGCTTTCGGATTGGAAAAACGTGATGTATGCGCCGCCGTAAAGCTTACGCAGTCAAGCGTTTTCGGCGGAGCGGAAAGCTTCATTCCCGAAACGCAGGAATCGAACAGCTCCGCAAATTCGGCTGCGCTTATCTCACTTTCACCGAGAGTGCGGTAAAAGCTTTGTAAAAGTCCGCAGAGCATATCCCACAGCTGCTTTGCTTCACGGATAACGATCAAGGCTTCGCTGTCAGCTTCGGCATTTTTTGCCGCTTCTTCCACCGAACGGGCAATGCCGGCTTCTTCGAGAAAATCCGCAACGGCACAGCATATACCGTCCGCCTTGCCGCAGGAAGCCTTTTTCCGCAGATTTTCAAGCGGAACGATCACCGTTTTTCTTGCTTCTTCCGCCGCAGCGTCATTTTCATCGGCAATGCGGAACGGCTCGCTCCACATCTTACCCTCAACATTCCAGCGATAACAGTATTCTTCGAGGATATCCGCTTTTTCATCGTCAAGTCCCGAAAATCCCGTCTTTATGTAGCGAAGTATCTCCTCCGTCGAAAAGCTTCTTGAAGACACAAGCTTTAATGCAGTCCTTATAAAAACGACAAGAGCCTTGTGTGAGATGCCATCCGAAGCGTCGGTATAGAGAGGGATGTCCGAACGTCGGAATGCCGCTTCTATCATTGTCATATAATTTTCGGGGGAGCGTGATGTCACGGCGATATCTGAGTATCTGTAACCCTCCTCACGCACAAGGCGGCATATCTCGGCTGCAACATAATCGGCTTCGGCATAAGGCTCGGCGGCTTCGTAGACCGTTACCGCATTGCATTTCCCGTCAAAGACCTCACGCTTTGCACGAAGTATATTTCTGCGCATAAATCCAAGCTCGGGGAAAGCAAATCTGCGGTTTTCCGAAAGGAACGTCTTTCTTACCTGCACACCTGCGTCATTTGCTGCATTTATGAGCTTGTACATAGTTGTATTGACCGTATCGAAAAGAGAGAAATTCTTCGGCTTTTCATCCTCGGTCGTAAGCGAAACCGTAACTCTGCCGCAGTCCCGTATCATCACCTTCAATAGCTCATATTCATCGGGAGTGAAGCTTTTGAACTCGTCTATGAAAAATTCGGTATCCTTAAAAAAGCCGTGCTCGGAAGCCTTCTTCGCCGCTTCGATAAGATCGGTGCCGCTGTCCTTGAAGCCGTGCTTTTCGAGGCTGTTCATATACTCCGAATAGAGCAGAGCGATGTCCTTTGCTTTCGGTCGGATAGTTTCATCGAGAGAATGCAGCTTTTCCATAAGCTGTTCGGGTGAAACTCCTGCCGCCGAGAAGGTCTTCACTATTTCAAGCGCATCTGCGACAAAGCGTGTCTTTGCCGCCTGCCTGCCGTAGAATTCAAGCGAATGTTCGCTCCGAAGCCTTGATATGACCTCAAACATTATGATATTTCTGACGGTATCATCGGCATATTTGCCCTTTAAACCGCCGTATTTTATAAAAATATACTTTGCCGCACGGGAAAAGTTGATTATCTCCATGCGGTTGAAATCCTCCATACCCATAAAATCATAGAGCAGTCGGTTATATTCAAAATTGAACTGGTCGGGAACAATAGCGTAAACCTTTTTTCCCAAGGAAGTTCCTTTGGATACAGCGCACTTTATCCTTTTCATCATCTCATAGGATTTTCCCGTGCCTGCTCCGCCGTATATAATGTCAAGCATTTTCGGATCCGCTCCTTTCGGGATTTATTATATCATAATTTCAGTATTCTTTCAAGAACATTGACTATTTCTTGTTTCTGCTCTCCGATTTTTTGTACAACAAAAAACAGCACGGCTCCTCTGTAAAGAGCTGTGCTGTATTTCACTTTGATTTTTTACGTTTTTTGTCCTTATACATCAGCGAATCGGCACGGCGGAAAACATCGGCAGGCTCGTTATCCTCGCCGTCACGATATGTCGAAGCTCCGACAGCGATATGGACCTGATCGTATATCTCTTCCCTGCCCTCATTGAATTGTGCGACCTTTTCTTCAAGCGTTTCAATCAGAGCTCGTATCTCTTCCTCGCTTTTTTCTCCGAGAACGGCAGTAAATTCATCTCCGCCTATTCTGTAGCATTTATCCTCATCGAAAACAGAGCGTATCACCGAAGCCGAATTGTTTATGTATTCATCGCCCTTTTCATGACCGTAGGTATCGTTGATCTTTTTCAGGTTGTTAAGATCCATTACAAATATCGTAAAATCAGCTGTTCCGTCTGCGATATCCGCCGAAAGCTCCTCGACCCTTTTTCTGTATGCAAGGCTGTTCCCCAGCTTCGTCATGGGTTCGATGTATGCAAGACGGTTGATGCAGCTGATATGCTCTTTGAGCGAACCGACCATTTTTTCAAGGCTCTCCGAAAGCTCCTCGACTTCATCGCCCGTTTTGCAGGAAAGCTCGGTATCAAGTTCACTGTCGGCGATCCTCTTCGCCTTATCGGTAAGCTCAAGCAAAGGACGGGTAAATCTATCCGCCCATCGGAAAACAACTATCACCGAAATAACAAGAAATGATCCCGCACTTATCAGCAGCAGCGATATAAGCCTTTGCTTCGGCGCATTTATCTCATCCTTTGTCACTCTTATGAAGAACTGCATATTGTTGTTAAGCATCTGCGACATTATGAGCATCGTTTTTCCGTTATAAGACGATGTGATCACCTTGCCCGACGGAGCGCCGTAATAGCATCCCGAATATTCGAAATCAGCCTTTCCGTCCTTTGCATAACCGTTTCCCCGGATAAGTCCGCCGTCCGAGTCGATAATAAAGGCTTCGCCGCTGTTATACACCTTGACATTTGAGCATAGCTCGCTGAAAAGCGTAATGTCTATATCCATTCCGATCACGCCGAGCGGCTCTCCGTTCGATCTGTAAAGCGGAACGACATACGATATAATCTCATAGCCGATATCCTTTTTGTGATAAGGATCCAGCCATACGGGAGTTTTAGCTTCAAGCGGTACATAATACCAGCCGACGTGATCTATATCATCACTGCTGTACGCCCTGATATCGGTCACCTCCGCATCGACCGCCTCGCCCGTAATGCTGTCCTTGACCCAGTAAAAATCGCCCTTATCCGTCACATCGGGAGCAAAACGCAGGTATGCACCGAACGAACCGTGAGTGTTTTCGACTGCATTTTTTCCAAGCTCGCGCATCATTTTCATATAGATATCAAAACGGTTCCTGTTCATAAGAAGCTCATCGTGCGCACCGAGGCTCGATGTCAGCAGACTGCTCATCATATTCACGGACTGCTCGATATTGCGAAGCTCCTCGTTTATCTGCTGTGCGCTCTCACTGCATTGGAGCTGCAGTATCTCGGAAGAATCATCGTCAAGAACATTGCTTATGCTGATAATGCTGACAAAAACAAGCAGCATCGTCAGACCAAGAAGATTAAGAAGGACTGTTTGAATGATCTTCTTTTTTACAGAATTTTTCATCCGATCACCTGTTGTCTTTATCGTTATCGTCATTATGGCTTGTCATTTTTATTCTTACATCACGCCATTGACGTCTGACCTTTCTGTTTTTGAAATTGATCTTCATCCTGCTGATAACACCGCCGCCGAAGAAAAGAGCAAGGTTGAGGAAAGAGATGATTATACAAAGGCTCATCTGCCAGAATCCGAAGGCAAGCGCAGTCACAAAATCATATACGAGCAGCGCCGCATCTATCCACGCAAGCCACTTCGCCTTTACTGGGATAAAGAAGAACAAAAGGAACTGCTCGTTCGGGAACAGTATCGCAAATGCAAGGAAAAGCGACATATTGAGGTATTCTGCGGAAGCAAAGCCCGTAATAATACCGCCGATTATCGTTCCGATAACACCCGTAAGGTAGAAAACATTGAAGCGGAAGCCGCCCCAGACCTGTTCGAGCTGCGAGCCGATGAGCCAGTAAAAATAACAGCTTATCAGCATGAATACCGGATTTGAGCTAAATGGACAGAGCACAAACGACAGCACTCTCCAGACCTGTCCCTGCATTATCGCAGCACGGTCAAAATACATATAGCTGCTTATATAAAGCTCGGGGAAAAGATAATCGAATACGAAAACTATAAGGCTTCCGATAACGATATAGAGCATAAGATTCGGGATATAGTATTTTCCGAATTTGCGTTCCATTTTATTCAAAAGCTTCAAAAGAATCATTCCTTTCGCAGATCATAAAAACCATAAATTTCCATATAGACATAAAACTACAGTATAAATTATAACATAAAACCTACAAAATTACAAGTACCACTTGAAATTTTCACAATTATTGATTATAATAGTAAGTGTACGTTCATCGTATAATCATAATAAGGAAGGTCGTATATAAAATGGCTGTTGAAATTACAAAAGAAACCGTTATAGGTGATATTCTTGATGAAGATATGGAAACCGCACCCTTTTTCCTTGAAATGGGAATGCACTGCCTCGGCTGCCCTGCTTCAAGAGGCGAATCCATTGAAGACGCCTGCGCTGTTCACGGCGTAGACCCCGATGAGCTTGTTGCAAAGCTTCAGGCACATTTTGCAAACAAGTAAGTAACGGAAATTTACCGCACAATGCAATATTTGTGCGGTTTATTTTTAAAGCAGAAATCATGCAAACCATATTATCTTTACAATTGTATAGAGGTCGGGTGAAAAAATGAGTTTGTTATCACAAATCCTAAATGCAAAAGAAATAGCGGAACAGAATAATTTTGAAATTGATAAATCAATATTTAATAAGATCAACCATACAACCGGAGCAGCTTTAATAAAAAAATTTGAAACAGAAAGTCAGATTATTTTGGAACAAGCCGTTCGTGATTTATACTCTGAATATTTATCAATTGATTTTCAGTGGTCTGTGATCGCAAATCAAAAAAGATTCTATGGTGCTTTCACGATGATTCCATTAGAACAAAGTCTTCAGTATCACGATGAATTAATAACAAACTACTATGAATCTGTTGAATATGCCTATGATTACCCTAACCCCGAACAAGTACTTGAGGAAATAAAGAATTTTTACCCTATCTTTATCTTTCAAGACGGAAATGCTTTTTGCTTGGATAAAAGGAATTCAAATATAGTTTTTTATGACCACTCCGTTTTTGAATTTTATGATGGAAACTTTAACGGCATATTAATAGCCAAGGATTATTGTGATTTAATAGAAAAATGGAGCAAAATTTTATTCTTGGAACAATTCTGGTGGTCAAAGGACAGTTTAAACAATGACGGTATAGATTTAGCTTCGGAAAGTATTGCTTCTTTTATAAATTCAGTAAATTTATGATATATATTTTAATATAAAATAACCTTATCGGAGGAAAACAATGCTCGGAAACAGACTTGCCGCCTGTGCGAGATTTGTCAAAGGTGATAGAGCCTGCGACGTCGGCACGGATCACGGCTACCTTGCGGCGGAGCTTCTGCTGTCGGGGAAATGCAGCTTCGCAATTGCGGCGGACATAAACGAAAAGCCGCTTGAATCGGCACGAAACACCTTACACAAGCACGGACTGGACGAACGCTCCCGAACCGTTCTCTCGGACGGAGTAAGGAACGTTGACCTTGACGGCGTTACCGATATAGTAATTGCAGGAATGGGCGGCGAGCTTATCTCAAACATCCTTTCGCAGAAGCCGCTCGACGGGATAAACCTTGTCCTCCAGCCGATGACAAAGGCTCCGTCTTTGCGCCGCTTCCTTGCGGAGAACGGATTTGAACTGCTCGGCGAAACGGCTGTCACGGAGAGCGGTCGGCTCTACACCGTGATGAACGCTGTTTTCACGGGCAAAAAGCGTGAGATAAGCGAGCTTGAAACGCTTGTCGGAAAGCTTTCGCCGACAGAGGAAAACGCCCGTCAGCTTCTTTTGAGCATTGCCGAAAAGCTGAAAAAGGAATCGGACGCCCTGAAAGCTTCGGGAAACGCCGAACAATCGGAGCATCGGCGTTCGCTCTCGGAACAGATAATTCAGCTTGCAGAGAATGAAAGGAGTGCCGCTTTATGAGCAGCTTCACAGTTAAGGATATACTTGCCGAAATGGACAGGATAGCGCCGCTTTCACTTACAGAAAAGGGCGACAACTCGGGACTTCTTGCAGGTCTGCCAAGCGACGGGGCGACAAAGGTGCTGGCTGCGCTCGATATCACAAACGAGGTCGTTGAAGAAGCGATAGCAAAGGGCGCTGACGTTATTATTTCGCATCACCCCGTAATTTATCATCCCCTTTACTCACTTTCGGACGAGAATCCTGCCTGCCGTGCGATGAAAAACGGTATCGCCTGCCTTTGCTTCCACTCTCCGCTCGATCTTGCAAAGGGCGGCATAAACGATATCATTTTCGATATGCTGAAAGAGCCGTTCGGACTTTGCGGACCGGAGGCTTTTGTCGAAGAAGTCGGCGGCGGCTTCGGCTACGGACTTGTTTGCAGGCTCAAAAATCCGCTTGAACCCTACAAAGCCGCAGAAATGCTCAAAAACATCTTCAAATGCAGCATTGTCCGCTACACAAGGGGCGGCAGACCGATAGAAAAGCTTGCTTTCTGCTCGGGCGGCGCAGGAAGTATGCTCCCCGATGCGCTTCGGCTCGGTGCGGATGCGTACATCACGGGCGATGTCAAGCACGATCAGATGATAACTGCGCTCAACTTCGGGGCAACACTCTTCGACTGCGGTCATTTCCACACGGAAAACATCGTAATCCCCTATCTTGCGAAGCGTTTCGCCGAGGATATGCCCGAAATTGCGTTTGAGATCGCCGAAAGGTCAACCGATCCTTGCAATTATGTTTGATAACCAAAGCTTTATGCCGTAAAGTGACACCTTTGCGGCGTTTTTTTTGTTTTTTTCAATAAATTTTCCAAAACACTTGTAAAAAATACAATAATTATGTATAATAGTATATGTATGTCAACTTTTTATACTAATCTTTAATCGTTCTATAGACAAAGCCGACAGATAGAATAATCCAAGTCAAGGATGGCGACCGCAGGAAGGCTTGCCGCCCTTCAATGCAATTACATTGCATAGGAGCCAGACGCAGAATTGGATTATTATATCCGAGGATTTAGTCTTACGGTTGATTGAAGATTAGTATTACGGAAAGGAAAATTGATCTTGAAAGAAAACAAAGCCCCGATAACTTTGAAATTCAATTTATGGTCGTATCTATACAGCAAGAGAATATATCTTTTCGCATTTCTTATCCCTGCAATAGCGCTTTTTGCGGCTTATGCTTTTTTCGGGATATATCCGTTCGGAAAGGAATCCGTTCTTGTTCTCGACCTTAACGGTCAGTATGTTTACTATTATGAAAATCTGCGTGACGCTCTCCACGGGAACGGCAGCCTTGTAAACTCCTGGAGCCGAAACCTTTCGGGCGAAACGGTCGGCATCTTCGCTTATTATCTTGCCAGCCCGTTCATGCTGATAGTAATGCTGCTGCCGAGGTCGATGATGACGGCTTCGATACTCATAATGCAGCTTTGCAAGGTTGGCTCGGCGAGCGTTGCAATGTGCCATTTTCTCGGCAATCACAAGAAGATGAACGGCAGCACTTCGCTTATTTTCAGTATTATCTACTCGCTTATGGCGTATATGATAGTTCAGCTCATGGATCCGATGTGGCTTGACGGACTTATCTATCTGCCGCTGATATGCAAGGGCATCGACAAGCTCATTGACGAAAAAAAGTGGCTTTACCTCGTTATTCCGCTTACGCTTATGTTCATTGCGAACTTCTACATCGGCTGGATGGTCGCGATCTTCTGCATAATATATTTTCTTGCGTATTACTTCTTTATATCCGACTCCGCAGTACCGTTCCGATTCTCCGACTTTGTTTACAGCGGCTCGCTCTTCGCCTGCTCGGGACTGCTTTCGGCAATGTGCTCGGCATGGCTCCTGCTTCCGCTTTATTTCTCCCTCAAGCTCGGAAAATTTGAATTCTCCACTCCGAATTTTGAGATGAGAACGCAGTTCGACTTTGCGGATTTCTTCGTTGATCTTCTGCCGAACGTTTATGACACCTGCCGCCCCGAAGGCTCTCCCGTTGTTTACTGCGGCGTTCTGACGATAATACTCGTTCCGCTTTTCTTCCTCAACAATAATATAAAGCTCCGCAAGAAGATAGGCTGCGGTCTGCTCACGCTGGTCATCATCCTTTCAATGTATATGTCAACGGTCGATATCGTGTGGCACGGTCTGCAGGTCCCCAACTGGCTCCCTTACCGCTACTCGTTCATGTGCAGCTTTATGTTCATATTTATGGCTGCGCAGGCATTTGAACGCATCGAGGGCGTTACCGCAAAGGAGATTGGCGGAATATTCTTCGTGCTTGCGGCTTACGTTCTTTACGTTGACAAGCAGGGACTTGAAAAGGTAACTCTGCTTGCAACGGTATGGTTCACGATAGGCTTCGGTGCGCTTTACGCTCTGCTCGTTTATCTTTATAAGAAGCACTACAACATCAAGCCTGTGCCCGTAGTAATGCTGATCTTTGTCATAGCAGAGCTTATCACAAGCTCGACCTACACGATGTACAAGATAGACGAGGACGTTGTTTACTCAAAGGAAGCATCTTACAACCGCTATATCACGCTCGGACGAAACACCGTCAGCAAGATATACGATATGGACACCGATCCCGTTTACCGAATCGAATCCAATTACCACAGAACAGTCAATGACGCAATGGCTTTCGGTTCGTTCGGCGTTTCACATTCAAGCTCGACCCTTAATTCGGGACCTATCGAAATGCTCAACAAGCTCGGCTTTTCCTACGGCGGACACTATATCAAGTACAAAGGCTCGACCTACCTTACCGACGCACTTCTCGGCATAAGATACGTTATGGAAAAGGGCTCGGCAAAGCCTGACGATGAAGGAAATATCACCGTTCCTAAGAACAAGCATTACGACAAAATGGTGCTTGCAAACGGCGATAACACCGATATTTTCTACGTTTACGAAAACCCGAACGCACTCCCTATCGCATTTATGGCAAGCAATGATATCCTCGATGTAAAGCTTGAAGGCGACAATCCGTTCATCTGTCAGAACGCTTTCTTCTCGGCGCTGTGCACGGATACAAAAGCGGAGTATTTCCAACAGGTCGATATTGACCGAATCGTTCCCGAAAACGCAAAGCCGTCCACCTACGGCACACACACAAAGTATGTTCCCCGTATCGAGGGCGAGAATTCTCATATTGAATTCATTCTCACCGCTCCGACCGAGGATATGATGTACCTTTACTTCCCGTCAAGCTATGAGAGAAAGATCAATCTCTGGCTCAATGAGGAATTCGTTGACTATTACTTTGAAGGCGGCAACGAGGTCATCCAGCCACTCGGCAGATTTTCCGCAGGTGAAGAATTATCCGTCATTGCGACTATCACCGAGGAAAAGAACGAGGTGCTTTTTGCCGATGAATACTTCTACTATCTTGACGAAGAAGCATTCAGGAACTCGGCCGAAGAGCTTCGTCAGCATCCGCTTGAAATAGAAAGCTTCAAGGAAAACCACATCAAGGGCAAGGTCACAGCAGACGAGGATGGTATTCTTTTCACGACCATCTCCTACGAACCCGGCTGGACGATCAAGGTCGACGGAGTAAAGACCGAACCTGTCGAGCTTGTGGACGCACTTATAGGAATTCCCGTTTCCGCAGGTGAGCACACTATCGAAATGAGCTTCTTCCCGAAGGGAATGACCGTCGGAATAATCATCAGCATGGGCGGAATAATCATCGTTATAACCGCTGTCGTTCTTGCAAAGAGAAACAAAAAGGAACAGACTCTCCTTGAAAGGCTTTACGAGGAAGACAAGGAGTAATTTCTGCAATAACATTGTACTGCTGCGGAGTTTTTCCGCAGCAGTTTTTATTGCTTTATTAGAGCAAAGTGTATAAAAATCGGATTTCGCAAGGTTATTTATTGTAAAAATTCACAGAAAGTTGATACATTCTATAGTAAAAGGTGGTAAAATAAAGTTAAATAACATATACCCCGGGAGGGACATAAAATGGCAAAACTTAAACTACCTAAAATTAACAAAAAATCCAATATAAAAGCAAAATCAAAGTTCAACATAAGCAGCTTTAGGCTGGAGCGAAACAGTATCAAGACAAAGCTTATCCGATTTGTCTGCCTGATGTCGATCGGCGTTGTCCTGCTGCTCGCATTTGTTAACTATTTCTCGCTTTCGGGCGGTGTAAAATCTACCGTTAATCAGATGATAACGCCTCTCACGACCGAGGCAGCATCCGATGTTAGCGTAAAGATCTCCCAGCTCAAGATCAAGAGCGATACCGCATTCCAGAAGACCTTGTGCAGCAACAACATCGGTACTTCCAAGGGTGCTTTGTCCTACCTCAAATATATGTTCAACGAGTATAAGCTCGATGTAAAGGATTTTGCAATGTTCAAGCTCGGTGATTACTTCATCGGTTCGGACAGATTCAACGCAGAGAATGCCGAGGCTCTCAAGGAGCTTGAGGTTTATCAGAAGGCAAAATCAAAGGGCATTGCAATTACGGAGCCTATCCCATACGAGGACGGCAGCGGTTCCGAATTCATCATTGCTGTTTCCGGAACTTCAAACGTTACAAGCTACGTTCTTGTAATTTACTATGACGCACAGATCCTTTCCGATATCGTTGATTCCGTTCAGTTCAGCGAAAACTCCACCGCTTACATAATCAATTCGGAAGGAACGATCATCGCTTCCAACGATATCAGCAACGTTACCAACAAAGTGAACTACAACACGCTTGCAGAAACCGACAGCAGCTATAAGCCTATTGCAGAGCTTCAAACGCTTTCAATGAGCGGCGAATCGGGCAGCGAAAGCATCGTTTTTGAAGGTGTAAAGAGCCGAGCTGCATACTCGCCTATCGATGACAGCGACTGGTCGCTTATCCTTATCGGTCCGGAATCCGACTTTAACGGAATTCTAAAAACAACTACTACTTTAATAATCGTGATCTCGGTCGTACTCCTCGTCGCTGCTTTCATCTGTACCTTCATAATCATGAACGGCGTTGTAAACCCGATAATCGGCGTTACATCAAGACTTAAAGCTCTTTCGGACGGCGATCTTTCCTCCGATACTCCTGTTATAAAACTGAAAAACGAGGTCGGTGTGCTCTCCGAATCCCTTGCTGCAACGGTAACATCTCTCCGTGCTTATATCGAGCAGATCTCCGAAGCGCTCGGCATGATCGCAGAGGGCAATCTTGCATTTGAAATGGACGGCGAATTCCGAGGAGATTTCGTCAAGATCAAGGAAAGCTTCAATGCTATTCTTTCACAGCTGAGAAATACCTTCGGCAAGATCAGCGAATCCGCAAACACCGTAACGATAGGTGCTTCACAGGTTGCATCCGGCTCACAGCTGTTAAGCAGCGGTGCAGCACGGCAGTCCGAAGCTGTAAACGAAGTATCGAACCGGATGGAAGACATTGTTGAGCATATTTCCGATTCCGTAAAATCCGCATCGGAAACCGAGGTCCTCGCTGCAAATATCAAGGATCAGATACATTCCTGCAACCATGAAATGACCAAGATGCTCGGCTCTATGGACGATATTTCCAAGTCCTCCGCCCAGATCTCCGATATTATCCGTGTTATTGACGATATCGCTTTCCAGACAAACATCCTTGCGCTCAATGCCGCAGTAGAAGCCGCAAGAGCGGGAGATGCAGGTCTTGGCTTTGCGGTTGTTGCCGATGAAGTCCGCAACCTTGCAAATATGAGCGCAGATGCCGCTAAACAAACATCCGAGCTCATCGAAGACTCTCTCCGCAATGTTAAGCGAGGAACAGCTATCGCAAAAACCACCGCCGAATCTCTCGACAGGATCGTTCTCGGCGCATCCGAGATCAACGACAAGGTCAAGAGCATTGCCGAAAGCGCAGAGCAGCAGAACAAGCTTATTTCCGATATCTACAACAGCGTTAACAGCGTTACTGTCGTAATCGACAGCACAACAGCGACCGCAGAGCAAAGCTCCGCAGCTGCCAGCGATATGTCCGAACAGGCTGAAGTTCTCCGTGATATGATCGACTTCTTCAAGATCGACTTCAACGACAGCACAGCCGAAGAGAAGATCCCGGAAAATGAACAGGAAGCTCCATCCGAGCTTGATCTGCCTGTTTTCGACTCGGATGAAACCGCAGAAGTTGACAGCAAGCTTGACTTTGACAGCATAGGCAGTCTTGGCGAACCCTCCGAGGAACCGGCAGAACCGGAAAACACCGACGCTACCGATATTTCGGACATCCCCGATACTTCCGATACTTCCGACAATTCTGATATTACTGATATTTCCGACGATTCCGAAACGGACGAAGAGGTTTTCTTTGAACCCGAAAACGGTGAGGAAGGCAACAAGTAAAGCTTATTGTGCTGTTTTCCAAAAAAACGCCCTATCGATCTTCGCAAAGACCGCAAAAAGCCTTTGCGAAGATTTTTTTATAAAATTTACGGAGAAACAAATGGAAATAATCAATGAACATACTGCCGCTGTTATTATTGCAGCATATTTTCTTATAATAAACATTACAGGCTTTGCAATGGCTTTTTTCGACAAAAGAAAATCCGAAAAGGGAAAGCGCCGCATCTCCGAACCGACCCTGTTTTTTGTTTCATTCATCGGCGGCTCGATAGGAATGCTTATCGGGATGAAAAAATTCCGCCACAAAACAAAGCAGAAACGTTTTATGATCGGTATCCCGATAATGATAGTGCTGCAGCTTGCCCTTGCCGCAGTCATTATATGCTGTTTGCTTTTTGTTTAGAAAAAACCGATCATACGGTTCAATTCTGATAATATGATGAAAATTTCACATTCGCTATTGCAAATATTCAAAAAATATGTTAAAATTTTATCATAGAGATGAATTGAAAGAATAAAAAATCTGTACGAAAGGAAAAACATTAAATGGCTTCAAACTACAACTTTTCAAAAGTCACTCCCGAAGTGATCGAATTTACCGAAATTTGCAAAAAGAACGGAAACATCGATCCCGAGCTTTATACTAAATATGATGTCAAGCGCGGACTCCGTGATATCAACGGAAAGGGCGTCCTCGCAGGACTTACCGAGATCTCCGAGATAATATCCTCCAAGACCGTTGACGGAAAAAGCGTTCCCTGCGACGGTGAGCTTTATTACCGCGGATATAATATAAACGACCTTGTCAACGGCTTTATCGGAAAACGCCGCTTCGGTTTTGAAGAAATAACCTATCTTCTTCTCCTCGGAGAGCTTCCGAACGAACAGCAGCTCGATAAATTCAAGCGTCTTCTTGCCGATTACCGCAAGCTCCCGACGACCTTCGTCCGTGATATCATCATGAAATCCCCGAGCGAAGATATCATGAACGGCATTTCACGAGGAATTCTCACGCTCTATTCATACGATGATACGCCGAATGACCTCTCATTGCCGAATGTTATGCGCCAGTCGCTTGAGCTTATTTCGCTCCTGCCGCTTATCGCAGTTTACAGCTACCATGCCAAGAATTACTATATTGACGGCGGCAGCTTCTTTATCCATCAGCCTGTCGCAGAGTATTCAACGGCTGAAAATATTCTCCATATGCTCCGTCCCGACAGCAGCTTCACCGAGCTTGAAGCGACCATTCTCGACCTTGCGCTCGTTCTTCACGCTGAACACGGCGGCGGAAACAACTCGACCTTCACAACTCATGTTGTAACCTCTTCGGGAACGGATACCTACTCCGCAATTTCCGCAGCTCTTGCTTCTCTCAAGGGTCCGAAGCACGGCGGCGCAAACATCAAGGTTTCAATGATGTTCGACGATATGAAAAACCACATCGGCGATTGGGAGGACGAAGACGAAGTAAAGAATTATCTCGTCAAGATCCTCCATAAGGAAGGCTTCGACCGCTCGGGACTTATCTACGGTATGGGTCACGCTGTTTATTCCATATCCGACCCGAGAGCGAATCTCCTCCGTCAGGCTGTTGAAAAGCTCTCCAAGGCAAAGGGCAGAGAGAAGGAATTCAAGCTCTACAGCTCTATCGAGCGTCTTGCTCCGCAGGTCATTGCAGACGAAAGAAAGATCTACAAGGGCGTTTCCGCAAACGTTGACTTCTACAGCGGCTTTGCATACACGATGCTTGATCTTCCCCGTGAGCTTTACACACCGCTCTTTGCGATAGCAAGAATTGCAGGCTGGTCAGCTCATCGCATGGAAGAGCTTGTCAACGCAAACAAGATCATTCGTCCTGCTTACAAGGCAGTTCACGATCAGCAGAATTACATCGAATTGGAAGACAGAGTTTGAATTAAAGCGTAATTAATCGGTACTGTCACGGTATTATATCATTCCGTGATAGTACCTTTTTTATACTAATATCAAATCGTTCTATAGACAAAGCCAACAGATAGAATAATCCAAGTAGGTAAACTTGTTTACCTTGGAGAGCGACCGCAGGCAGGCTGGTCTGTCGGTCAGCCCCTCTGTCACTTCGTGACACCTCCCCCGCAGGGGGAGATTACGCCTGTCAAGGGAGCTTGACGCAGAATTGGATTATTATAGCCGAGGATTTAGTCTTACGGTTGATTTGATATTAGTATTAATACTTCCGCATTATGGATCAGAAACTCGCATATATTTATTGTAAAAAAAATGTATGTGAAAGGACTTGCTATGAAGAATAAACAAGGCTTTTTAAGCGGTTCACTGATCCTTATCGCTTCGGCGGCTCTCTCCAAAGTCATCGGAGCGATATTCCGAATCCCTCTCGCAAATCTTCTCGGCGGTGAGGGAATGGGCTATTTCTCGGCGGCTTACGGCATATTTATGACGGTTTACGCCGTTTCGGTCACAGGTCTTCCCGTTGCTGCGGCGAAGCTTACGGCAGAAAGGCTTGCCGTATCGGACAAGAACGGCGCTGCAAATGTCAGAAGTACAGCTCTTGCCCTCTGCACGTTATGCGGCGCTGTTTTCACGCTGCTCACGCTCCTGCTCGCATATCCATTCTGTGCATTTATGAGCAAGAGTCCGCTGTCGGTCATTGCTGTCGCTGCGATAGCACCATCAATACTTTTCAGCTGCATAACGGCGGTGTTCCGAGGCTGTGCAGAAGGACGGAGAAATATGTATCCGACCGCAGTTTCGCAGGTCATAGAGGCCGCTGTGAAGCTTTTCGCCGGACTTGCACTATGCTATGCGGTGCTGAACGCTCCACGCACGTTCTTCACCTCGGCAGAAGCTCTCATAAAGCGTGTTCTCCCGTTTGAAGCAATCCAAAGCGCATCCGCCGATGAGCTTGTTATGCCCTTGGCTGCTGCTGCGGCTGTTCTTGGAGTGACAGTATCCTCTGCGGCAAGCCTTTTGTATATGCTCCTGCGAAACGTATTCGAAAGGAAGGAAAAGCTACGCTCCGCACCAACACTCCCGACTGCCCGTGAATTTGCGGCAATAATGCTGCCCGTTGCTTTAGGCTCGCTGATAACAAATCTCACCTCGCTGATCGACCTTGCAACGATCATTTCCTGCCTGAAAAAGGCTGTCGCAGCCGAGCCGCAGTGTTTTTCATCAGCAATAAACGGAGGCATCTCTGCGGATGCGCTGCCGAATTTCATTTTCGGGTGCTTTTCGGGACTGGCAGTGACGGTCTTCAACCTTATCCCCTCGTTCACGAATATGTTCGGCAAGGGCGCAGTTCCGTTCGTTGCCGAAGGCTTTGCCAAAAAAGACAAAACGATGATAGAACAAGCCGTTACCCGTGTGGTATTCACGGCAGGCTTTGTCGCAGTCCCTGCAGGCATCGGCATTTCCGCACTTGCGCCGCAGATCATGTCGCTGCTTTTCCCCTCCCGTCAGCTCGAAGCGTCTGTCGCTGCGCCCTCGCTACGCCTGCTCGGTGTCGGGGTGATATTCCTGTCGGTATCGTCCGTACTCTTTGCTGTGCTTCAGGCGGCAGGCAGGGGCAGCGTTCCCGTAAAGATAATGGCTGTCGGAGTTGCGGTAAAGCTTATCCTGAACCTTACGCTGATACCAATTCCGGAGCTCAATGCGTCAGGCGCTGCGATATCGACCGATATATGCTACCTGCTGATAATGCTTTTGTCGGTAAAAGAGGTATCAAAGCTTTCGGGAATACCTGCCGCAGGATTTTTCTCTCTTATGGCAAAGCTGACTTTCTGCGGAATTTTATGCGCTTCTGCGGCAGTTTTGGCACAGAATTTTCTGCAGAATTTATGGGATTCTCCGCTCGTGCTGTTTATTTCAGTTCCGATCGGGGCAATATTTTACATAATAAGCACACATTTAACCGGTATTTTGACCAAAACTACGTTAAAAATGCTGATTTGCTAAAGAAATTCAAAAAAACTCTTGAAAAAATCATAATAATAGGTTAATATATTATATGTGACAAAGGAAACGCTGATTAATTCGTTTCTGCCGTTTTTCAAAATGTCCTCAAAGGCTTAAACTCGTACATTTTTCAAAACGGCGAAACGAACGCTTCGCTTTGCCACAGCAATAATCAGCTTTTTCCTAATATCAATCAACACACGGATATACGGTGCTGCATTAAACGATCAAACCTCATTCTGAAAGGATATCGGTCGATATGGACTTTGAGTTCAAGGAAAAATATAATATCAGCGATATGCTCAAAATTATGGAGATTCTCCGTTCCGAAAACGGCTGCCCGTGGGACAGGGAACAGAATCATCATTCGATCCGCAAAGACTTCATTGAAGAGGTGTACGAAGCCGTTGAAGCTATCGACCTTGAGGATACGGAGCTGCTCCGTGAAGAGCTCGGCGATGTTCTGCTGCAGGTCGTTTTCCATTCAAGGATCGAGGAAGAAAAAGGCAGCTTTAGCTTTGATGATGTTGTAAATGAGGTTTGTCAGAAGCTTGTTATCCGTCATCCGCACGTTTTCGGCAGCGTTAAAGTCAAGGACAGCACAGAGGTACTCTCAAACTGGAACGATATCAAGCAGGAAACAAAGGGTCAGGAAACCTATACCGATACGCTGAAAAGCGTTTGCAGCACACTTCCGGCTCTTATGAGAGCGCAGAAGCTCGGAACAAGAGCAAAACGTGCAGGTATGGACTTCGCAGGAGTGAACGAAGCGCTGGCGGCTCTTGAAAGCGAGATCGCAGAGCTTAAAGCCGCAATTGCAGACGGAACAAATACGGAAGAAGAGATCGGCGATGTTCTTTTCTCGGCGGTAAATGTTTCAAGACTGCTGAAGATCGACGCCGAAGAAGCGCTCACAAAGTCTTCGGATAAATTCGTTGAAAGATTTCAGAAAACCGAAGAATTAACAAGATGTGACGGGGCAGATATGCGCTCCCTGAACATAGATGAGCTGGATGCTTATTGGCAGAAGGCTAAAAAACAATAATATTGGCGCAAAACGCCATAAAATTTATGGAGGTATATTGTTATGACAAAGGCAGATTTAATCAACTCTATTGCTGAAAAGGCAGATTTTTCCAAGAAGGATTCCGAGAAAGCTCTCAACGCAGTGATCTCTTCTATCACAGACGCTCTCGTTTCCGGTGACAAGGTTCAGATCGTTGGCTTCGGTACATTTGAAGTACGTCAGAGAGATGCAAAGGAAGCTATCAACCCCAGAACAAAGGAAAAGATCCAGATCCCTGCAAAGAAGGCTCCCGCATTCAAGGCAGGCAAGGCTCTCAAGGACGTTGTAAACAAGTAATTGTTTTCTGTGCTTTTCGGCAGCTGCTTCAGGGGCGGCTGCCTTTTGCTTTATCGGAATATCGGAGGAAAAAAATATGCGACTTGACAAATATCTGAAAGTAACAAGACTTATAAAGCGCAGGACGGTTGCCAACGAAGCCTGCGACGCCGATAAGATCGTTGTAAACGGAAAGGCAGCCCGTGCCTCCTACGACGTAAAGGTCGGCGACATAATCGAGATAAATATGGGACAGAAGCCGCTCAAGGTCAAGGTGCTGAACGTAACCGAATATGCAACAAAGGAAAACGCAGCCGATAACTATGTTGTTGTGGAGGACTGAAAATGGAATACCGTTATAAGGTCGGACAGATCGACGGCGACTATGCTCATCTTTACAGAACGGATGACGGCAGCAATGACGAGATCACCGTTGCCATGGCACTCCTCCCCGAAGAGATCACCGAAGGCTGCGAGCTTCTGTGGAAGGATATGGAATACAGCATTATTTAATGCGTAATGCGTAATGCGTAATGCGCAATTTATCTTTCAAAACAAAAAGCGCAATTCACGTTTGAATGGATACAAGTTTTGTAAACCATTAATTCGTGAATTGCGCTTGTTTTTAGCAGAAATCCGTTGATTAAAATTTATGCTGCGGTCTTGTTGACCTTGCCGACAACACGCTTATATATTATCTGAACAGCAGGGAGAACAGCTGCGCAGAGTACGCAGTAAACAACAGCCTGAAGCGATATTGCGCCGAGTCTGATGAAGAACTGCTCCTTTGTGTTTGACATAAAGCCTGCCGACATAAGTATCGCCGTATTGAGCAGCAGATTTATCACAAACGAGTCGATAAGCCTTGCAACAACTGCCATAACCGCAAGCATTTTGCCCTCTCTTTTGTAGAGGCAGATGCCGAATACAAGTCCTTCAAGCGCTGCTGTTACGGTAAGAAGCGGAAACGGAGCCTGACCGCTGACAAGGCAGCCGATAAGGTCGCCTGCGATCGCTGCGAGCGTGGCAGGAACGGGACCGAAGAACATTCCGACAACTGCAAGTGCGAAGAACGCAACGTTGATCTTGAGAAACGCTCCGACCTTGAACGAGAACATATCGAGAATGATGAACAGCGCTGTCATAAGTCCTGCCATTGCAAGACATTTAGCGCTTTTCAGCTCCTTTGCGGAGCTTGTGAAGACAGAAAAAAAGCCTTTCATTTTTACCTCCTATAATAGTGCTGTGTGTGCATATCGGGAGGAATGAAAAGCTCCTGTATGCATTTCAGCGGGATGCGAAACCTGAACCGCAAGCGTTTGACGCTTTTCGTTCCGACAGCAACTCCCCGTCCGTCGGACACTTGTACGCTCAAATTTCTACTCTGTAAATGCGTATTTCTGCTATAAAAAGCCGATCAAGCACAATACCCGATCGGCTTGATTCAATTGTATCACTTTGCCGCACAAAAGTCAAGTTTTTTCGGCTATCTTACCGCAATATTACCCGAACCTACAATTTCTGCAAGTTTTTCGAGCAATTCTTCGGTGATTTTCACACCCTCGGCAGACTTCGGACGGACATATTTCTTTACGTCCTCAAAAAAGAACGTCAGCTTTCCGCTTCCTCTGTAACCCTTGCAAAGCTCTGCCGCACGGCTTATCTTCTCCTTTTCCGTACTCGGACAGCGGATGAAAAGCTCCGCCTTTTCAATAAGACCTGCATACTGAACAGCGGAAATGACCGTTTCTGCAAGTATCTTCGGCTCATCATCCTTATAAGAAAGCTTTCCTTTGAGGAAAACAATGCTGTCGGCACGGATAAGCTGTATATTCTGCGCATAGACCTCGGGGAAGAAAATGACCTCACATTCTCCTGTGCTGTCCTCAACGGTCGAGAACGCCATCTGCGCTCCTTTTCTTGTGTTGTGCTGCTTGACCGAGGTTATCATGCAGATAAGCTGTACGGTAGCGCCGTCACTCGGGTGTCTCTCCGCAGAAAGGCTGTGCAAAGTATTGTGAGCTGCTGCGGCGGAGAGGAGCTTATACTCATCGAGAGGATGCCCCGAAATATACATCCCGACCGCTTCTTTTTCATACATCAGCAGCGTTTTGAGCGGATATTCCTCGCTTCGGTGCAGCCCGTCCATCATTGACGGCTCTTCATCGCCTTCCGCCGAATCAAAGAAGCTCATCTGACCCTCGATATTGTTGCGCACATCTGTCTGCAGGGCGATGAAAATTCTGTCGTAATTCTCCATCATCTCACGGCGGTTAAGTGCAAAGCTGTCAAAAGCTCCGCATTTTATAAGGCTTTCGACCGCCTTTCGGTTCACATCCTTGCCGCTCATTCTTCGGCAGAACTCATCAAGCGAACGGAACGAACCGCCCTTTCTGCGCTCCTCGGCTATATTGTCAATAGCCGTTCTGCCGAGATTTCTCACCGCAAGCAGACCGAATCTTATGCCGTTTTCGTCGGCGGTAAAGCCTGCGCCGCTCTTGTTTATATCGGGGCAGAGTATCTTTACTCCGTTTTTTTCGCAAAGCGAGATATAGTCGAGCAGTTTTCCCTGCGAAGCAAGGTCGCTCGTCATAAGCTGCGCCATATACTTTTTATAGTAGTGACATTTGAGGTAAGCCGTCTGATACGCAACGTGAGCGTAGGCAGCGGCATGGGATTTGTTAAATGCGTAGGAAGCAAAGCTTGACATCTCGTTGAAGATATCCTCGGCAATATCGGCAGGAACTCCGTTTTTTACCGAACCGTCGATGAAAACGCTGCGCTCCTTTTCCATTACGTCAGCCTTTTTCTTTGCCATTGCACGGCGGACAAGATCGGCTCTGCCGTAGGAATAGCCTGCAAGCCTTCGGCATATCTGCATTACCTGCTCCTGATAAACGATGCAGCCGTAGGTGACGTTCAGGATATCCTCAAGCAGCGGATGCTTGTAGGTGATGCGTTCGGGATGCCGCTTGTTCTCGATATAGCGAGGGATGCTGTCCATAGGTCCCGGACGGTAGAGCGAAAGCACGGCGATAAGGTCTTCTATCGACTCGGGTTTGAGCTGTGCGAGCACCTGCTTCATTCCTGCACTTTCAAACTGGAAAACAGCATCCGATTCCCCTGCCGAGAGCATATCAAATACGGCTCTGTCGTCAAGCGGTATCTTTTCAATATCAAAATCGGGCTCCGTTCTGCGTATATCCTTGACCGTTCCGTCAATTACCGTAAGATTTCGCAGCGCAAGAAAGTCCATTTTAAGCAGACCGAGGCTTTCGAGAATGTTCATCGGATACTGCGTAACTATTGCGTCATCGTTCTTCTGAACGGGTACATAATCGCTGACGGGCGCATCGGAGATCACAACTCCTGCCGCGTGTGTCGAAGCGTGACGGGGCATACCCTCTATCTTTTTTGCCGTGTCGATAAGCTCGTGAATACTTTCATCGGAAAGATAGAGCTTTTTCAGCTCGGGACTGTTTTCAAGCGCACGGTCAAGCGTTGTGTGAAGCTCAAACGGTATGAGCTTTGCCGCTTCGTCGACCTTCTGATAGGGCAGCTCCATAACTCTGCCCGCATCACGGATAGCCGCCTTTGCAGCCATTGTTCCGAACGTTATTATCTGCGCAACACGGTCGCTGCCGTATTTCCGAACAACATAATCAATGACAAGCTGCCGTTTTTCATAGCAGAAATCAATATCAAAATCGGGCATTGAAACACGCTCTGGATTTAGGAAACGCTCAAAAAGCAGATCATACTTCATCGGGTCGATATTCGTTATACCTATGCAATAAGCGGCGATGCTTCCTGCGCCCGAACCTCGTCCCGGACCTACCGGGATATCGTGCGTCTTTGCATAATTGACAAAATCCCACACGATAAGGTAGTAATCGGTATAACCCATTTTGATTATAACTTCAAGCTCATATTCAAGCCGTTCTTCGTAAGCCTGCGGAGGTGTGCTGCCGTAACGCTTTTTCAGACCGTCCCTGCAAAGCCTTTTGAAGTATTCCTTGTTGTCGGTCACACCCTCGGCTTCATATCGTGGCAGCTTTATCTTGCCAAATTCAAACTCAACATTGCAGCGTTCGGCGATACCGACCGTGTTTTCTACCGCTTCGATATGATTCGGGAAAAGCGCAGCCATCTCATCGTGCGTTTTCATATAGAACTCCGAAGTCGGGAAAGCAAGCGGCGACGGCTGACTTAACGGAGTGTTTGTCTGTATCGAGATCAGCACCCTCTGTACCTTTGCGTCAGCCTTTGTGATATAGTGTGCGTCATTTGTTGCACAGAGCGGTATCCCTGTTTCGGCGGAAAGTCTGTACAAAAACGGCAGCACGGACATTTCCTCACGGATGCCGTGATTCTGTATTTCAATAAAATAATTTCCGCTGCCGAAGATATCACGGTATAAAAGCGCAGTTTCCTTTGCCTTTTCATACTCTCCGTTCGCAATAAGTCTTGGCAGCTCCCCTGCAATACAACCCGAAAGCGCAATTAACCCCTTGCTGTATTTCCGAAGCGTTTCAACATCGACTCTCGGCTTGTTGTAAAAGCCCTCGGTATAACCTATCGAAACTAACTTCGCAAGGTTGTGATAGCCTTCGTTGCTTTCGCAGAGCAGAACAAGATGAAAAGGCTTTCCGTCTATTCCCGAAAGCTTATCAAAGCGGCTCCTCGGCGCAACATAGACCTCGCAGCCGATGATCGGCTTTATCCCCTGCGCTTTTGCAGCATTATAAAATTCGACCGCAGCATAAAGGTTGCCGTGGTCGGTGACAGCTACGGCACTCTGCCCGAGCTCCTTTGCCCTTGCAACAAGATCCTTTATGCGGCAAGCTCCGTCGAGCAGACTGTATTCGCTGTGAAGATGAAGATTTACAAAATTATCCATAAGCTTTATTCATCGTTATATTTCTTTGTATTCCGTGCGCAGCTGATCGGCCAGTGCGGATATACGCTTCAAGCGGTGGTTCACACCCGAGCGGCCGAGCGGCTTTTCCAGTTCTTCTCCAAGCTCTTTGAGCGACATTTCGGGGAATTCGAGCCTTACCTCTGCGATCTCGGCAAGGTCGGGCGGCATATTTTCCATACCGATCTTGTCAATGATGTATTCAATATCGGCTATCTGCTTGTCCGAAGCTTTCAGCGTTCGGTCGATGTTCGCAGCGTCGCAGTTTGCGATTCTGTTCGCCTTGTTGCGCACATCCTTTAGTATCTTCACGTTCATAAGCTCGATAGAAGACATAGTTGCGCCCATAAATGTGATAAGATCCTCGATGACCTCGCTGTCCTTCATATAAATAACGTGATTTCCCTTGCGCTCGGTCGATTTTACGTTGAAGCCTATCTCGCCGAGCAGCTCCGTAAGATCGAGCATAAGGTTATAATACGGCACTGAAAACTCAAGGTGATAATCCTTGAGCGGTTCGGAGATGCTTCCGCAGGACAAAAACGCACCTGCGACAAAGGCGAAAATATCATTGTTATTGATATTATCACGCTGTATTCGGTGGATGAGGCTGCGGCTCGAAATATGGAAACGGTAGATTATTTCCTCACGGTCTTCAAGCTTATCAATGCTCAAAGTATATAAAACCGTGTTGTTCTTCTTCTCATTGCTTGAAACGGTCACGACCTTGTGACGTTCAAGGACATCATCGGCAAGCTCGCAGAACAAATTGCAGACTATATCGTTCTCCGTCTGGAAAACGATACTGTCTGCATCAAAATTCTTGCAGAAAAGCAGCATACCGTAAAGGCAGGCGAACTTTCTGTCACGGTCAGTCATAAGGCCGCACAATTCTTTTTTTACGGAATATGAAAATGACATAAGTAAGTCCCTATTTCTTGTTTATATCTCTGTGACAGATACGGCTGCGGACGCCGTTTTCCTGAAGGTGCTTGAAAATAGCCTCGGCAAAGGTCACGCTGCGGTGCTTTCCCCCCGTGCAGCCGAACGCAATAACAAGCTGGCTTTTTCCCTCTCTGTGATAAAGCGGAATAAGGAAGTCAATAAGCTCGGTAAGCTTTTTCAGCAGCTCCTTCGATTGGTCGAACTGCATAACATAGCCGCTTACGCACTCTTCCAGCCCCGTATGCTCTTTCAGCTCGGGAATATAGAACGGGTTCGGCAGGCAGCGAACATCCAAAACAAGATCCGCTTCCCTTGCGCATCCGAATTTAAAGCCGAACGACATCACCTTAACGACCATTGAATCGTTCGGATTGTCGAGGAAAAGAGTATAGAGGTTCTCTTTGAGCTGCGCCATTGAAAGATCGGAGGTGTCTATGTAATAATCGGCATTTTCACGCACCGACATAAGCATCTCACGCTCGGTCGTTATCGCACGGAGCAGACTGCCGTGTGACTGCTCATCAAGCGGATGTCTGCGGCGTGTTTCCTTGTATCTTCTGATAAGAACATCATCGGACGCATCAAGGAAAAGTATCTTGTAGTCAAGATCGTTTTCTCTGAAATAAGCAATTCCCTCATCAAGCTCGAGGAAAAGTTCCCCTCCCCTTATATCGGTAACGATAGCGACATTGTGTATGATCTTATCCGATTTTATACATATTTCGGCAAACTTCGGGATGAGCTGCGGCGGAATATTGTCGATACAGTAATAACCGATATCTTCAAGGACATTAATAACGCCCGATTTTCCCGAACCTGAAAGTCCCGTTACGATGAGAAACTTCATTTTCTGTATTCCTCCCTGTCCGAAATAATTATAGGCTCACATTCAAGCTTATAGCCCGTTTTTTCTTCAACGGTCTGCTTAACCCTTGCGATAACCGCCATAACATCGTCAAAACCTGCTCCGCCGCGATTGATGACAAAGCCGCTGTGCTTTTCGCTGACCTGTGCATTTCCGACCGATAAGCCTTTCAGACCGCATTCTTCGATAAGCTGTGCGGCAAATGCTCCCTGCGGACGCTTGAAGGTGCTTCCTGCGCTCGGGAATTCAAGCGGCTGCTTTGAACGGCGCTTCTCCATAAGCTCGTTCATTCTTGATTTTATGCTGTCTTTGTCGCTTTTTGCAAGCTTTATATCAGCCGAAAGAATTACCTCTCCGCTGCGTGTAAAACGGCTGTGACGGTAGGAAAGTTCAAGCTCCTCTGCGGAGTATTCACGGACAGTTCCGTCCCTGTCAAGCGCCGTGACCGATGAAATAACATCCTTCATCTCTCCGCCGTAAGCACCTGCATTCATATATACTGCGCCGCCGACGCTTCCGGGGATGCCGTAAGCAAATTCCAGTCCCCCGAGCTCATTTTCCAGCGCAAAACCGCAAAGCTTCACAAGCGGAACTCCCGCAAAGCAGCGGATAGTATTTTCGCCGATCAATTCGGGCTCCGAGCCGTTTATCCTAAAGATGACAGCGTTCGTTCCCCTGTCGTCTGCAAGGATATTGGAACCTTTTCCGAGGATAAAATACGGGATATTGTTTTTTGCCGCAAACGGAATAAGCCGCTGACATTTCTGAACCGAATCGAGCTCAAAAAGTGCAGCAGCCTCGCCGCCTATCCTGAAAGTTGTATAATTCTTAAGAAATGGCTTTAATTCTACCTTGCAGCCTGTTTTTTCTGCTTCTTCAACAAGCAGTTTAAGGTTGTCATTCATAAAATTGACCTCATCGAACCTTTGTATAAAGGTATCAGCCGAATATCTTTCCGTGTCTTGACTGTATATACTCATAAAGTCTGTCCCAATCGGCATTGACAACAAGCTTTTCGGGCAGATCAAGCTCCTTTGCAAGAGCAAGAGATTCTGTAACGTCGCCGACGATCGTGCAGAAGTGTGCGTCGGTGTTTATGACGACGGGGATCTCGAATTTTTTGCATATACGTATAATTTCACGGTAGTTTTCACGGGTGTTTTTCCAAAGGATAGTGCTTTCGTTGATCTCAACAAGCCGACCGCACTCCTTGAATTTTTTAAGGCATTTTTCATAGTCGAACGGACAAACGACCGTTGCGCAGTGCCCAATAACATCAATGTCGTCATTTTCGGCAAGCTTCAAATACATATTTGTATGCTCTTCAAAGCTGCCCGGTTTAAGCATATCCTTATGAAAGGACGCTATTATCCAGTCGAGGGAAGCACACTCCTCATGCGGAAAATCAATATTCCCCTCATAATCTATTATACTCGATTCTGCGCCGTATATGATCTTTACTCCGTTTATCTCTCTCGGGATAGCCTTATGGAGATTGTGGAAGTGCCAGACGTGGGGACCATCCGTTGAAGCAGGCGTATGGTCGGTTATTGCAACAGCGGAAAGACCTTTTCTTGCGGCTTCGTCAGCCATCTCCTTAACAGTTGAAAATCCATGAGTCGAAGCGACCGTATGCGTATGCAGGTCTGCGATGATCTTCATATCAATAGATATCCCACTTCTTGATAGTTTCCTTGTGATCCATTTCAAGACCGAGATTGTCAAGAAGCTCCTGCGCTGCATTGTAGCCCATCTTCTTCTGACGGTTGTTCATAGCGGCTACTTCAAGGATAACAGCAAGGTTTCTGCCCGGCTTAACGGGTATCGTTGCACAGGGCACCTTTACGCCGAGAATGGAGGTGTATTCGCTGTCAACACCCATTCTGTCGTAGACCTTTTCGCTGTCCCACGGTTCAAGCTCAACGATCATATCAATTTTTTCCGTAACCTTTACGGCACCCATACCAAAGAGTCGGCGTGCATTTACGATGCCGATACCTCTGATCTCGAGGAAGTGTCGGATGTTCTCGGGAGAAGAACCTACAAGGCTGATGTTTGAGACCCTTCTGATCTCAACTGCGTCATCGGCAACAAGACGGTGTCCCCTCTTGATAAGCTCAACGGCAGTTTCACTCTTACCGACGCCGCTTTCACCGAGGATAAGCATACCTTCGCCGTAAACCTCGATAAGAACGCCGTGACGGGTTATTCTCGGAGCAAGGTGAAGATTGAGAAATGCGATGAGCGCCGACATAAAGCTTGACGTGCTTTCCTTTGAACGCAGAAGCGGAACCTCATACTTCTGTGCGATAGATACCATTTCGGGGAAATACGGCAGCTCACGGGAGATTATGAGCGCAGGGATATGCTGCGCAAAGAGCATATCAAGGCGTTCTGTTCTTGTCTGCTCATCGAGCGTTGCAAGATACGCAAACTCCATCTTTCCGAGTATCTGTATGCGGGCGCTGCTGAAATATTCGTAGAAGCCCTGGAGCTGAAGTCCGGGACGGTTTATGTCATTTTCATCTATGAGAATCTTTGAAGCGTCCTGCGGAAGATATATCGCTTCAAGGTTGAATTCTTCAATTATAGCTTTAAGTTCAATGGTAAATTTCTTTTCAGCCATTTTACGTTCCTCTTTTCAATTTAAAAAGTATCAGCAGAATTTATTCAGCTTTTCATCATATTCAAAGCCTGCAGCGGACAGCTTTGCCGTAATGTCGGCTTTGCTTTCGTCAAGGTCATCGCAAAGCGTGTCAAGGCTTGCATACTTGTCACGGAGCATAGTATTTATAAAGCTTAAAAGCATAAAAGGGTCATTCGGCAAAGACATAAATTTTACTCCTTAACAGACAACACCGCTGCGGAGAACCGTAACGGTGTTGGTATGGGGTCAGCGCTGACCGCACGGCATATTCAGTTCCGAACAGTAAGCACAGTCCCCACTATGTACAATTATTTTTATCAATAGAGGAACTTCATGAGTTTGGACTTTTCTGCAGCAAATTCCTCGTCATCCAGCAAGCCGCTGTCGTGCATGGATTTAAGCTTCTTAACAGCTGTCTGGAAATCTTCAAGCGACATCTTCTCTCCTGCCTTCGGGGTCGGGATATCGTTGACAGCTGTCGAATTTGTTTCAGCCTTTTCTGCCTTCGGTTCGGGCTTCGGAGCTTCCATAACGGGAGCCGGCTGCTTCGGCGCTTCGGTCTTATGTGTAACAACGATCTTCGGTTCTTCGATAACGTCTTCGTCCACTTCAACAATACCGATCTCTTCAATAGTTTCGCTCGGGATAAAGCCGGGGTTCTCAACAGCTTGCGCTTCGGGAAGATCGGATGTATCGGGGATAACTATCTCATCAAAGGAATCTGCGCTCGGAGCTACCGGAGCCGCTTCTTCAGCTTCTTCAAGTGCGGAAACATCAGCCTCGGGAGCTGCCTCGAGAACGCTGTCGATCTTGACTGCATCGGAGCGCTTTACAACAGGCTCCTCAACAACAGACTCTTCGACAACAGGTTCTTCCTTTACAGGCTCTTCCTTAACGGGTTCTTCCTTAACAGGTTCCTCTGCCTTCTTCTCGGGAACGATAGGTGCAAAATCGTCAAGTCCGAGGATATCGGCAACGGTGAAGTCCCCACTCTTCTTTGCATTCTTGTCATGATCGGCCGTAGCGTTCAGGAATTCCTCATCAGCAGCCTTCTTGATACGTTCACGCTCTCTCCGTTTTTCTTCTTCGCTCGGCTGTTCCTTCGGAGCGTGTTTTCTGTCGTAATCCGCCTTTGCGTCATTGATAAGGCGCATAACCTCCTCCGCATTCGGGAAATGAGGGAGGATGATCCTCTTTCTTGACGGAACGCCCCTTTCTACCTCATCGCACTGAACGTTGATAGGCAGGCTCTTGTTATTGCTGTTGATCGAGATCTTTGTGATATCTTCAAGACCGCATACATACTTTCCGTATTCGGGATCATCTTCCTTTGTTCCCTTCTGAACGCAGATATAGCCTGCGCCGTAAATATGTGCGGCGGTTATAGTAACGGTGATATCAAGCGGCTTTGAGAAAACGCTTTCCTTATAGATCGTTTCAAAGCTCGCAAGCTTTTTTTCACTGTAAACATTTGTCTGATCGTCCATTTATAACACCACTTTCAATAATATACTGACAGCAAAGCAGGGAAAGTCTGCAAAAATGCCGTCCGCAAACGTATTATCAAAAAATACTTCACAAGTATTATAGCATATTTTCTAACATTAGTCAAATAATATTAATAAAAACAAGTATAGAATTTAGGGATTGTTTTTTAGCTATTTAGACAAAAAGGTAATTAATGCGGTTTTTTATTTTTATGTGGAATTCCAAAATTTTTATCCCGATATTTCCGATCACGGCATTATTATATGTGCTTTTCGTCAAAAAATCACCGCCGCAAAAGCCTAATTTGCCGAAAATGTGTATTTAAATGTTTTTTGTGTAGACAACAGCATAAAAATAGTATATAATAAGCATAGTGACAAATTCATCTGAAAGGTTGTTTGGAATGGAACTCAACTATATAAACACAACGAACATCAACTCGGGTATTGAAAATGATACAGAGGGCTTTATCAGAAGTTCCGAGGACATTTACCGGCAGCAGTTGAGAACAGCCGCCGAAAAAATATATATGAACCGTGAGGAAAAACCTCTCGTTCTGCTCTCGGGTCCTTCGGGTTCGGGAAAAACCACAACTGCGCTTCGTATCGCAAGGCTTCTCGGACAGAAGGGTCTGATGGTTCATACGCTTTCAATGGATAACTATTTTCTCCCTGCAGACGCAGGAGAATTCCCCGTTGACGAGGACGGCAAGCCCGACCTTGAATCACCGTACAGACTTGATATCCCGATGTTTTCCGAGCATCTTGAAAAGCTTTCAAAGGGAGAACCGGTCGAGATGCCTGTCTTTGACTTCACAACGCAGTCACGCTCCGATTTTATCCCCGTCGCAAGAAAAAGCAACGAGATCATCATTATCGAGGGCATTCACGCATTGAACCCCGAAGTAACGGGCGACTCGGACGACTTCACGACCTGTATGTATGTCAGCGTAAGAACAAGAATACGCACAAAATTCGGCTATACTCTCCACCCGAGAAAGATAAGGCTTATGCGCCGCTTGAACCGTGACCGCCTTTTCCGCAGCCGCAGCCTTGAAGAGATTTTCGATATGTTCCGCAGTGTTACAAACGGTGAAGAAAAATACATCATGCCGTACAAAAAACGTGCGACTATCGAGATCGACTCGTTCATCCCGTACGAAGCCTCCGTTTATGCAAATATGCTGAAAAACGATATCGAAAACAACCGTGAAGCCTTCGCAGCTATCGAGGACGGAGATGTTATGCTCAAGGTATTGAGCGAGCTTGAACCGCTTTCGGAGGAGCTTGTTCCGTCCGATTCGCTCGTCCGTGAGTTCATCGGCGGCAGCAGCCTTAACTATTAATATATACGGAGTAAAAAATGGCAGGAAAATTATACGTTGTCGGAACGCCGATAGGAAACCTCGGGGATATGACCTACCGTGCGGTCGAAACGCTGGAAAAGGTCGATTTTATCTGTGCCGAGGACACAAGAGTCACCCTGAAGCTTCTGAATTATTTTGATATAAAAAACAAGCTTGTAAGCTTCCATGAGCATTCGTCACGGCAGATATGCGAGGGCATAGTTTCACGCATAATCGAGGGCGAGAACTGCGCTGTCGTTTCGGATGCAGGTATGCCCTGCATCTCCGACCCGGGAGCCGATCTTATTGCACTCTGCGTCGAGAACGGCATTGATACCGAGGTCGTTCCGGGTCCTACGGCTATGGCTTCGGCGATCGCTCTTTCCAATATATCCTCATCAAGATTTGCATTTGAGGGGTTCTTGTCCGTGACGAAAAAGCAGCGTTATGAGCATCTTAAATCGGTCGCTCACGATCCGCACACACTCGTTTTCTACGAAGCGCCGCACAAGCTTCTTGCAACGCTCAAAGATATGCTTGAATATTTCGGCGACAGAAGGATATCTCTCTGCCGTGAGCTTACGAAGATACACGAAGAAGTCATCCGCACAACACTTTCCGAGGCTGTCGAAATGTACGAAGCAATTTCGCCGAAGGGCGAATTTGTTCTCGTTGTCGAGGGCTGCAGGGAGAAAGAGAACACCGCTGCACTCACGCTTGAACAGGCTGCCGAACATGCTCAGAAGCTAATTGATTCAGGCGTTAAGCCGTCCGAAGCCTGCAAGGAAGCTGCAGCTGTGACAGGCTTCAAGAAGAGCGACATATACAGCTTTATAATTAAAACCATTTAAAAACTGTACAAAAAATCAAGCAAAAATCTCTCATATATGGATTTTGCGCAGATTTTTTGTCTACAGTTTAAATGGTTTTTAGTATTATAGTCAACGGAGGCGCACAGTGAGAACTCATATTTTCGGAAGTGGGAGCACTCACATTTACATAGGCATCATAAAAGGTGAGCAAAGCACCGCCGAAGAGGTCTGCAAGCTTGCAAAGCAGCTTTCGGGCGCTGATTTTGCGCTTATTGCATTTGAAGCCGAAAACTGGAACGATGATCTTTCGCCGTGGGAAGCTCCTGCCGTTTTAGGGAACGAAGCCTTCGGCGGAAACGCTTCAAAGACGCTTGAAATGCTGAAAAACACCATCATTCCGAACGTTGAAAACATGATTGGCATACCCGAAAGGCGCTTTATCGGTGGATACTCCCTTTCGGGGCTTTTTGCGCTCTGGTGCTGCTGCGAAAGCGAGCTTTTTGACGGTGCCGCAAGCTGTTCGGGTTCACTTTGGTTCCCGAAATTCGGCGAATATATTGAAGCAAGGCCTGTTCCGAACGGAAAATTCTATTTCAGCCTCGGCGACAAGGAAGCAAAGACAAAAAACAAGGTCATGTCAACGGTTGAAGACATGACCTTGAAGATATATAACAGATTCAATGAAGCAAACTCTTGCTGCAGGTTTGAATTCAACAACGGCGGTCATTTCAAGGACTGCGCTCTGCGGCTTGCAAAGGGTACAGCTTTTCTTGCGGAACAGATCAATCAATACTTTCCACAATAGCTTCGATAACTGAACTTATGATCGAGATGGTAATAATGATCTTTATGAGCGTTGATACAGTCTTGCCGTTTCCTGCGGCATTGCCTTTCTTCGGTGTCGGGTTATACGGCTTGTAGCCCTCGGAGATATGTACGCCCTCGCCGCGTTCCGTTCTGTCGTAGGTGACCTTATCGTGGGTATGACCGCTTAACGAATCGCAGTTTATAGCGGCATCGTTGGAAACGTAATCTTCCCCCCAAACGGCAGAGCCGCAATGCGAACAGAAGTCATCATCCCTGCTCATCTTATGGCAGTTTTTACAGTATGTCATTTTATACCCCTTTCTGTTATAACAAACGGCTGCATGGAAAAAGTGCAGCCGTTTGATTTTTGTCTGAATAATTATTCTGCAAGAAGCTTTTCTGCGCTTGCGATCTTTACCGCGAGGCAGAAGATGCTGATAGCCTGTTCAAGCTCTGCGAGCGGTGGGAATGAGGGAGCAACTCTGATGTTCCTGTCATCGGGATCCTTCTTGTAAGGATATGTTGCACCTGCGCCCGTGAGAACAACTCCTGCTTCCTTGCAAAGCTCAACAACACGCTTTGCGCAGCCGTTAAGAGTATAAACGGAGATGAAGTAACCGCCATTCGGCTTGTGCCATGTAAGAATGCCGAGTTCGCCAAGCTCCTTTTCAAGCGTTTCAAGAACAAGAGCAAACTTCGGAGCGAGGATAGCCTTGTGCTGCTCCATTTTAGCCTTGATGCCGTCAAAGTTCTTGAAGTAGCGGACGTGGCGGAGCTGGTTGATCTTATCGTAGCTGATATACTGCATACCGAGGATCTTTTCGATCTGTGCGATATTAGCCTTTGAAGCTGCCATTACAGCAACGCCTGCGCCGGGGAAGCTGATCTTCGATGTTGAAGCGAATTCAAACACCATATCTTCCTTGCCTGTCTTCCTGCACTCGTCAAAGATGTTGAGAATTGTATCGGGTGTATCTGTGAGGTGGTGAACGCAGTAAGCATTATCCCAGAAAATACGGAAATCCTTTGCCTTCGGGGAAAGATTTGCAAAACGCTTGACTGTTTCATCGGAATATGTTATGCCGTCGGGGTTGGAGTACATAGGTACGCACCAGATACCCTTTATGGACTCATCCTCGGAAACAAGCTTTTCAACCATATCCATATTGGGGCCTGTCGAGGTCATCGGAACTGTTATCATTTCAATGCCGAAGCTCTCGGTGATGCTAAAGTGACGGTCATAACCGGGAGCAGGACAGAGGAACTTGACCTTATCGAGCTTGCCCCAGGGCTTTTCGCTGCCGACAACACCGTGGCTCATTGCTCTTGCAACGGAATCATACATAAGTGAAAGGCTTGCGTTGCCGCCGACAATGATCATTTCGGGCTCAACTCCGAGCATATCGGCAAAAAGCTTCTTTGCTTCGGGAATACCTGTAAGACCGCCGTAGTTGCGGACATCGGTACCGTCCTCTGAATTCATATCGGACTTGCTATTGAGCGTATCGAGCATATCCATTACGAGATTGAGCTGATCGGCACTCGGCTTTCCTCTTGCCATATTGAGCTTGAGTCCCTTTGCCTTGTAAGCCTCATAAGCCTTTTCATTTTCAGCCTTGAATTCTTCAAGCTGCGCCTTGTTCATTTCGTTAAGCAACATAATGATCTTCCTTTCATTCCTCGGGATAAATGTTAAATTACACAAATAACAGTTATTTTTTTGGTAAACTGTTATTCCCTTGAAAAACAGTTGTACTCCCTGAAAATACATTTTTGGATTCGCACCGTATATTATAATATAACATTTGAAAGGGAAATGCAAGTATTTTTAAAAGCTTTTGCATATTGTTAATATTTTATTCATTTATAATGATCAATGTCACTATGTTAACTTTTCGGCGATCGCATAAAGATTTGTTTCCCAGGCAGGGATATAAAGCTGATGACGGACATATAATTTCAGCTTCGGATTAATTTCAAGCAGCTGCAGCGGTATCGCAAAGAGGTCTTCATTTCGGTGATAGAGCGCAGAAATGACGTTTGCTCCGCCGCTGATATGACGCCTTGCCCCCTCTATCGCTTCACGCTCCGAGCCTTCAACATCCAGCTTGATGAGAGTGACCTGCTCGTCGACTGCATTATCGACCGAAAGAGCCGTTGTTTCGATCTCGCCCTTTGATGAATTCTGCGACATTCTGCCCTCGTTTTTTGTGAAGCGAAGAACGGTATCTTCATTCCACGCCGCTGCATTGAAAGCTGTTATATCGTGAAGCTGTTCGGTGTTTTTGCAAAGCTTGCGGTAATTTTTCGGGTTCGGCTCAAAGGCATAGATATGGTCATAGCTGCCGTTTGCAGCTTCGGCAAATTCAAGCGCCGTATCGCCGTTATATGCACCGAGGTCAACGTATCTCTCCGACCTTCCGAGCTTAACGAGTGAATCATAGACCTCTCTCTTATCCGAAGTACAGGCGTTTAAATACTCTATTTTGCCGCTGATCTTGAAATTGATCACATTTTCGTATGTTCTGCGTGAAGCTTCATCCTCGAGCCTGTCGTAAACGGCTTCAAACTTCTCCCTGTTTTCACAATAATAATTGTAATCGAACAGACCGCCGCCTGCAACGGGGACATCGGGCGCAAGCAGCAGATGCTTTTCCGCAATGCTGTTTACACGCTTATAAAGGCTTTCATAGCCTGCGGCGAATGCAAGAACAATAACAAAATCGTCAACAAGCTGCTCTATCTGCGAAAGCTTATGCACAAGATGCCCTTCAAAGCTGTGTCCTCTTACAAATTCATCGCTTGCGAAGAAGCCTGCTGTCGGGATATGATACTTCTCAAAGACGGAGAGTATCTTCAGCGCACCGTCGCCCATACCGTAGATGAATATCGGCAGGTCGGTTTTCTGCAGGAACTCCCAGCAGCTTTCCTTTTCTTTTATTTCCAGTGTTTGTCCTGCCATTATCTCACCTGTCGATATTGTCGTCATCGCAGTCGCAGCCGCAGTCGTGATCTCCGTAATCTGCGCCGATCATATCTCTGCCGCGGACTCTGTAACGGTCACGCTGGATATCAACGTTCTCTTCCAGCAGCTCCATAAAATCTCTCGGCGCTTTTATCGACTTGATCTCCTTCACGGGAGTATCGATATCACGGCAGTTTATCGTGACCGTTCCGCAGCCGAAAAGACGCTCGCCGAACGACATATTAAGGCTCTTGTCGGCGATTCGGTAAAGCTCCACCTCATCCTCATGGATATTGAAAAAGCCTGTCTGTGTGATAAGCTTCTTTTCGGTGAGGATATATCGTGTGAAAGAGAGCGGAAGACCGAGAAATGTTCTTTTTTTGTCTGTCCAGATATACTCGAAGTCTATTTTTGCCATAAAAATACCTCCAAAAGCGAATTTGTGTTTTTGCATAATCAGTACTTTAATTATAATATAATTAATAAGATATGTCAACGAAATAAAGCAGAACCGAGGTTTTTTATGGAAATCTACATTGTACAGCAGGGCGACACTATTTCATCCGTTGCAGAACTTTTCGGAGTATCTCCACAGCGCATCGCAGCCGACAATGCGCTGCTTTACCCCGATAAGCTTGCGGTCGGGCAGGCACTTCTGATACTTATCCCCGATATAGTTCATACCGTTCAGAGCGGAGAAACGCTTGAAAGCATTGCTCGTGAATACGGGACTACCGTGCGCAGGCTTTGGCGGAACAATCTCGGACTTACGGCACGGGAATACATTTACCCCGGCGAAACCATAGTTATCAGCTACGAAAATCAACGATCGGGAAATTTAAGCCTGAGCGGATTTGTTTATCCCGGTGTGAACCGCAATATTCTGCGGCAGGTCGCTTCCTTTGCAGAGTACATCATCATTTTCGGCTACGGCTTCAATGCCGACGGGACGCTCATTATCCCGGATGACAGCGAAGTTATAAGCATTGCAAAGCAGTTCGGCTCAAAGGTGCTTTTGAGCCTTTCGCTCGTCAACGCAGACGGCAGCTTTTCGTCAAATAAGCTTGTGCCGCTGCTTACCGATATCGATTTTCAAAATCGTGTTCTTTCGCAGATGATAGAAGAGATCATCCGCAAGGGCGCCGACGGAATGGATATTGATATGGAATATGTTCCTGCGGAGTACAAGGATGAATTTACAGCGTTCGTGCAAAATGCTTCCGAACGTTTACACGCAGTGGGCTTGATGCTGAACGTTGATCTTGCGCCGAAAACAAGCGCCGCCCAGCAAGGTACGCTTTACGAATCGCACGATTATCCATCGCTCGGCGAAAGTGCCGATCTTGCGTTCCTTATGACATACGAATGGGGTTATCAATTCGGGCCGCCTTTAAGCATCGCTCCGATAAACAAGGTACGTGAGGTCGTTGAATATGCCGTGACGGAGATACCGACAGAAAAGCTTTACCTCGGCATTCCTAACTACGCCTATGACTGGACGCTGCCGTTCATTCAGGGTGAAAGCGCAGCAGAAGTCATCGGAAACAGGACGGCGGCGGCAAGAGCGGCGGAATACGGTGTTCCGATACTTTTTGAAGAGGTGTCGCAAAGCCCCCACTACACCTATTTTGACAGCGAAGGCCGTGAGCATATCGTATGGTTTGAGGATGTCCGAAGCATCAACGCAAAGCTTGAGCTTATCCGTGAATACTCTCTCCACGGTGCAGGGATATGGAACTTTATGCGCGCTTTTCCGCAGGCATGGCTTATCATGGAGAATCTGTTTGAACTGGAATAGCTTTTTTGAGAATGTGTTTTGTTTTATACTTTGGAATTTTAATGCAGTTGACCATTTTAACTTTCTCAACAGATGAAATTAGCACTCATATACATAGAGTGCTAATTTTTACTATATATACATAAAATAATCATAAAATATACACATTGTCAAGTTATACTATTAACTGTGGAAAAAGAAAAAGAGCCATGAATATTCATAGCTCTTCACCACAAAATGTATGTGGGTTCTTCTGGTGGAGATGACGGGAATCGAACCCGTGTCCGAAAACCTATCCACACAACTTTCTACGGGTGTAGTTTGTTATTAACGTTCCCTCGCATCATCGTGAACAAACACACAATGATGCTCGGTAGCCTGCAATACACCGCAAGAACGCAGGCACTTTCCTGCGGCGTTCACCACTAGTCGACGCCTTATCCGAAGCCGTGGTACTCATCGGCAAGACGAGCAGCGATTAAGCAGCTGCTAATTCAAAATTATTGTTGTCGTCTAATTTTAAAACGTACGCCGTTTTGAGAGAGTGCGCTCCTCTACCCGCTTATCGTGATTCAAAGTCCCCGTCGAAACCTTTACATCCCCATAATTTTTTAACGGTTCTGCGTTTTGACGGCTCTCTCGATGTCTCGCTTTGCAGCTCTCGCTGCCATATCGTCACGCTTATCGTGAAGCTTTTTACCCTTGCAAAGTCCGACCTGGACCTTGACCTTTGAACCCTTGAAATAGATCGAGATCGGGATGAGCGTAAGCCCTTCCTGTTTGATCTTTCCGAAAAGCTGCATTATCTGCCTCTTGTGCATGAGCAGTCTGCGGACTCTCAAAGGATCCTTGTTGAAAACATTGCCGTGGTCATAGGGCGAAATGTGCATACCATTAACGAAAAGCTCGCCGTCCTCGATCATGCACCAGCTGTCCTTGAGGTTTACTCCTCCGCTGCGGATGGATTTGACCTCCGTTCCGACAAGCTCAATGCCTGCTTCAAAGCTTTCGAGGATAAAATATTCATGCCGAGCCTTGCGGTTTTCGGCAATTGTCTTAAAAGCTTCCTTTTCCATAATGATTGTCCCTTTTCACAGCATACAAGTTTTCGTAATTAAGTATTTTACCACAAAAATATGATTATGTCAAGCTTTTTATTTAAACTGTATAAAAAGCCGCAACGAACTCTTCCGCTATCTCGTTCAGGGTCGACGGCAGAACAAGATTATCCGCCAGCATATATAAGAATTTTTCTGCAACCTGCCTGTCGGATGAAATATCTTCTGACTCCGCACTTTCAGCATCACCGAAAAGGGTCGTCGTGACCTTCACGCCATAGCATACGCTGCCATCCTCACAGACGCTTTCCGTCAGACTATAACACAAACGATCCTGCGCAGCATTGATAGTTTTCAGTATTGTCATATTATTCCTCCAAATATAATGCACAGTATTGATATATCTTATTATAAATCTGTTAACAAAATATTTCAAGTTTTTTATATCGCATATTCCGACATAAACCGACTCATCTTGCAGATCACAGGGATAAAATACGTCAAACACAAACATTTTTCTTCCCTTTTATATAAATTCAAACCAAAACCGCAAATTTTTCTACAATAAAATTTACAGAGCATTGTAAAAAATGCACAATCTCCAGCAGAAACGAAATAAAATGTCGAAACGAAGCCGAGCTTGTGCGTTCTGCACAATACTGTGTATGATCTTACTTTAAAGACCCAAACGACAGAACATGTCCAATACATCAAAGGAGGTCGATTTTTATGGACGCAAACAAATTCACCAAAAAATCAATTGACGCTATCAACGCCGCTCAAAGCACCGCTGTTGAATATCAGAACCAGCGCATCGAGCAGGAGCATCTTCTCTACGCTTTGACCGAGCAGGAAAACGGACTTATCTCTCAATTGTGGAACTCAATGGGTGCCGACAGCGAAGGCGTGAAAAACGCACTTTTGCAGAAGATCGCAGCTTTTCCGAAGGTAACGGGAAGCGGCAGAGAGATGAACACCGTATATGTTTCATCCGATGTTGACAGCACGCTTAATCAGGCTGAACAGATCGCCAAGAATATGCACGATGACTATGTTTCTGTCGAGCATATTGTCCTTGCGCTTTTCAACACCGCAAACAGCAATATCAAGGAGATATTTAAAGCCTTCGGTATCGACAAAGACGGCTTCCTTACTGCTCTCTCCAAGATCAGAGGAAACCAGCGTGTCCAGAGCGACAACCCCGAGGACACCTACGACGTTCTGAAAAAATACGGTCAGGATCTCGTTGAGCTTGCAAAGAGAAACAAGCTTGACCCCGTTATCGGCAGAGATTCCGAGATAAGAAACGTTATCCGTATCCTTTCAAGAAAGACCAAGAACAACCCTGTCATCATAGGTGAACCGGGCGTCGGCAAGACAGCTATCGCCGAAGGACTTGCACAGCGTATCGTCCGCGGCGACGTACCTGTAAATCTTCGTGACAGAACTATCTTTTCCCTCGATATGGGCAGCCTTATCTCGGGCGCAAAGTTCAGAGGAGAGTTTGAGGAACGTCTTAAAGCTGTCCTTAACGAAGTTAAGAAATCGGACGGCAAGATCATCCTCTTCATCGACGAGCTTCACACCATTGTCGGCGCAGGCAAGACAGACGGCGCAATGGACGCAGGCAACCTTCTAAAGCCTATGCTTGCAAGGGGCGAACTCCATTGTATCGGCGCTACAACGCTTGACGAATACCGCAAATATATCGAAAAGGACCCTGCTCTCGAACGTCGTTTCCAACCGGTAATTGCCGATGAGCCGACCGTTGAGGACACTATCTCGATTTTAAGAGGACTCAAAGAGCGTTACGAGGTCTTCCATGGCGTAAAAATTCAGGACTCTGCGCTTATAACCGCCGCAACGCTTTCCAACCGTTACATCACCGACAGATTTCTCCCCGATAAGGCTATCGACCTTGTTGACGAAGCCTGCGCACTGATAAGAACGGAAATGGACTCAATGCCTGCAGAAATGGACGACCTTGCACGAAAGATCATGCAGCACGAGATCGCCGAAACCGCACTCAAAAAAGAGGACGACAAGCTTTCAAAGGAAGAGCTTGAAAACATCCGCAAGGAGCTTTCCGAAATGCGTGCCGAATTCAATGAAATGAAGGCTCGCTGGGAAAACGAGAAAGCGAATATCAAGAATCTCCAGACTCTCCGTGAACAGATCGAAGCCGCTAACGGCGAGCTTGCCGCTGCACAGAGAAACGGCGACCTTAACAAGGCCGCAGAGCTTACCTACGGCAGAATACCCGAACTGAAAAAACAGCTTGACGCTGCCGAGGAAACCGCCGAAAAGAACAAGGCTGACACGCTCCTTCACGATAAAGTCACCGATGAGGAGATCGCAAGAGTCGTTGCACGCTGGACAGGCATCCCCGTTTCAAAGCTTATGGAGGGCGAACGTGAGAAGCTTCTCCACCTTGAAGAGATACTTCACCGCCGTGTTATCGGTCAGGACGAAGCCGTTAAAAAAGTCAGCGAAGCAATACTTCGTTCAAGAGCAGGAATTCAGGATCCGAACAGACCGCTCGGCTCATTCCTGTTTATGGGACCTACCGGCGTCGGAAAAACAGAGCTTGCAAAAACGCTTGCACAGTGCCTTTTTGACGATGAAAACAACCTTGTCCGTATCGACATGACCGAATATATGGAGAAATTCAGCGTAAGCCGTCTTATCGGCGCACCTCCGGGATATGTCGGCTATGAGGAGGGCGGTCAGCTCACCGAAGCAGTCCGCAGAAAGCCATATTCGGTAGTCCTCTTCGATGAGGTCGAAAAGGCTCACCCCGATGTGTTCAATATCCTTCTCCAGATACTCGACGACGGCAGAGTCACCGACTCACAGGGCAGAACGGTAGACTTCAAGAACACAATCATAATCCTTACCTCTAACCTCGGCTCCGACTTTATCCTCGACGGCATAAACGAGAACGGCGAGATCTCGGAAGAAGCAAGAGCTAACGTAAGCACCCTGCTCAAAGGACATTTCCGTCCCGAATTCCTCAATCGACTTGACGAGATCGTATTCTATAAGCCGCTCACAAAAACGGAGATATTCCCGATCATTGATCTTATGCTCGGCAGTCTGCAGAATCGTCTTAAGGATAAGCAGATCACCCTTGACGTTACCGATGCCGCAAGAACCTATATCGCCGACAACGGCTATGATCCTATTTACGGCGCAAGACCGCTCAAGAGATATATCCAGAGTACGCTTGAAACAATGCTTGCAAAGAAGATCATCGCCGACGAGATCGAACCGTACAGCACGGTCAAGATCGACTGCGTTGATGATGAACTTACGATCAATGCGTAATCAGTGTATAACTAAAAACGTTCCCTAATAAATCAAAAAGCGCAATTCACGATAAAAAGGTTAAATCAGAAAGTGAGAAATCATTCTGTAAACCTTAAATGTGAATTGCGCTTTTCTATTTTATCGGAACAACTATCCTTTCAGCAAAAATGTACGAATATATTGAGCATTTTCCTAATTCTTCGAATCTGTTTTTGTTATTATCACAGCATTTCTGCCCATCTGAACAAACCTTTTCTCAAAGTCTTTTTGGTTATATGTCACTGCTCCTTTCAAGGGGTCATTCACATAAACAAGCTTTGCTTTCTTGTCATAGCCCGTAAGAATCATACAATGTTCTCCTGCCGTCCACACATATTTTTCTTTTGTTTCGGGAATTGTCCACTCTGCGCCTTTTCTCGGTGCTTTCATATCCATAGTTGCCCAAACTATGACGGGATTACCGCTTCCGACTGCGAAATACAACGAATTTGCATTACATCCTGTTATGTTTCTGACTTTCCAAGCATTTTTTTTGTCTTTCTCTTCCAGAAATTTTTCTGCCGCATTCACTATTACATTTGAATAACAGCCGTAAGCAAAGGTGCTTTTCGGATCGCCTACAAAAACCTTATTCGGGTCAGCGGCTCGATATTTTCCTTTTTCAAGATACTTGTCGGCAAGCAATAGTTTGTCCGCTTTAAAGCCTATGTAATTGAGAAGCATAGCCAAAGAGGTTATCTCGCAGCCTGTCGGAAGCTCGGGATTCTGAAGAATCTTTTTTACGGATAAATTCTTTTTCTGAGGGTATACGGGTTTCTCAACATTTATCGTAAAGGTCGGACTGTGCCTCAACTTATCGGATGATGATTCACGGACAGAAACTTTATATTTGCCTGCTGAAAGAGAGAGCAGATTCATTTTACCTTTTTTGAACGGTATTATCTTCTCACCGTCATTCAGAACAAGCTCATATTTCTTTTTTTTATCGTAATTATCGATCACCGCTTGGATCTTTCCGTCTTTATATATAGATTCTCCGGAACTGATAAAATGTGCTTTTACGGAAAATTTTGCTTCATCGCTTCCTACATATACCGTATAGATATCCGGGCGGACAGCTTCATCACCGTTTTTGATCACACGAATATTGTAGAAGCCGTTTTTTGCGTGTACCAAGTTTTTCTCCGCATTTTTCATAGGGTAATACTTTTTTCCCGAATCAAAACTAATGGAATAGGAATCGCTCTCATCGTAATTTTTAAGCTTGACATTGATTTTCCCGTTTCTTTTTCCGTCTGTGCAGTCGGTTACATTGAACAAAAGCTCCATGGGCTGCTTGTCCGATCCGGCAGTTTGTGCAGAAGCATCGACAATTGGAAAAACAAGAACTGCAAGTATTACCGACATAAAATTTAAAAATAACTTTTTCATCATGACCGTCACCTTATGTAAAGTAAGATATTACTATGTCGTTTAACTTTTCAGTTTTTTCGTCTATTTCCTTATTTATCGTTTTATATACATAGTATGGTTTTGACCATGTATATGTTTTTCCGTCATTTTCGGTGCTGCTGAAAGTAGAATTTTTAAGTTTTCCGCATTTATAATAATCGTATGTCCTTTCTTCGCTTAATCTGCCGTATTCATTATTTTTGCATTTGGTGAATTTTCTGATAATATTGCCCGATTTATCATAAGAATATGATGTAACATCACCGTCTTGATTAACTGATTTTATTAATATGTTATTCTTGTCATAGGTGTATGTATCTGAAAATGTTGACTTATATCCTGAACCTGTTATAACCGTCTCTTTTTCAGAAATCAAATTATTATTCTTATCATATGTATATGTATTTGTTGATTTAAAGCCGTCCGAATCGGATTCTTTTTTAGAAATCAGTTTATTATTTTTATCATATGTATATTTTATTGTTCTTTTGAAATAATAATTTTTTTCGTTTCGGATATAGGCTTCTGAAATCAGATTATTGTTTTTGTCATAGCTGTATAAATATGATGAATAATTACCATTGTCTGATTTCTTTTTTATTGAAGTAATATCAAAATTACTGTTATATGTGATTGTATTCTTTATAGTTGTATTATTGGTTATAACTGTCATTATTATTTTATTTTTCAAATACTCAACCTTGTAATCACATAGTTCCCGTGAAATATATCCTTTATTTTCATAATCCTGCCTAAAGGAGTCTAAACTATATGATTTTATGCCGACTATTCTTCCGTTGTTATCATATTCAAAAAAGTAATCCTTGTCAGAACCTTTTTCCATACATGGTTCATAATATTCCATAAGAACAAGATTCTTGCTCCCAATGGATTTAGTAGTAACCTTGAATTCTTTTGAATTCTCACCGCCTGTATATGTTTTCCCGTTCTTTTTTACCGCAGACAGCATAAAGCGATAGCTTTCCTCGCTGAGAAGCCCAGTTATCGTTGTTTTTGTTTCGGTGGTGGTCATAATTTTTTTGAATTTTTTGCTGTTGGAATCATACATATATACCCTGTATGCGTCTGCTCCGCTTACTTTATCCCATGTCAAGGTGATCTTGTCGGTTCCTGCAGCAGCTTTGATACCGGACGGTGCGGACAGCTTTGAAGCAGCCGACGCCGAAATAAACAGATCATTTACTTCTGCTGACGGTATGACAGATATTCCGAAAAGCATTGCTGCAGCAATAATCAATGTTGCGAATTTCTTGATAGTCATTCTATATTCCTCCATCTTTGTGTCTAATTAGGCACTATTCTTGTTAATTATAATCTAATTAAGTACAAATGTCAATATTTTTAGTCAAATGTGGTACAATAAACAAAAATGAGGTGTCACTTATGGCAAAATATAACAGGATAAAAGATCTGCGGGAGGACAATGATAAAACCCAACAGGAAATCGCTGATTACCTTGGAACATCATCACAGCATTACGGAAAATATGAGCTTGGACGGGCGGAAATACCGTTTGACCGTGCCATTATGCTTGCAAGATACTACAATGTCAGTCTTGACTATATTGCAGGTCTTACAAACAACAAAAAAGGCATATCGGGTGCTTTCCCCGAAGATCGGCAGGAAATACCCAAGCTTATTGAAAAACTTTCGGATGAAGAAAAAAAGGATTTTGCGGCGATACTCCAAGCTATACTTGACAAACTTAATAATACTAATAACTAATAATTGGTTATTAGGAAAAAGCTGATTATTGATGCGGCAAAGCACAGCGTTCGTTTCGACATTTTGATAAATGTACGAGTTTTCTGCATTAAATGTCATTCCGACATAGACATTTTGAAAAATGTCTGAAACGTATTATACTAAAAACCATTTAAAAACTGTACAAAAAATCGAGCATAATCTTGTAGCTGTAAAACAGCTTTATATGGATTATGCGATGATTTTTTGTCTATAGTTTAAATGGTTTTTAGTATTATAAACTTCCAAAGCACCTTTTTTGTCAATTATAGTCTATTTAAGAAAAAAAGTCAATGATTTTATACTAAACACCATATAATTTAGAAAAACCGGCAGATCGAACTGAACTGCCGGTTTACTGTGCTTTTTATATTTTTCCCAAAACCTCCGAAAAGAACCTCTCCAAAGGGAGCGTGCTTCCCGAATGTCCGCCGTTCGGCACGACCACAAAATGAGTATCCTTTAATAAGTTCCTTGTCATATCGTGCGTGTCGATGACCTCATCGCTGCCGCCGACTATCGTATAAACCTTCGTTTCATCAATTTCCGAAAGCTCCCCGAAAAGCTGCATAAACGGTCTTATATCACCCTCATAGCCGAGCCTCGGAAGATGAAGAAACGGCATCAGGCACGGATTTATAAGCACCGCAGGAAGTCCGAGCCGCACAGATATCAAAGCCGCAAAAAATCCTCCAAGACTTGAACCGATAACGACCTCTGCACCGCTTTTCTCCGCTTCTCTGCAGAGCATTTCAAGTATTTCATCGGGTGAAAGAGCGTCGTAATCAATGGTGAGAGAAACGGCGTCTTTCCCGATAGCTTTCAAGGCTTCATAGGAGCTGTTTCTTCCGCTGCTTTTATAGCCGTGTATGTTTAGTATCTTCATTTTACTATTCCTTTCAAAATAAATTGACTTTTTTCGTGCAAAATGATATAATGAATGTATAAAAATACAAGGCGGTGCTGAAATCCTATGAAAAATCCGAACAAGCTGAAGCTTTCAAATATCATCAAGCACATTAAAACCGTTACAAGACACCGTGCGCTCGTCTGCAAAAACTGCTTCCGTGCAGGAATTTATCTCCAGGGACTTACGCACGATCTTTCAAAATTTTCCCCCGAGGAATTCTGGATAAGCTGCAGAATGTATCAGGGCACACGCAGCCCGAACGAGGCCGAGCGTGAACTCAAAGGCTACAGCAGCGCATGGATCCACCACAAGGGCGTGAACAAGCACCATTTTGAGCATTGGACGGACTACAACCCCATTTCAAAAAAGGTTGAACCCGTAAAAATGCCTATTGAATATGTTATTGAGATGTTCTGCGACCGTGTTGCTGCAAGCAAGGTATATATGGGCGAGAATTACAACGACAACTCACCGCTTGAATACTTTGAACGTGCAAAGGGCAGAAGGATCATCCACCCCGAAACCTCCGACCTGCTCGAAAAGCTTCTTATAATGCTTGCGGAGAACGGCGAGGACTTCACCTTCGCATACATCCGCCGACACATGAGGAAGCTGAAGCGTTTATATAAGAAAATGAAATAACTGACAAGTCAAGCTTGAAAGGAACGCCGCTTTTGAATTTCGCAAGTTTCTATACGATATGTCCAAAGTCGGCGGCTCAGTAACGGTAATGCTTTTTTACCGGTACTTTCCCGAACAACTTGACTTTTTATTTTTCGGAGAGAATTTCGCTGATGTCCTCTTCGTTGATATACCCTGCGGAGAGCATCGCTTTAAGCACCTCTTCGCTGCGCTTTCTGACCTCATCGGGAGCATTTTTCACGGAGTATTTCGACGGTGCATTCGGTATTCCTGCAAGCTCTGCGCACTCCAAACGGGTAAGCTCGGACGGCTTTTTCCCGAAAAGCTTCTCGGAAGCCTCACCTATACCGCTGCAGCCGTCGCCGAAATAGATGCTGTTGACGTAAAGCTCCAGAATTTCATCCTTGCTGAATTCACGTTCAAAAGCAAACGCTGCGAACATCTCCGCCACCTTTCGGTCAACGGTCTTTTCCTGCGTGAAAAGCTCATTTTTGGCAAGCTGCTGCGTTATCGTGCTGCCCCCCTGAACGGGCGCACCTGCGTTTATGTTTGCGATAAGCGCACGGAATATCGAGCTTAGCTTTATTCCGCCGTGCTTATAGAAATCCCTGTCCTCTATCGCAACAACTGCTTTAAGATAGAAGTCGGGCAGCTCGTCTATCGGTGTAAAAAGAGGGTCGCTTTTTATCTCTCCCGAAACGGCTGACAGGGAGCGGTAGTCCACCTTTTGTTTATACAGAATAAACCCTTTTACTCCCAAAACACAGCCGATGATAACGGCGATCACCGCAGAAAGGATAATAAGATTTACCAAAATATTAAGTATTCGTTTCAGCATAGCCTGTCCTTTCATTATGTCAAATAATGTTAAAGCTGTTATAGCTTAATTTACCACAAAAAAGCGGAAATGGCAATAGTTTTTGCGGTTAAAATTCAGTTACAATTTTTTGCTCGGAAATTCACAAAAAACCGATTGACATTTCAGCTCTTATCTGTTAGAATATCTTCAAAATATCACGGTAAAAAAACGGAGGTTGAAACCTATGGGTATGACTTGGACGCTTGACTGGGCAGATTATACTAAAACCGCAAGACAGATGGCAGCCGAGGGCTGTGTGCTTCTCAAAAATGACAACTGCGCTCTCCCCTTGAACATCGGCTGCAGGGTTTCTGTTTTCGGACGTATGCAGAACCACTATTATAAAAGCGGCACGGGATCGGGCGGAATGGTAAATGTTTCCCGTGTTGTAAGTATCCTCGACGGACTCCGTGAGGATAAGGACATTGTTATTAACGAGGAGCTTGCCCATATATATGCCGAATGGGAAAAGGAAAGCCCTTACGACAACGGCGTAGGCTGGGGCTCGGAACCGTGGTCGCAGGCTGAAATGCCGCTCGATGACAAGACCGTTTCGCAGGCTGCAGCCGTTTCGGACGCCGCCGTTGTTATCATCGCCAGAACCGCAGGCGAGGATATGGACAGCAGAAACGAGGAGGGCGGCTATCTGCTCTCTGCACTTGAAAAACAGATGCTTGAAAAGGTCAGAAAATCATTCACAAGAATGATCATTGTCCTCAATGTCGGTTCGATAATTGATATGAGCTTTGTTGATGAGTTCTCCCCCGACGCTGTTCTTTATGCTTGGATGGGCGGTATGGTCGGCGGAAACGGCACAGCCGACATTCTCACGGGCAAGGTATGTCCCTCCGGCAAGCTCACCGATACTATTGCATACAAATTAAGCGATTATCCTTCACACGAAAACTTCGGCGATGACGAACGCAACTTCTACAAGGAAGATATTTACGTTGGTTACCGTTACTTTGAAACATTTGCACCCGAAAAGGTAAGATACCCGTTCGGCTTCGGACTTTCCTATACAAGCTTTGAAGTCGAAACCGTCGGTGCAGACGCAGGCAAGGACAAGCTCCGCCTGCGCATTATCGTAAGAAATACGGGAACTGTAAGCGGCAAGGAGGTCGTTCAGATCTACGCCGAAGCACCGCAGGGCAAGCTCGGCAAGCCACTGCGCTCCCTTATCTCATTCAGAAAGACCGATCTTCTTGAACCGGGCGATGAGCAGGAGCTTCTTATTGAGATCGACTATTCCTACCTTGCATCCTACGATGATTCGGGCGCAACGGGCAACAAGTCCTGCTACGTTCTTGAAGAGGGCGTGTACAATATCTATGTCGGCACGGATGTAAGAAGCGCCGAAAAGAAGCTTGACTTTAGCATTGCAAATACTATCGTTACCGAACGGCTTGAAGAAGCTCTTGCACCTGTTGAGCCTTTTGAACGCTTAAAACCGATCGTTTCGGAAGACGGAAAAGTCACCGCTTCTTATGAAGCTGTTCCGCTAAAAACCGTTGACGAGGAAAAGCGCAGACTGGAGAACCTTCCTCCCGAGATACCGCAGACAGGCTTTAAGAACGTTGATCTGCTGTCAGTTTTCTGGAACGTTGTTCCTATGGAGGAGTATATCGCACAGCTGAGTGACGAAGACCTTGCCTGCATCGTCAGGGGCGAGGGAATGGGCAGCTCAAAGGTTACTCCGGGAACGGCTGCTGCATTCGGCGGAATAAGCGACAACCTGCGCAAAACAGGCCTTCCGATAGGCTGCTGCGACGACGGACCCTCGGGTATGCGTCTTGACAGCGGCGCAAAGGCATTCAGCCTTCCGATCGGCACGATGATAGCCTGCACATTCAACCCCGACCTTATCGAGCTGCTGTTCGTTTATGTTTCGATGGAAATGATATATAACAAGGTCGAATGTCTGCTCGGACCGGGAATGAACATCCACCGTCATCCCCTAAACGGACGCAACTTTGAATATTTCTCCGAGGATCCGTACCTTACGGGCATCATCGCAAGCGCCCAGCTCCGAGGACTTCACAATATGAACGTTACAGGCACTATCAAGCATTTCTGCGGCAACAATCAGGAGCACCGCCGCCACTTCATTGACACCATCGCATCGGAAAGAGCGCTCCGTGAGATCTATCTCCGCGGCTTTGAAATGGCTGTCAAGAACGGAAAGGCAACATCTATAATGACCACCTACGGTTCAGTCAACGGACTCTGGACAGCGGGAAGCTACGACCTTACAACGACCATTCTCCGAAAGGAATGGGGCTTTGAGGGAATCGTTATGACCGACTGGTTCGCTTCGATAAACGAACGAGGAAAGCCGCAGGATAAAACAAACTTTGCCGCAATGATTCGTGCGCAGAACGATCTTTACATGGTAGTTCCCGACGCTTCACGCAATTCAACGGGTGACAACCTCCTTGAAGCGCTTGCTGACGGAAGACTTACAAGGGGCGAGCTCCAGCGCTCGGCTGCAAACATCACACGCTTCCTCATAAATTCCGCAGCACACGACCGTGATCTCAACATTGGCGATACGGTCAAGATCATAAACCGTCCGCAGGAGGATCTTGATGTTATCATTGACGACAATATCAAGATAATCAGGTTTGATAACGAGCTTGAGATTGACCTGACCGACAGAGAATCGGGCATCGGAACAAACTACATCTATCAGCTTGAACTTAAAGAACGCGGCGATTACAGCGTTACACTTACGGGCAGCTCCGAGTTGAGCGAGCTTGCACAGATCCCCTGTACGCTCTTCTGTACGGGTACCCCTGTCGGCGTGTTCGTCTTCAACGGCTCAAACGGTGAGGACGTTACGATCGAAAGGACTGCAAAGCTCTGGGGCAACACCACTGTTATGCGCCTTTTTGTCGGTCAAAACGGCGTAAAGCTAAAAAATATCCGTTTCAAGCTTATCAATAAATACGATTGATCAATTTTCAAATAGTAAGCCTCTCATTTTTTGAAGTTTTGCATAAATTCCCTTGCGTAATCTGCAGGGGAATTTATTTTTTTCAAAAAAATTCAAAAAAATTTGAAAAATCTCTTTTCATTTCCTGCAAAATGTGTTATAATGTCAAAGTGGGCTGCTTTTTACCCCAAATAAGTACTTTCAGGGATAATTAATAAAACAATAAAAAACGGAGGAAGTAAAATGAGTAAAATTCGTATTGGCATCGTCGGCTACGGCAATCTTGGCAGAGGAACGGAGCTTGCTATCAGACAGACTCCCGACACAGAGCTTGCGTGCGTTTTCACAAGACGTGATCCGTCTGCTCTCAAAATACTTACAGAAAATGTTCCCGTATATTCGATCAACGACCTCGAAGCACATAAGGACGACATTGACATCCTTATCCTTTGCGGAGGAAGCGCAACCGATCTCCCCGTTCAGGGACCGAAGCTCGCTGAAATGTTCAACACTATCGACAGCTTTGACACTCACGCCAAAATTCCCGAATACTTTGACGCTGTTGACGCAGCTGCAAAGAAGGGCGGCAACGTGAGCATCATTTCCGTGGGCTGGGATCCGGGTATGTTCTCGGTAAACAGACTTTATGCAAGCTCTATCCTTCCCGAGGGTGAAAACTATACATTCTGGGGCAAGGGCGTAAGCCAGGGTCACTCCGACGCTATCCGCCGCATCGAAGGCGTTGCAGACGCACGTCAGTACACCATTCCTGTTGAAGCAGCAGTTGAAGCTGTAAGAAGCGGCTCCAACCCCGAGCTCACAACACGACAGAAGCACACAAGAGAATGCTTCGTCGTTGCAAAGGAAGGCGCTGACAAGGCTCTTATCGAAAAGACTATCAAGGAAATGCCCAACTACTTCGCAGACTATGATACGACCGTTCATTTCATCACCGAAGAAGAAATGAAGCGCGACCACAGCGGTCTTCCCCACGGCGGCTTCGTAATCCGCAGCGGCAAGACAGGAGTAAACAAGGAAACCTCGCACGTTATCGAGTATTCTCTCAAGCTCGGCTCCAACCCCGAGTTCACATCCAGCATCCTCGTTGCTTATGCAAGAGCTGCAGTACGTCTTTCAAGAGAAGGACAGACAGGCGCAAGAACAGTATTTGATATCGCTCCTGCATACCTCTCCCCCAAGACAGGCGCAGAGCTTCGCAAGGAAATGCTTTGATTTAAACAAAAATAAAAACAACGCTTCCGTTTGTCTTTGTCGTCAAACGGAAGCGTTGTTCTTTTATTTATCCTTTATTTCAAACGGTTTGTTCCATGAACCGATCTCAATAAGATTTCCCTCCGGATCGGCAATATAGCAGGTTCTCTGTCCCCAGGGTTCGGTTGTCGGCTCTAAAACCGATACTGCACCGTTGTTTATTGCTTTTTGATACTCCAGATCAACTTCTTCAAAGGTATCGACATAGAGCGCTATCTCCGAATGACCGTTCAAGCCTTTTACATATTCATATTTTATGCTCGTCATGGACTCAAAATCTTTTCTTGGGTAAAGAAGAAACAATGTGCCATCTTTTACAAGATATACATTCGAGGTATCTTCGCTTTCCTTTATCTCAAAGCCAAGAACATCCCTGTAAAATCGGATCATTGTACCCATGTCATTTACAAGCAAACCAAAACCGTCTAATCTCATAGTGATCCTCCTAAAGCATATTTTTAATTTATGTCACCCATTGATACTTATCAAATATAGAGCAGAGCGTTATTTGAAACTGCTCGATAAATTGAAATTTGTCGTCATCTCCAAAAGTAATAAGTTGTAATTTATATACAATGCTCAAGAATCTGTTCACGCATTTTTGAATAGTAAATTATATGATGTATTGTTTCTTCGACTTGTTCGATTCCGATATCTTTCTCGTCATCTCCACAATCAATACCTAAAACGCGCTTAAGATTATATTCCAGCCATTCTAATCTGCCATTGTTACAATCATAAAGTGTTTCCCAGTATGTTGGCAATTCAGCTCCGGAACTTGCATATCCATGCAAAAAAGCCTGAAATAGTTGGAAATCAATTTGGCAATCCTCGTATCCGGACCAACATAAAGCCAATTCAAACAATTCCATTAACGGATTACTATAAGATAGACATTCCAAGTCAATTATACGGTAATCTTTTCCGTTCCAGAGAACATTTTTACAATCCATATCATTATGGCAGACGGATAAAACATTCGGAAGCTTTTTTCTTGCAGAATTCCCATTATTCTGGCTTTCTGCAATTAATTCATAATTGGTTTTCAGCATTTCATATAGCCGGATATTTGCTTTTTTCATTTCGGCAAGATAAAAGCTCCAATCTATAGACATTTCTTCATACTCTTCATCTGAGAATTTCTTGTCTACGTTATGAATTTTTGCAAGTACCTTTCCTATTTCCATACAATGGTATTCTGTTATTTCTTTTCCGCTTAATGGTTTGCCGTCATAATAATCAAAAATATAAAAATATTCACCGTCTATTTCCTGCATTTTTCTTCCGTCAAAAATTAATGCGGGAAGAATAGGAATATCCCTTTGTGCTAATAGAAGTTCCAGCTGCTCCGCCTTAGCGTAATTATCCATAGCAGTTTTTCTTTGCATAACATATTTATTCAATAGTTTGAGAGCATAAGTTCCTTGTTCTGTTTCTATCTTATACATCTTATGCATATAGCCGCCCTTTAGTGGTATGGGAGTTCCTTCGAATTTCCAATTATATTTTCTTTCAATTTTAGCAAATATAGACATAATGGTTTCTCCATATTCCGATATATCGAGCAGTTTCACTTACTCCGACTTACCTCAAAAGTTCCTCGGGAACAACCTCCGCCATTTTTTCATAAGCCTTTGCGCTCGGGTGGAGATGATCTCCGCTGTCGTAGCCGGGGGCAAATGCCGCAGGATTTTCGGGATCGCGAAGCGCCATGTCGAAATCAACACAGCCGTCGATCTCGTCCGTTGTCCTTATCCAGTCGTTGAACTCGCAGCGTATCTCATCACGGAAATCCGCATAAGTCCTCCAGCCGTAGATCGGCAGAAGCGTTCCTGCGTAAACCTTTAAATTCTGTTCACGGGCAGTCTTTATATAGCCGCGCATACCCTCGATAAGATCGTCCGCCGTCGGGAGATCGCTCCACGGACGGAACTTGTTCTCCATTACGCCGACAGGGTGAATGATATCGTTGATGCCGTGCTGAATGAGAACTCCGTCTGCACCTGCAACCTTGATCTCACGGGGAAAACGAACCGAACCCTTTAAACCGTAGGAATCGTAGGTGATGTTGTCATACTGACGGAGAATTCTTGTGCCGCTCGCAGCTCGTCTTATAACGGAACGGTGAGTAAGTCCGAGCGCCGCCGTGCGGATAAGAAGATAGTCGGGCCAGCTCTGCGCCGTGATAGAGTCGCCGAAGCATATCAGCGCTTTGTTCTCGTCGCTTGTCAGAACGTCGATACCCGAAAGGAAATAGTATGTGTTCGTGGTCTTTGATGTGTCCTCGGGAAGCTCCTTTTCCTGCGTACAATCACCTATCGCAAAAAACGCTCTTGAAAGCGGTCCCGTGATAACAACGCCCGAACGCATCTCGGTAAAGCCTTTTAGATAAAACGAAACCGCAATATCATCGCCCGTTCCGACAGTAAAATCGATCTCATCGCTGTATAAGTCCTCACCTGCGTGAAGTATAACATCGGGTCTGCCGCCGAACGTTACGGGAGTGGAAGTATCGGGATGGATAAGGCTTCCGCCTGCGCCGAGAGCAACGCTCACACGGTTGAGGATAACATCCTCGCTTGAACAGAAGTTATCAAAATGAAGGCGTATCTTTTTGCCCGAAAAAGGAATGCTGACAGGATAACGAAGCGTCAGATCCTTTGCATAATTCTCGGGTCTGCGCTCGGCGATGGAAATTGCGTTTCCCCATGCGCATACCCATTTTAAATTTTCCATAGATTTATGCTCCTTTTATAAAGAGATTCATAGAAAAAGCCGCATGGTGTTTTGTGCGGCTTTTGGTTTTCAGAAGAACAGATTGTTGCGTATCTCTTTTGTCACATAAGCGCCTTCAAGAGTCTGTCCGGGAACATCGGGGTGAAGTCCGTCACGAAGATACTTGCCCGTGCCGCCGATGACCTCGAATTTTTCACAGATACCGCAGTTGTGATAGCAGTCGATCAGCTGTGCGCCCATTGCGCCTGCGATCTTCCGCATGATCTCGATCTGCTTTTCAATCTTTGCGTTGTGGTCGGGCATTGCCGTCTGAATAGGCGTGAGCACGAAAACTCTCGCCTGCGGATATTCCTCCATGATCGTCTGCAAGCACCAGCGCATTGCTCCCGATTCGGTGAAAAGATCAATGTTTTCATTGTCCTTGAGCGATTTTCCCGTGAGAGCCTTGTCGGGGTCGCCGAGATCGTCAAGCAGGTCGTTTGTACCCATTGCAAATGCAAAAACATCGGGAACGGGATGCTCGCCGCTCTTTACCTCTGCGATAAAACGCTGGATATGTACAACTGCACAGTTGTTTGCACGCATCTGAAGCTCATTAAGATCGTCTGTCGGCTCCCAGCCACCGCTTATTCCTGCAAAATCGGGCGCATTGAAATCCTGCGTTTGGACGCTGCCCTTTTCGCAGGTCAAAGTTCTCTTGTACCAAACGGAGCTGCCGACCGCAACATTATGATGCGTAGCAAAGCCGAGGTTCTTGTAAACGTGATAAGACCACTGGTCGCCCTGCGTGATGCTGTCGCCGTCAACGCCGAAATTAAGCTTTGAAATATCAATATCAAACATAGTTTTTACTCCCGTTTCATCAAAATTAAACTATAAATTATTATAGCAGAAACTTACGAAAAGTCAATAAAATATCGTTATTTTATGCGACTTATATCCGAATGCTGTTGACAACTTTGTATATATGCAAGCATCTACATACTCATAGCTTACAAAATTCCCGTCGGAATTGTCAACTCGGGTCAGACCGTCCGTAATATCATTTAGAAAAGCCTTTAATTATCCAACCAGTATTTGTATAAAGCAAAATAAAAATCCATTAAGTTCTGATTCATTGAATGAAATTATGTCATCAAAAAGAAAAATAGTTTCATTTGAAATATCAGATATGATATGAGCATACAATCTCCCTTGACGATTTAATGAAATTCTTGCTAATCTCGTATTAATTTGCAGATCAAAACTCGTTATATTACTATTTAATCCAATATCTTCATTTCTAATATTGTCGATGATTATTCCTAAGTTCTCCAACTTTGGCTTGTTTAATGTTATCCAATTATTTAGCATTGAACTCATCCTATTTTTCTCCCATACATCACCATACCGCAATTTGTTCCAAATCAATTTGTGCATTAATTTTATTGAAATAGTAAACGGCAGACTTTTGAACATCAATTTTTTTATTTGAAAAGGATGCAGTATACTGAAATAATTCATTATTATCGTACAATAAATTATATTCTGTAATTGTCGGATTTACTGTGACCGTCATTTCCGTAAAGGTACAGGTTCTAAACATTGGGAATCCCGTAAAGTAGTCTGTGTATTTAATGCAGGTTGAAATCCTGCCGGAAGCATACACATACCTTTCGCCGGATAACCTTTCCAAATTGCCGTAATTATCATAATATGCGTTGTTTATCTCGGTTATCAAACCATTTGTAAATTTACAGCTATGGATTTCAATTAAACTATTATCTTGGAACTTTAATCTTAACTTTAGATCCGAGGTGTTAACATAAAAATAATCATATATTAGCTTCTCGTCTTTAATATAATAAACTGTTTTCCTGAGTAATTCGTTATTCTTATTGAAAAACAGCTCCGTATGGTTCTTTGATTTAAAAGGGTTGGTTACATATAACCTTGGCAATTTATAATCCTTTATTCTAAAATAACATGACAAGCATTGATCAATATCAAACTTATTTATTTTGCTATATTTTATTGCAGTATAAAAATCATTGTCAATCGTAGGTTTTATTGAATGTTTTGCGTAAAGATCATTCATAAACTCAATTGTATTCTCAAGGTATGTTTTCCAATCTTTCATAGCTCTCTCCTATGCTAATATCTAAAATAGTTTTGCCGCAATGCTTCTTCACAAACGAGCCTGTTTAATTTATCATATTCCGCCACTATTTTATCCGATATTCCTTAAGCAAAGCCTTCTGCTCGTCCGTTATCCTATAACTTTCAACAGCCTTCTGAATTGTCTTGTTATGCGTCCATTTATCGAGCCTTTTGCCCTTTATTACTTCAAAAGCAGCGTCATACTGCTTCGCAAGAGCCGTTGCAAAATACCAAGCCTGCATCATTCGGACATAGTATTCCTCCGACCTTACCGCAATGACAAGCTCCATCTGCTCGGGCGCAAAATCATCATCGAGGAACAGTCCCATCAGCGTTCCGATACCGTATCGGACGGTGTAGGTTTTGCCCGAAGCTATCCACTTTTTTATGTACGGCATAAGCGCAGGCTTGTTCTTTGAAAAAACCTTCGGCGCTGTCGTGTCGCATACCGACCAGTTGTCAATATAAGGAAGAAACCGCTCGATCTTTGCGACCGCCTTGTCAAAGTCCTTTTCAAGTGCGATCATAAAGCCGTGGAGAGCGTTTTCCTCCTGATATTTATGAGGAAGCGCCGAAAGGAACTCCTCTGCACGCTCGTCCTTTGCATACTCCTTTGCAAGCTTGCGAAGCTCGGGGGTGCGGACGCCGATAAACCTCTCCTTTTCCAGCGTAGGCACAAGCTTTGCGCTGAAATCTCGGTATTTTTCGTCCCGAAGCGCAAAAAGCCTGCTTTCGATCTCTTCAATAATGCCGCTCATAATTTTTCTCCTTTGTTTTTTGTATTTTTGAGTATAAAATTAGCAATGCTGTCAAAACTATGCTTTGAAAAGGCTTTTGCCTTACAAAAATGATACCTAAATAAATGAAAGGTGGACATAATCAATGAAAAAATTTTTCAGCAAAGAAAATCTCGGCTCAAAGGGCTTTATCTCTGCGCTGTGCGTTTGCATCCTTGCGGCAGGCGGCATCGGACTTTATTCCTACAAAAAGGCTGCGGACAAGCTCAATGAGGAGCTTATCAATGCGAACAAGCCGAGCGTGACCGAAAAGGCTGACGCTGCCGAACAGGCTAACGTCGAGCAGGAACAGGTCAAGAAAACCGAAAAGCAGCCCGAGGAAACAACAGCTCCCAAGCCTGCTGAAACAACGGAGCAGACGCAGAAAAACACGGACGCATACAATGTTTTCGTCCGTCCCGTGAACGGTGAGGTCGTTTGCGAATTCTCCAACGGCGAGCTTGTCAAGTCGAGAACGCTCAACGTCTGGAAGACCCACGACGGAGTTGACATCGCAGGAAAAATGGGTGAAAAGGTCAAGAGCATGACCGCCGGCACGGTTGCGCAGGTCTATAACGACCCAATGCTCGGCGCGACCGTTGAGATCGACCACGGAAACGGACTTATCGGCTTTTACTCCAATCTTTCCGAAGATGTTGCCGTGACTTCGGGACAGACCGTTTCTGCAGGAACCGTCATCGGAAGCATCGGTGATACCGCCGAGGGCGAGATCGACGAGGAAACTCATCTCCACTTTGCGCTCAAAAAGAACGGCGAATGGATCGACCCTATCGCTCTTCTCTCGGGCGAAGGAAGCTGACCTTCTTTATACTATACTATGCTCTATTGCAAAATTATCAATTTTGCAATGCCCGGAAATAATATTTCCGGGCGGCGGCTACGCCGCTTGAGCCGCCGTTCATACTGTCCACGCAAAGCCTACGGCTTTGCAGCCGCCGTTGGCGGCATTGCAAACAATATATTGTTTGCAATAAAGGGCAGTATATAAAATCTGCCGCTTCGGTTATCCGAAACGGCATTTTTGTTATTACTCGGGAATACGCCAGTCGATCGGTTCAATGCCATTTGAAACAAGAAAATCATTCGTCCTTGAAAAATGTCTGTTGCCGAAAAAGCCGTTGTAAGCGGAAAGCGGACTCGGATGCACCGATTCGAGGATAAGGTGCGCAGGATTTGTTATCAGCTGCTTTTTGGAACGTGCATTTCCGCCCCAGAGTATGAACACCATCGGCTTTTCACGCTCGTTCAGAAGCTCAATTACACGATCGGTGAAGATCTCCCAGCCCATGCCCTTGTGGGAATTCGCCTGCCCCTCACGGACGGTCAGCACCGTGTTCATCAGCAGAACGCCGTTTTGCGCCCACGAGATAAGCTCGCCGTGATGCGGCGGCTCGATGCCGAGGTCATTTTTCAGCTCCTTGAAAATATTCTGTAAAGAGGGCGGCTGCGGCACTCCTTTCTGCACGGAGAAGCAGAGTCCGTGAGCCTGTCCCGGCTGGTGATAGGGGTCCTGTCCGAGAATGACCGCCTTTACATCGCTGTAGGATGTATATTTCAGAGCATTGAATATATTGTACATATTGGGATAGATCCTGTAATGCGCATACTCGCTGATAAGGAACTTACGGAGCTTTAAATAGTATTCCTTGTCAAATTCGCCTTTCAGTATCTCGTCCCATTCATTTCCTATATTGACCATTTTATTCCTCTCCGGTTGTTCTTATCTTAACGAACGCAGCGTCAAGCAGCGCTATCGTATCGTTCCAGCGTATGTCGGAAGCAGATGCTCCGAAAACTATGCAGATAACATCGTGATCGAAGCGCCTTGCCGTTGCCACAACGCAATAGCCTGCTTCATCGGTCATACCTGTTTTCATTCCGTTCGCATACATATAATAGCAGTCGCTGTAATCGTGGATAAGCTTGTTGGAATTCTCCCAGGACGCAGCTTCGCCCGAAAGGAACGTTACATACTTGTTCGGGGTCGCAGCAGACTCGAGAAGAAGCGGAAACTGCTGCGCATAGAGCGTTACACGGAGCATATCCTTGACGGTCGTATAGTGATCCTCATCGTGGAAACCGTCGGGAACGGAGAAATGAGTGTTCTCGCAGCCGATGTTTTTCAGCGTCTTGTTCATCTCGTCCATGAAAAGCTTCACCGAACCGTCTGCGGAAAGGCTTTCGTCCTCGCCGAGTATTCTGCCGATGTTTGCAGCAGCACAGTATGAAGCGTCATTGCCCGAGGGGAGCATCATTCCGTCAACTATCATCGGAAGATCAAGCTCGCTTCCAACGTTTACCATTGCAAGGCTTGAACCCTCGTTCACCATGTCCTGCTCATCTCCGACCTTGAAAACCATACCGTCAGCCGCATTTTTTATGGTCACAGCCGAGGTAAGTATCTTCGTCGTGCTTGCAGGATAGCATTTTTCTTCCGCATTCTTCGCATAAAGCACCTTGTTTGCGGTCGAATCGTAGACGATAGCATACTCCGAACGGATTATCATATCAATGGGGAGCGTTTCGGGAATGTCTATCTTTATTTTACGAATATTTTCGGCAAGCGGATCTTCGGGCTTCGGCGCTTCTGTCACCTTCTGCACTTCAATGACCTCGCCGTTTTCATCAATGACGGTCTGTGTGCCGCTCTCTTCCTGCGTTTCAAGGCAAACATATCCGTCCGTCTGTATCTCAAGCGGAATTTCGTTTTTGTTTCCTATCACAACGAGCGCAACAACACCGACTATAACAGCCGCCGCACCGAGAAACGAACCTATCTTTGCCTGTGCCGCACGCTGACGGCGCCTTGCTTCGGGAGAAAGCTGTCTTTTCTTTCGTCTTTTGGCATTTTTGTTTTTATTATTTGACATTTTATGTACCTCAAAATCAACATTTCAAAAAGGTTATACAATTATATTGTACAATACCCCCGTCCATTTGTCAAGGGCAAATATCAATAAATATGAATATTTTGTTAAAATGGATTATCCTGCTTGACTTTGAAGAAGATACATAGTATAATATATTAATGTAAATGCGGATATGGCGGAATCGGCAGACGCGCCAGATTCAGGTTCTGGTGGTAGCAATACCGTGTGTGTTCAAGTCACATTATCCGCA
>JBJFFR010000053.1:0-19977 GCA_051891935.1 Oscillospiraceae bacterium
TAAAAACTATCATATATTTCCTCTAATAATCTCATACAGCTTTTCTGCGCTTTCACGCCAGCTAAACTTATCCAGAATTTTTTGCGGATCCGACACATTTCCGGATACCAGATCATCCGGATCTATGTCATAATTATTAGGATCGACATAATAAACCGAATCCTCAAATACCTCCCTCATACAGCTTGCATCAGAAACCACAGCTTTAGCTCCAACGCTCATCGCTTCCAAAGGAGGTATTCCAAATCCCTCGTAAAATGTTGGGAAGAGAAATGCCTTGCAGTCACGCATCAGGGTTTTCGCTTCTTCATCACTTACATAACCAAGGAATTTCAGATTCTCGGGTACTTCAAAATCAAATATTTCACCAAAAACCTTATTATTGACAGAGCCGCTGACTGCAAAGACAATATTTGGGTTATTCTTTGCTGCATTTGCTATCCACTTGAAATTCTTGTTCGGAGCCATACTGCTCATTGCAAAATAATAATTTCCTTTTGTCAAGCCATACTGTTCCAATGCTTTTTCAGAAAAAGATGTTCTCGAAAAATGCTGCCAGCCGCAGTAGATGATCTTCATTTTGTCCGATGGAATACTATAATACTTCGTGATCTCGCTTCTGCTGAATTCTGTATCAGTGATGATTTGCCTTATGCGCTTTATACTCAGTGCAAACACAAAACGATACCATAAAGAAAACATCCTGCTATAGAAATCGGGATTGACTTTATAGCTGATGTCATGGATAACAACAATATCAGGGGTCAGTATAGGTGTCATATTACAAAGACTTACACACAAAGCCTTACTCTTTTTTACATATAAAGGAAGACTGATCTGTTCCCAAAGATTTCCTGTAAATCGTCCGATTTTTTTGACTTGAATATTTTTATATTCGGGAATATCCCCGGCATCTGAATTAACAGCCAATATTACCTGTATATCCGATTGAATAAGGGCGTCAAGTTCCAAAAGTATTTCACGGGCATAACGCTGAACACCTGTTACAGTCTGAGACATAAATTTCCCGTTTATAACAATTGTTTTCATAATACTTAACTATGTTTCCTTTCAAAAGAATCCTGTCACATTTCCTGTTATTAAAACCAAACTAAACCTAATTATTGTTTCATTATAAAATGTTCTCTATGAGATTCGACACATTCTCCGTAAACTTATCAAAAGTATAGTTCGCCAGTACACGCTCACGGGCATTTCTGCCGTATTCTTCACGCAGCTCTTTATTATCAGCAAGCTTTTTCAATGCTTCGGCATAAGCTTTAGCATCACCGTTAGGACATTCAATGCCGGTTTCACCGTTGATTGAAACAACATTTACTCCCGATCCTTTGATCGTAAATGTCACAGCAGGCTTTTCATAATACATAGCTTCAGCCAATGCAAGGCCAAATGCTTCATTCCTTGTGATCGAAGGGAAACAGAAAATATCACACGCCTTAAGATAAGCTCTCCACTCGGAATTTGATATTCTTCCGACAAATTCTATCTTGCTGTCGCCTATCGCCTGCTCTTTAAGCTCTTCTGTGAGCGGTCCTGCTCCGGCAATTACAAATTGAAATCTGTCATCAAGATATTTTGATGCTTCAATAAGATATTTAAGACCTTTATACGGAACATGACGTCCGATAAAAAAGCACAGGATCTTATCAGAATATTTTTTTCGTATCTCCTCGGACATTGCTTTATCGGCATCCGTCATTATTAATCGTTCTTCATTTACTGCATAGGGAAGTATATACTTTTTCTCGCCGAAATACTTCGTATATACTGATTCCTCAACGTGTTTTGTCGTTGCGCCGACGATCTTATCGGCACGCTTGATCAAAGAAAGATTCTGTCCATGAAAAAGCTTTCCAAGAACCTTCTGCTTAGTTATATCAAGATGCCAATAAACAACCAGTTTAAACGGTCTTTTCTTATAATCCAGCAAAAACTGCGCAAGGAAAGGGTTAGGATAATGGAAGATAACGATATCAGGCTTATAGCTGTTCATTACCTTTCTTAATTCTGATAAATACTTTGGCGAAATAAGCTGTGATGCGACTTTAGCAATGCTTCCGCAGCGAATTACCTCAATACCGTCAACAGTATCATGAACCGTTTCATTCCGTCTGCAAGTCATACCTTCTGCTTCAGCATCCTCGTTCAAGCAAATGACCTTCATCTCATACGGTTTGCCTTTCAGTGCGTCGGAAACGTCCTTTGCTACCTGTTCAATTCCGCCTATTCTTGGAAAATAGCTGCATACTACCTGCAAAATCTTTTTCATTCTAATAAACCTTCCAAAATCAAAAACTCTTGTATATTTCCCTTACTGTATCAAAAATATCAAACTGCGGCTGCCATCCCAGCTTATTTTTTATTAGCCCGTTATCACAGCAGATGAAAGGATTATCCGCAGGTCTGAAAAGGTTAGGGTCAATATTGACCTTGATCGGCTGATCCGAAAGCGAAAGTATATTATTCAGAAGATCACGAAGAAGAACCGCTTTACCGCTTCCGATATTGTAAACTTGTGTACAGTCATCACTTTCAATAACCATTCTGTATGCGCGGACAACATCCCGAACATCGCTGAAATCACGCATAACGTCAAGATTTCCGACATTTATTGTTCCGCCGTGTCCGCTTTTTGATATTAATGCTGCTTGTTTGCACCAGCTTGGTATAACAAAATTATCCGGCTGTCCGACGCCAATATGATTAAATGCTCTGACACGGTATATTTTCATTCCGAAACGCCTTATATATATTTCAGAAAACTGCTCCTGCATGGTTTTGGATATGCCATACGGGTTGTTTGCGTTGAGCGGTGACTCTTCATTCAATGGCTTGTCGGAAACAGCATATTCCTCGCTTGAACCAATAAGCAGTATTCGGGGATCACTCTCGCACTTTCTTGCTGCTTCAAGAATGTTCAGCGTTCCTTCAACATTTACAGCAACTGTCTTTTGCGGTATCTTCCACGAAAGTCCAACGCTGCTTACTGCGGCAAGATCAACTATATGTGACGGCTTTACTGACAGAATAAGTTCTTCTGTTTTTTTGCTGTCAAGCAAGTCACATTCAAAAAAAGACATATATTCTGGTATTGACTCCGATCGGAAAAGATCGCTGCCGTAGACCTCATAACCATTGTTATGGAATTCATCTGAAAGATATCTTCCGACAAACCCCGATGCGCCAAATATCAGCACAGACTTTTTCATTATTTTTCACCCAAATTTATTTTGCTGCGGCAGCTTCCTTTTTTGCAAGCTGAAGATCATGCTCTGCCATGATCGCACAAAGCTGCTCATAGCTTGTTTTCTGCGGATTCCAGCCGAGCACGGTTCTTGCCTTTGTAGGATCGCCCCAAAGATTAACAACATCCGTAGGTCTGAACCACTTCGGATTCACACATACAAGCATTTTTCCCGTTTTCTTGTCATAACCCTTTTCGTCAATTCCCTGTCCCCGCCATTCAAGCTCTATACCGTCGTTGGCAAATGCAAGCTCGGTAAATTCTCTTACCGTATGCTGAACGCCTGTTGCAATGACAAAATCATCGGGCTTGTCCTGCTGGAGAATAAGCCACATACATTCAACATAATCCTTTGCATATCCCCAGTCACGGAGAGAATCAAGATTGCCGAGCTCAAGATGATCCTGAAGACCGCAAGCAATTCTTCCTGCTGCAAGCGTGATCTTTCTTGTTACAAAATTATCTCCTCTGCGCTCGGATTCGTGATTGAAAAGAATACCGTTGCAGGCAAACATTCCGTAAGCTTCACGATACTGCTTGATCATCCAGTAACCGTACTGTTTTGCAACAGCATAAGGGCTATACGGATGAAAAGGTGTTGTTTCGCTCTGCGGACATTCTTCAACCTTTCCGAAAAGCTCTGAAGTTGACGCCTGATAAATTCTGCAGGACTTGTCAAGACCGAGCATGTGTACTGCTTCAAGAATACGTAGAACACCGAGAGCGTCAACATCTCCCGTATATTCCGCAGCGTCAAAGGAAACCTGAACATGGCTCTGTGCCGCAAGATTGTATATTTCATCGGGACGTACTTCATTTACGATCCTGATAATGCTCGATGAATCGGAAAGATCACCATCATGGAGAGTTATTGCATTATCGGCAATAAGTTGATCTATTCTTTCTGTATTTGAAACGGATGAACGGCGAACTATTCCGTGTACTTCATAACCCTTTTCAAGGAGGAATTCAGCAAGGTATGAACCATCCTGTCCGGTAATACCGGTAATTAATGCTTTTTTCATAGTATATTCTCCTCTGATCTGTATGTTATTTTATCCTTCTCGCTGATACTCTCACCGATCTGGACTTCGATAATGCTCATATCTGTATCTGCACAAATTTTATGCCTTGCACCGATCGGTATCTCTACAACATCACCTGCAGAAACATGATACTCTTTATCATCCACGGTTGCTATACCGCTGCCCGAGATGACCGTCCATACTTCACGGCGAAGTTCATGGCTGTGATACTTCATGGAGTTACCTTTTTCCATTCCTATCTTTACCGTCATCGAACCGTCCTGAACATCAATAACAGTATAGGTTCCCCAGGATTTTTCGGCATACATAACATCATTGCCGATATTTTCGACATACGATTTCATATATCCGCTTCGTTCCTTATCGGAAACAAGGATACCATCACTGCTTGCGGCGATTATCATATCCTTGCAGCCCATACAGAGCACGGGAATTCCAAGCTCATTGACTACATTTGTATTTACGCATTTTTCATCAAGCACAGCATTACCCTTTACGCTGTCGGACATAACTTCTGTCATCATATTCCATGTTCCGACATCACGCCACTCTCCGCTGTAACGCAAAACGTTGATGCTGTTTTCTTTTTCGACAACGGCATAGTCAAAGCTTATCTTTGTAAGGCTTTCATATTTTGCAAAAAGATCGTTATAGTCGGTAAAATCTATCAGCTCGTGTGCTTTTTCGATCAGATAGCCTAATTTAAAAGCAAAAACGCCTGCGTTCCAGAGCGCACCCTTTGAGATGTACTCTTCGGCAGCTTCTCTGTTTGGTTTTTCCTTAAATTCAAGAACAGAGCTGACATTTTCGGCTGTTTCGGGGATGATATAACCGTATTTTTCGCTCGGATAGGTGGGTTCAATACCCATTAATGTAAGCTTTGCATCCTTCTCTGATGAAAGTCTGCAAAGCTCTCTGACAGCTTCATAATATGTATTTTCAACATAGGGATCAACCGGACAAACCGCAACACTTTCGGTAAGCGGTACTTTCTTTACATCATGAAGGTATGCCGCCGCAAGTGCGATCGCAGGAAAAGTATCTCTTCTGCAGGGTTCAACGCAGATATCGACCTTTTCACCGAGCTGGTTTTTAATAGCGCTCACCTGCGTTTTGCTTGTAGCGATAGTAACACCTGCATCGGGTTCGACCGAGATTATCTGTCTGTAAACTCGCTGAACCATCGACTCATAGCTTCCGTCATCAGTCTTGAAAAGCTTAATAAACTGTTTGCTTCGGATGTCATTTGACAATGGCCACAGACGCTTTCCGCTGCCGCCGGATAATAATACAATATTCATCTAATCACCGTTATTCTATTGCAGATTTTTCTTTCGTTTTGAAAAAAATGTAAATGGTCTGAATATCAGATCATGCAGCTTCATTTTTTTCAGAATGTACGCACAGCCTATCGGGATAAACACCGACATCATCAGATTGGTCACAAAATTCAGATAGAAATTCGTGATTCCCAGCGCAATAAGAATCTTTCTGTTTGCGCTTGTTATAAAAATATGAGTAAGATATATTTCAAGTGAATATGTTCCAATCAAGGAAAGCAGTTTGCTCTTGGCATCAACAAAACAGAACAAACTAATTAACGTGAGTGAAACTATAAGCGGCAATACAATTCCCACAAAACCTATTCCGGTAAGGATATACATTGTAGCTGCCGAATATATTAATATTCCAATTGTGACAATCCCTGCAAAAGCAAGCATAAGCTTTTTCTTTTTTCCTTCAAAAAAACTTTTACCAAAATCAAAGCTCGATAAAAGTATTCCTGCGTAGAAAAAGATCATATTCTGCAGCAGATTCTTTATCGGGAAGATAAGGTCTGTTTCAACCGGTATAAAGCTTCCAAGGATACTTATTATAGTGACGGCTGACAATACATATTTTCTACTAATTTTCATTTTTTCAATTTTAAAAAAAATGAGATAATAAAAAACAAGTATATAAATATACCAGTATACAGCAATTGGTTTTATTGGTATCAGCAAAAGATTTTTAAGCGTATACGGCTTATTGACCGATGAAACAAAAATCATCTTAAAGATCCACAAAACAATACTCATCAGAAAATATATCCAAATCATATTACCGATCTGCAGATGAACTCTTTTTTCGCTCTTTTCAATATTTTTACAGTATGCCAAATAAAAAACAAATCCTGATACCACAAAAAATAACGGCATATGGAATGAATAAATACAGTTAAATACTCTGATCATAATATCTGAATATTCATCAAAAAAATTCGCTCCGGTATACCCATCAATTATATGTCCAATAACAACTAATACTATTGCAAAGCCTTTACAGCAATCGATCCATTCAACACGCTTTCCGTTATTAGTCATTATTGCACCTCCTTGATCTATTTTGCATAATATACAAAAGTTTCGGAAAACAAATAAAGAATCAACACTAAAGTAATACTTCCATTTGATCCTACTAAATCAATAATTTTTATTTCCAAACACTACACCTATTGTAAGGAATATGATCTTTATCTCAGTGATAAACGATCTTTCTCTTATGTACTTATAATCAAGTTCCAGCTGTTCCTCGTTAGACATCTTTGTCGTATCGGTTATCTGCCAATAACATTATAAAACCGGCTTTACAGCAAGTCTGTCAAGCGGAAGCTGATCCTGCTCTTTTATAATAAAAAATCTTGGATCGATAAAAGTCATATCGTTCAAAAAGAATTAGACTTGCATTTACTTTGCTCCATTTCTTTTAAAAACCGTTTCAACCGTCTTAAAGATGATCTTCAAATCAAGCCAGAATGATCTGTTATGTACATAATACAGTTCCATTTTCTGACGTTCTCCATCTGCATAACCCACATTGTTTCTTGCATAAGCCTGCCAGTAACCTGTCAGACCGGGTTTTACGGAAAGAAGTAGCTTCTGTTCCTCGGGAGTGTAGTTCTCCTTTAATTCACTTTCCAAAATTGGTCTTGGACCTACTACCGACATATTTCCAAATATAAAAATATTTATCATTATCTGCGGAAGTTCATCAAGACTTAATCTGCGCAGCTTGGCACCAAAACACTTTTCGCCATCACCTGCTGTTTTGTATCCGATAAGTCTTGGATCATCTTTAAGCTTATACTCTTTTTTATATTCAGCAAGCTGTTCGGGAGTAAGCATCTTTTCAAGATCATCCGCATTTTTCTTCATACTTCTGAATTTAAAAACTCCAAATTTTTTACCGTTTTTTCCTATTCTCTGATGCTGATAAAACGGACTCCATCCATCTTTGACAACAATCAAAATGGAAATAACTAAAAATGGAATTATCAATAGAATGCTTGCGCAAAGTGTTGATACAATATCAAACGCCCTTTTAAAGAAATCATAAACCGGTTTCGGAGTAAAAACAACATCGGTTTGCTGTTTTTCTTCAGTCTGCACTTCTGCAGCTATTTCTGCATCTATGATCTGTACGTTATCCAAATCAATACCTCCAGCTATTTTCACGATCTAAATTCTTTGACTTTGAGGTCATCAAAAAGCTTTTCGCTGTAATATCCGCTTTCTGCAAGCTTTCTGAATTCTTCTCTTATCGGCGGAACATCCTCTTTATAGGTTATCCCGAACCATCTGTCACTAATTTCAAGCACCTTTACCGAAATACGCTTTTCAAAGAGCAGCTTCCCGATAAATATCGGCAGCAGATACTCCGATTTAAGCTCGTCCTCGATGTTTTCAAAGAACTCGTCAAAGCCTTTTTCAAGCATTTTCACAAATTCGGGCGAAGCTCCCCACATATTCATTGAAACGTGTGAGTTTATATCAAGCTTCTTATCGTCTGCAAAGGCTTCGCTGCCCTTTTTGATGATATTTCTTGTTTCGGTTATGTCTGTAAGGAACTCCGACTCGTCAACGTGGCATATTCCTCTTGTTACGGAGCCGTTTTCGCTTAATGTATTCTTCAAAATGAACCCAGCCATGCAGAGCATATCGGAAGAAGCGTTATTCTCGATGAAATCATGTATTTTAACAAAAGCTTCCTTACCGTAGTAATCGTCCGCATTTATAACGGCGAAAGGCTCATTGATGAATTCTTTTCCTGCAAGTACAGCCTGACCTGTTCCCCACGGCTTAACTCTGTCCTTTGGAAGCTCTCTGCCTTCAGGGATATCACCAAGCGACTGAAAAGCGTAGCAAACCTCAACTCCAAGCCTTTCACATTCACGTTCGATACGATCGCCGATCACTGTTCGGAAGTCTTCCTCAATCTCACGTCTGATTATGAATACTATTTTGTCAAAGCCTGCTTCGATAGCATCGTGAACAGAATAATCTATAATAAGCTCACCGTTCGGGCCTGCCGATTCGAGCTGCTTTATTCCGCCGCCGAAGCGTAAACCCAGTCCTGCAGCCATTATAACAAGTGTTGTACGCATAATGCTTCCTTTCCCTTGTCATTTATACCATTAACTACACAAAACGACAAAGACAAAATAGTTTTTCGGCTGAATTCTATTCTGACAGACCGACAATACAGCGGCTGAAAACTATACCCATTCTTGTAAATTTAAAGAATGGATACAGTTTTCAGCCGCCCGAGTTGCCTCGGACGTCTGAAAAGCTTTAGATCCGTTAAGCGAATCACTTGATTGTGTATTCACCGCCGGCTGTAGCAATGATAACGGGATTGCCGTTTTCATCAAGCTGTACAGGGCCAAGATCCACTGTTACCGTCTTACCGGAAGATGGATTCTTAACTGTGCGATACACATGAGCCTTCTTAAGAGCAGCCTTTGACATCTTGCATTCAGTAAGAGTGATCTTAACTTCGCATCCGAAAGAAGCTCTTGAGTTGAACTTGATCGTTGAAGACTTAGAAGTATTCTTTACAGTGGAAGAAAGATTGAGCTTAGCTGCCTTTTCAATAGACTCAGCATCGATCGAGAATGTTACCTTTGGAGAAACGATCTCGAGCTCGCCGTTCTCTGTATTAGCAAGCTTCTTTACGGTCTTGGCTGAAATAACGAGTGCACTGGTGTTTTCAACCTTAACTGTAGCTGTTCCTTCTTCTTTATCAGCTTCAGCATTATTGATAGCATTTTCAATGCTTTCTTCAACTTCATTGCTCGGTGCGCTGGGCGCAACGGGAGAAGTGCTGGGATAAGAAGGTTCAGAACCGTAATTAGCTGCGAATGCAGTAACGGACATTGCAGCAGCAGCAACTACTGCAGTGATTGTGCTAACGATTCTTTTTGAAATGTTGTTCATTTCCTTTTTCCTCCTTTCTTCAAAGATTATAATTAACACCGGTTGGTGTAATTACCGTTTGATCTTGAAAATATCGGATCTTTTGCTGACGAATACTCCTGCTCCGAAGATGAGAAGCAGAACCGCCATATAGATGACCGATACCAGAATATAGCTTATGTCAAAGCGGTCACCGAGCATATATACCGGCTGCAGAAGCAGAAGCGATGAAAATTCTGAAAGCGAATACAGCGTAAGGCTGAATCTGCAGAATTCGGGTCCTGAATTAGAGAGAAATATCAGCACCTGCGGAACAATAAGATATGCTGCCGCAAAGACTTCAAACTGCCATTTACCCTTCATCCCGCTTGTGAATGAAAGAACTGCCCATACTGCCGCACAAACCGTCCACATAAGTATCCGATACATAGCAGCAGCCTTTTCGGGGATATAGGCTTCATAATTCAAGGACGCCGCCGCAAAAGTTATCATGAATGCCATGAACATTTTATCGGCAGACCGAAAAACAGGCTTCGGCTCACTCTCACGGTTTTTCTTTTGCTCGCGCTCCTTCGGAGCTGTTTCATCTGATTTATAGTGAAGGGCTTCACCCATCTTATCACTTCCTTTTACCAGTCGATGTCATCAACATCAATGACGCCGCTGTCCTCGTCTGTTTCTCCGCCATAGTCGGCTTCATCGGAATAATCCGAATCGTCATATTCTTCGTCCAAATCATCTTCATCAAAATCATCTTCATCCGAATAATCGTCAAGGTCTTCATCTCGTTCTGTAGATTTATACTCGACAAAGATATCGTATGGACGGTCGAACATTGAAACATAGGGATATACGCCGTTATAGTCATTAAGTATCAGCATAACATAGCAGCCGACCGCAAGGACAGAAGTAACTGCGGCTGAAAGCACTGTAACTGCGGTTCTCTTCATACCGTTTCCGGTCTTTTCCGCAATATATTCCTTTATTACGGCAACCGTATCGGGAACAAGGTAAAGAAGCGGCGGCAGGAATACGATAAGCGCAAATCTTGAAAGTATCGCGTGGCGCATACCGCAGGCTTCAAAAACGACATCGAACATCATGCAGTTTATATAAACCGCATTTGCGGGATTTTTTTCAATAAGTCTTTTCCTGAACAGGAAGAAAACAAGGAACACGATCCCGAATATTATCGTATATATTGGTGAAAGACCTACCGAGGCTTCAACGTTTGTTTCGGGATCATAGGTTTTATACATATAGAAATTCTCTATAAACCATTTCATCATCGGTTTTGAGATCATGCAGAACAGAACTGTCAATGCTGTAATAATACCGAGGTATACCTTGCCCGGCTTTATTCGCAGGAAGATATACAATCCGAGCATTATCAGCGCCGACCAATGGAAGCATGACGCCGCCAGAACCATTACGAAAAACTGCAGCGGTTTCTTTGCTGTGACGTACTTTATTGCGTAGGTCACAACGAGAGCAGCTGTGAACTGTCTTAAAAAGCAGAGCGAATTGAAAAATGCTCCAAGACAGAGGAACGACGCAACGCTTATCCACGGGTTTGAAGAATTCTTATAGATAAGTGCAAACAATGCGATATAGATAACTACCGAAGTAGCGATAAACACCCAGTAATACTCGGGAAATCCAAGGCTCAGCGCATACAGCGGAATAAGGAAGCCTTTTTCCAATTTAAGGCTCATCAGATCCTCAACTTCACTGTAGTTCATTCCTGCGTATATTCTTCCGTAAAAATTGTAGTCATAGCTGACCTCGAATCTCGAAGCGGAAACGAATATGAACACGACAGCTGCAATAACGCAGTATGCCGCTTTTCCTGCTTTGCTGCAATTCTTTCCGCATATTGATATGCCAAGAAATACAAACGCTGCAAGCAATGCAATATATACAAACATTTTTATTCCCCGATCAAATTACTTTTCTGCTTTGTTTGAATAACCGTACTTATAGTTGTAAGCGTACTTTTTGCCGTATCTCTTCGACTTTCCGAGCTGGCAGAAGGTCTTTACAAATCCGAGCGTCTTGCCCTTTGCAAGATTGATCCTGTCAAGAGCGGACTGGATATCAGGGTGAGTTGTGGAATTCTCTCTTACAACGAATACGATACCTGCAATAAGCTCATTCATAAGCTGTGAGTCGGTAACGACATTTACAGGCGGTGTATCAAGGAACACATAATCGTAGGTTTCGGAAGAAGCTTCAATGAAGATCTTCATAGCGTCCGAGCTTAAAAGCTCCGAAGGGTTCGGAGGGATGTCGCCTGCGGAGATAATATCGAGATTATTCATTACCTCGGGATTTACAGCTTCGCTTACGCTGCAGAAGCCGCCGAGCACGGATGAAAGTCCGTTCGGATTTGAAAGCTTGAAATTATTGTTCATCGTTGGCTTACGAAGGTCACATTCAACAAGAAGAACCTTAAGTCCTGCATTTGCAAAGGAAATTGCGATATTTGCGCAGGTTGTGCTCTTACCCTCGGACGGGTTGCTGCTCGTTACGGCAACGACCTTTTTATTGCTTGTCGAGGCTGCGAACATGATGTTTGTTCTTGCGGTATTGTATGCTTCAACGATCGCAAACGGAGTATCCTCACAGATGAATTTGTCGGAGAAGCCGTTAAAGTTCTCTGCTTCCGGCTTGTCCTTTTCGTCAGTCTTTTTAGGCTTGGTTCCGTAGCCGTAACCATAGCTTGAATAGCCGTAACCCGAACCGCTGCTGCTTTGGAAGTCCATTATCTCTGCAAAAACAGGGATATCATAGATCTTTGCGATATTGTCTTCTCTCTTGACGGTTACATTGAGCATATCGGTTATGAACATGATTATGTAAATGATAACGAAACCTGCGACAAAACCGACTGCTGTGATGAGGAGAGTATTCGGGAATGAGGGTTTAAAGTTAGCTTCACCGAAGTCAACTACCTCGATAGAACCCGATTTGATAACTCTTGAAAATTCATCCTCGGCGATCTCAACGAGCTTGTTTACGATCTTCTGCGCTTCCATCGGATCAGCACTTTCAACCGAAAGCTCAAGTACCTCGGTGCTGTTGACCGAACGCGCGGTTATCATATCATCAAGTGTTTCCTTGTCATATATAAGGTCAAGCTCGTCAATGAGCTTTGTAAGAACGGTATTGCTCTTGAAAAGTATCTGACAGGTGTTTACGAGCTTCTGTGCGGCGGTGATATCGTTGATGTTTACCGATTCGTTCGACTGGTTGTTGTTCTCAACGTAAAGAAGCGCCTTCGACTGATACTTTTTCTCGATGCAGTAGTCGGTGAAAAAGTATGCGGCAGCAGCACATATAAATGATATAAGGCATATCACAACCGCGTGCTTTTTAAGTACGTTCCATAAATACCCCAGATCAAGTTCGTTGTTTTCTTCCATTTTTACCTCCGAAAAACAGGAAAACGACGTTCTGCCGCTTCCGTAATTTTATTTTTTACTTTTATTGACAAATTCTATACTATTATATATAATGTAAATGACATATCAATCACAAAAGGAGTTACCCAAATGCTTACCGATTTTCACTCACATATCCTGCCGGGAATGGACGACGGCGCTTCCGATACGGAAGAATCTTTAAAGCTTCTCTCGATGCTTTCATCATCGGGAGCGCAGCGTGTTGTTCTTACTCCGCATTTTTACCGTCACGATGAAGACATAAACCGCTTTATTTCACGCCGTGAAAACTCATTTGCTGAACTTTCAAAGGCTCTGGAAAATATGCCGAACTGTCCCAAGCTTGCACTCGGAGCAGAGGTTTATTTCTACCCCTCGCTGTCCTCCGACCCTGATTTTGAGAAGCTTTGCATCGAAGGAACGAACTATATGCTGCTTGAGCTTCCGTTCGAGCATTTCTACGACAGCTTTTTCAGCGATTTTGCAAAATTCATGAACCGCTGCAGCTGCAAGATCATCCTTGCTCACATTGAACGCTATATGAGGTTCGGAAACACTCAAAAGGAATTCGACCGTCTGCTTTCAATGGGCGACATAATATGCCAGATGAACTGCACATCGCTTGTCAAATCGGGATTTTTTGACCGCCGAAAGCTTATTTCGATGCTCAATGACGGCACCGTCCGTCTGATCGGCACAGATACACACAATTCCACGACTCGTCCGCCTATGTTCGGCGAAGCAAAGGATATCATCGTAAAGAAATGCGGTCAGCAGATACTTGACAGGATCATTCAAACCGGAAATGATATTCTTAACTGATTTTCAGGTAAAATCAGTGCAAAAAGGATAATTTATTAATCATTTATAGACAAAAAATCCTTTTTCCCTCTGATTATATCACAATATGTTGCATTTGTCAATAAACTTAACACCAAGAAATAGTATCATCGGATATAACCATCTGTATATTTTGCCAATATTGTCAATTACTGTCCATGTGAAGTGATAAATCCTACCATTTTTTACAAAAAATGTATATAAATTTATATATATCTAATAAAAATCATATATTTTTCTGCCTGATTTTCCAATAGAACAACAAAAATAGTTTTTCCAAATCGTAAGTCTATTTACTGTTTTTTTTATCCTTGAAAAACAAGCAAACTATCACAACAACACTTATAATGATTATTCCGAAAAGAGAACCCACACTGTCGATAAGAACATCTCTCAGCCGCATCGAACGGTAGGGAATGAAGTACTGGTGTATCTCATCGGCACAGGCATAAAGAGCGCAGACCGCAAGCGAACATAACCGCTTATGCTTTATTTTAATGCCCGAGGAGAGCACCGCTGTATAAACGAGCATACCGAGAGCCGTATAAATGGAAAAATGTGCAAGCTTACGGACAAAGAAGTTGAGCTCGCTCACGATAAAGGTCTGCTGTCCTGCGTCCATTGCGCCGAAGCGGAAGAACATTATCCTCGCCAGCACTCTGCTAACCTTCAGGCTTATCCTGCCGCTTTCCGCGCCGTTCTGGGCAGAAAAACAGAATATACATACCATAAGGATAACCGCAGCAGCCGACCAGAATATGGTCTGCTTCTTTTTTGCTGAATTTGTTTTCATAAATAAATATCTCCGAAATGTTCACAACTAACATTAGATATTATACACCTAAATTACATTTTTGTAAATTACAAAACGGTTAAAATTTCCTCGTGTGTCCCCAAAAATGTCCAGCAAATTATTTTTCCCGAAAACGAAACGGAGATATTTTCGCAAATTAACATACAAATTGGCAAAGGTGGTGATAATATGATTTATACATCAAAATATACTTCAACGCTCGGTGATATACTGCTTGCGTCGGATGAGATCGGTCTTACGGGACTGTGGTTTTACGGTGCAAAGCATTTTGCGGAAGGACTTTCGGACGAACGCTGCGAAGCAAGCACTCCTATACTTGAACTGACGAAAGAATGGCTGGACATATATTTCGGCGGCTGCGAGCCTGACTTCACTCCGCCGCTTCATCCGAACGGCACGGAATTCCAACGCAGGGTCTGGGATATGCTTTTGAAGATACCATACGGAAAAACCGTGACTTACGGTGATATTGCCCGTCGGCTTGGCATCGGGAAGATGTCTGCGCAGGCTGTCGGAGGTGCTGTCGGACGAAACCGCATCTCGATAATAGTCCCCTGTCATCGTGTGATCGGGGCGGACGGCAGTCTGAACGGCTATGCAGGCGGAATTGACAAAAAGCTCGCTTTGCTCACGCTTGAAAAAGTTGATATAACATAAATGCTTCATTTTATAAGGTATCTTTTATCAATTCTTTTGCGCAAAAGGGATGAATTATCCTTTTGGTTTATTATTTGTCAATATTTTGAAAGATATTTGTCAAAAACAACGATAATATATTGCGCTTTTTGTCAAATTGCATTATTGTATTTTGTAAATATTTATGTTATAATTGTATAAGAAATATTCATTTCTTGGAAAACGCTGATTTATTCGCTTTTTAAACTGCAATAATCGGCTTTTTCCCAATTCTTTTCAGAAAGGACAAGTAGTATGAGGAAACTAAAAAGAACGGCTTTGTTCTCTATTGTAACTGCTGTTGCTATGATCGCAAATACAGCACTTCCTATTTACGGTGAGGGAGAAGAAGCTTCCGACGAAAACTTAAGGAATGTAACTCTTAAACTCAAGCCGAACTGGACAAAAACGATCGATTACAAGGACATTTACATTGCACAGTATGAGTATTCCACGGAATACAGCGAAAAAGGAGAACTCTATTCAAGCTCCATTGACTTTTCGGACGTTGACCCCGAAGATCCCCAGAATTGCTACAAGGATATTTTACATGTGTACGATAATGATTTTGGCTTTGATATGTATGAGCATTTAAAAAATGAAGAATTCCGTGAAATGGTCAAGGATAAACATCCCGATATCCCCTATGATGAATTTTACCCCGAATTCAAGGTAACTGATTTTACATTCAGCTATGAATATGTGTTCAAGATAAACGGAGAAGAAGTTTCCGATCACGACTGCGATCTTTTTGTGAGAGCAAGCGGTAACTCCGGCGGAGAGTGGGTCAATGTTGACTTTGCCGACATTAGTGCTGCTCAGACAGGATCGGGCAACAAGAGAACCATTAAATTAAGCGAACTTAAACCGAAGAACGAAGACGACCCGGTCATTGAGGACTATGGCTACTTTGCTGTAAATGCAGGTACATGGTGTGATGATACGACTGCTGAACTCAGCCTCAAGATCTACGACGTAAAGGTTGACATAGCATATTCGACCAGAGGCTCGGGCGACAACAAGGACTTCTATGATGACGAAACCCAATCCGGACAATGGCTTTTTGATATTAACGCAGACTACCGCCATAACAGCAGTATGGATATGATCCTTGCTGCGATCAAGGAGCAGACAGGTGAAAACGCTTACAGAGATTCGATAAAGATCAATGACTTTAACCTCACCTACAGCTGGGATTTCCAAACCACGGATAAAAAGGATGTTGAGATCTACTCACATAATTATATCGGCGGCGTAGGACCTGCCCCGGAAGGCGATGAAGAAGCCGATGAATACGGTAATAAATGGTACAATCTCATGTATAAACCCGAACCTTCACTTGAAAAGCAAGGTTCAAGAACCATAAACGGAAAAAAGATCGTAGAAGAATATGGATCCCCTATTCAGGAATTCGGAACAATTGATATGAATACATGGGCATGGTCGAGTAATCCAAACGATACATTATCAGGCTCTATTGACGCTCTTACGCTTGATGTAAGCTATGAGCTGCAAAGAGATTTTAAGCTCGACTACAATTATTTCAAGGACGCAAAATACATCCAAGTAACTGCAGATGTTGCCAAGATAACCGAATGCGGTCACGACCCGGATCATATCGGCAATGACGGTAATAAGTATTATGAAGGATGGGAATACTGCCCATGGCCGGGCTTCGGTATCGGACTTGTCACAGCAGACGGAAAATACATTGAAAGCTATAAGCATTTTGAATTCGTTGAAAAAAACACACCAACGACACATTGTGTTATCCCCGTTGCCGACATCGTTGAGGAATTCGGAGAAAATTTTGCAAGTGGCTCAACACTGGAATTTTACAGCTATTACCCTTCAACTTTAATCACAGAAATAACACCGCACACACATCTTCCCGACCTTGAGTTTAAAACATTCAGCGTTCCCGAATTCACAATTGAAGAGGCAAACGACTGGGATGCCGAATTAGGTGTTTCCGTTCCAAACGGCTTTCCACAGCTCTGTTATTCGGTAGATCTTGCAAATTCCGGGAAAATGGAATTTGCCGGATATTCGGCACTCAAGATCGACTATACTATCGAAAATCCCGAGGAATGCAGCGCTATTGAGGTAGTATTCAACGGCTGGGAAGAAAACGCTGTCGGCTGGGTATTGAATCACTATGCGATCGAAGGCAACAAGGGTTCCATCATTGTTGATCTTACCAATTTCCAAGGACGCACTTTCAATCAGTTACTTGTTGGTCCTGTTGCACAGCCTTCTCTGCTGATCGGTGATGTATGCGCACCCGAATTTGCTGTTACAAGCGCAAAATTCATCGCAGTATGTGATGAAGCAGCTTCAAAGCCTATTGAAATGATCGTTTCCGATTACGAGAAAAGCTTCAAAACCACAAATGAGGTTTGCGACAAGATTGCAGAATCGGATGATACCTACATTCTTTCCGATGATGAATTGAGCGCTATTGATTATATGCTCAACTACGACTACAACGTAAAGAAAAGCGCATAATAATTAAGGGGTTCTCTAAAAACCGAGACTAAGCAATACTTCGTATTGCTCGCAAATTTTCGTTATTGACTTTGTCCGGCTTCAAGGCAACAAACCGCAGTAAATACTAAAGAAACGCTGATAAATCAGCTTATTCTTATGTATTGCAAGGTTTGTTAACGCAGAAGACGGGCAAAGTCATAGAAAATTTGCCAAGAAGGAGGTTTTTAGAGGTTCCCTTAACAAAATGACCCCGAACAGTTGATGTTCGGGGTTTGTTTTTTTGATAAAAGGAACGAAATCAGATTATATCTCTCTTCCCTTTTCGCCTGTCTGCTGACGTCTGATCTTCTTGGAAGTGGTCTTGTCGAACTCCGTATCTCTGATGCGGAGCTTTCTTATTGCCTTTGCAGGAGAAACGGTCTTGTTGATCTGTGCGACCTTTTCCTTAAAAAGTGCAGGAACGTCGCCGCTGAATTCCTTATCGGGGTAGATCTCGGCTGTGATCTGTCCGTCCTCGGCATAAACGAGAATTTCGGAGATCCAGTCTGTGCCTGCGAACTTGTTTTCCAGCTCTTCGGGGGAAACATTTTCGCCGTTTGAAAGAATGATAAGGTTCTTCTTTCTGCCCGTGATGAAAATTCTGTTGTATTCAACATATCCGAGGTCGCCTGTTCTTATCCAGCCGTCCTCTGTGAGCATTTCTGCAGTAGCTTCGGGGTTCTTGTAGTAGCCCATCATAACAGAGGCGCTCTTTGCCCATATTTCGCCGTCAACGATCTTAACTTCGCAGCCGTTTACGATACGTCCGACATCTCCCTTTGTCGCATCATCACCGAGGTTGCCTGTTGTGATTCTCGGTGAGGTTTCGGTCATTCCGTAGCCCTGTGCGATCGGGATACCAATGCTTGCATAAAATGCTGCAAGCTCGGGAGCAAGATATGCGCCGCCGCTGTATATTCCGCGGAGTCTGCTGCCGAATACTCCCCTTGCGATCATTGCTTCGGGAATTTCGGGCTTTGCAGCGTGGGCAGCCTTTATCTTTTTGCAGATAGTTTCTGCGATCATCGGAACTAAAAGCATAAGCGTCGGCTCAAAGGTCTTGAGGTTCTGCGCTATTCTCATTACAGAATCATTTACGCAGACAGTTGCACCGTAGCGGAGCGAGAGAAGTATATCGCATGTAAAACAGTAAACGTGATGTATCGGAAGAACCGAAAGAAGCACGTCTTCGGGAGAGCTTTCATTATCCCGGCACATTGTATTGTCGATATAATTGCCGTGGGAAAGCATTACGCCCTTGCTCTTTCCTGTTGTTCCCGATGTATAAACGATAGCTGCGCAGTCGCTCGGGGAAACCTCCGACTCGGGGAGCATATCAAATTTGCCGAGGATCTCGGAAAGCGTAAGGATATCCCCTTCCATATCCTGCAGGCAGACATAGTGCGTTACCTGCGGACAAAGCTTTTTGAAAACATCAACAAGAGCGGCAAATCTCTTGTCAAAGAACAGTACCGTTACATCGGCTCTGTTGATATGATCGGCAAAGTCCTCGGGGGAAAGCTGTGCGTCAAGCGGAACGATGATATTTCCCGAATTCGCTGTTCCGAAATAGCAGGTAAGGTATGATGCGCAGGTCAGACCGATTATAGCAGCGTGTATCTTTTCCATGCTGACGGACTTTAAGAACGAAGCGACCTTTCTGCTGTTTTCAAAGAGCTGACGGAACGATGTTTCGACGATATCATTGCCGTCCTTTTCCTTCATATATGCCTTGTCGCCGAACTCCTCGGCAGAAAGGCGAACGAGATCCCGGAGTGTTTTTACGGATGATTTATTCATTTGTTACCTCCTATCAAGCAGAAAGCTTTTCAAGGTATGCAATTACCTCTCCTACTGTATGGATATCCATGATCTCACCTTCATCGACCGTTACGCCGAATTCTTCCTCGACTTCTCCGAGAAGGCTCATAAAGTCGAAAGAGTTAAATCCGAGGTCTTCTATAAGGCGCTTATCCTCCGTAATTTCCTCCGGGTCAACATCAATGTACTGGGTCATCATTTCTCTGAGTTTTTCAAGCATGGCAATTTCTCCTTTACATTTTTATGGGGTTCTCTTATGGGGTTCTCTAAAAACCGGGACACGAGCAAAGCCTCGTAATGAGTTTTGTCA
>JBJFFR010000054.1:0-19837 GCA_051891935.1 Oscillospiraceae bacterium
CAAACAAGTGCTGGCCTGCATTCCAGACACAGTTCGGCTTTGTTCCCTGCTATGTCAACAGCCGCCTTACCGCAAAGGGCATCCCATGCGCCTGCGAGGTTGACATCTACGGCGCAGTAAGCGAATTCATCGGTCAGTGCGTTTCGGACGATGTTGTAACGCTTCTTGACATTAACAACACCGTTCCCGCAGACCTTTATAACAGCGAGATCAAGGGCAGGTTCGACTACTCTCTCACCGATACATTCATGGGCTTCCACTGCGGAAACACAGCTGCAGAAAAGCTTTCCAAAAAGGAAATGAAGTATCAGCTCATCATGCACAGAGGACTTGAACCCGACAAGGAGCCCGATATCACAAGAGGTACTCTCGAGGGTGATATTGCACCGTCCGAAATAACCTTCTTCCGTCTTCAGAGCAACGCAGACGCAGAGCTTAAAGCCTACGTTGCCCAGGGTGAAGTTCTCCCCGTTGCAACACGCTCGTTCGGCGGTATCGGCGTTTTCGCAATAAAGGAAATGGGACGCTTCTACCGTCACGTTCTCATTGAAGGCCGTTTCCCTCACCACGGCGCAGTTACATTTGCTCACAACGGAAAGGCGCTCTTCAACGTTTTCCGCTACCTCGGAGTGCAGAGCATCGGCTTCAATCAGCCTAAGGGTATGCTTTATAAGACGGAGAATCCGTTTGCATGATGATTTATTGATTCGGGGTAACATACATGACAAAAAAGGGGAAGATCATTGCTGCTATTGTCGTTTTTTTCGTTATCGCCGCAGCAGGCTTTTTTCTGTTGTGGAATGGAGATACTATAAAAAGCAGGATAGCTGCCGCCATTGACATTCCGGCGGCGGAAGATGCGGCAAAGACTTATTACAGCGAAAAATACGGCGAGCAGCCCGACATAACAGGAGTTACGCCATATTATGAGCCGGGATTTTTTCTGGCAGATGATAAATACAGCGGCACAATAACCGTGCATACCGAGGATTGCGATATCCTTTGGAATGGTGAAAAATGCTTTGACGACAGACAGTATAATGAAATATGCGAAGCTGTAAAAGAAGCTTATTTTTGCGATGCTTCTTTGGGCGAAGCTTCAAAGACGGATATAACCGTGGGTTTTTCGGAGGTATCTGTCGGCGGATATTATAAATTTACAGAGCATTATTTTAACGGAGATATAGAAGCATTCTGCCAAAGCGTAAAATTCAGTCTTTTTGCAGACACAGAATATATTGGTGAAAAGGGCGTTGATTACCGTAATGCGCTTCAAGCTGCGATAAAAAGGCTTGAAGATGAGCTTGCCAATGCCGAAACTCATATCCTGATAAAAATAAAAGACCCGTCCCTTGACCTGAACGAGTCGAAATACAGCTATTGCGACTCCGCAAGGAAACACGTCTATCTTGATGTTCCCATCGGCGCAGAATACATGGAGCTTCTGGCAGGCGGTTATTTATCAAACAGAGAAAGCGCAGTATATAATACGAAATGGTGTGATATTGACGAATACACCGCCGTTTCCGACGATTTTGCCGACCTTCCGTTAGACGTCGAAGCTTACACCTTTGAAGCCACCGACATTTATAACGGCGCAAAGGCAAAAAGAAGCATGACCGGCACAAAAACCGATAACGTATTTATCCTCGGCGAAAGCTATAAGTTTGGTCTTTCATCGGGCAATCCAATATTTCTCCGCTTTGACAAGGAGCACTACAACATAAACGGCTCGACAATACCATTATTGGTATATGCGCCTTATGCGGAATCGGGAGAATCTTATCCAACCTATCAGACAATAGGCTGGCAGTCCGAGCGTGAGGACAGTCACGATATTTACGATGCGGCAGAATACGGCACATGGTTTTATGCGGATGAAGAATATATGTATCTTTACATTAAAGGCACCGCAGAACAGAATGCTCCTGTCATAACATTTGTTCAGCTTGAGGAGGTTATTCCGGATAAATTGTATGAATAATATACCTGTAAAAATAAACCGTGAAGAAGCGTTAAGGTATCTTGCCGCAGGCGGAAGTACGCCCGATGAGAACCTTTCGGCGCTTATGGACAGCTGTGAGGAAAAGCTGCTTGCTGCTGTCAGAGGAAAGTTCACGTTCAGAGTGTTTGACATTGAAAAAATAACCGATGATGAAGTCATTTTAGCCGATTCGGAGCTTGTGCTTTCGGGCAGGGACATAAGCAGGCATCTTTCGTCCTGCACAAAGGCTGTACTGCTTGCGGCAACTATCGGCGGCGAGGTGGACAGGCTTATCCGCACCGAGCAGATATCCGATATGGCTTCGGCTGTTGTAATTGACGCAATGGCAGGCTGTGCGATCGAGCAGGTCTGCGATCTTGCCGAAGAAACTGTCCGCAAAAGCTTTCCCGATATGAATATGACATGGCGTTTTTCCCCCGGCTACGGCGATATGCCTATAAGCTGTCAGAAAAAATTTGTCGATTCGGTGAACGCTGCCCGTGAGATAGGACTCAACGTGAGCGAAAATTTCATAATGATACCGAGAAAGTCCGTTACAGCGGTCATTGGCTTGTCGGAAGAACCGATAGAGAAAAAACGCAGAGGCTGCGCCGTATGCTCAATGAGGGAACGGTGCGAATTCCGCAAAAGAGGAAGCAGGTGTACAAATTGACAAAAAAAGAACGCTTTTATAAGCTTCTGAACGATAACGAGTTCGTATTTCTTGACGGCGGCATGGGAACTATGCTCCAGAAAAGCGGACTCAAAACGGGCGAAGTCCCCGAGCTTTTGAATCTGAACTCTCCCGAGCTTATCACCTCGGTGCATAAGGCTTATGTTGACGCAGGCTCGCAGATAGTCTATGCGAATACCTTCGGCACAAACGCTTATAAAATGGCTGAAACGGGAAAGACCGTTGACGAGCTTATCTCGGCTGCAATAAAAAACGCAAAAAAAGCCGCAGGCGATGATGTCCTCGTTGCGCTTGATATAGGTCCGATAGGTCAGCTGCTCGAACCGACGGGAACGCTCAAATTTGAGGAAGCTTACGACTACTTCAAGGAAGAAGTTCTTGCAGGAAAGGACGCAGACCTTATCGTTATCGAAACGATGACCGATCTTTACGAAACAAAGGCAGCTCTTCTTGCCGCAAAGGAGAATTCCGAGCTTCCCGTTATCGTCACAATGTCATTCGAGCAGAATCTGCGCACATTTACAGGCTGCTCGGTCGGTGCAATGGCACTCACGCTTGAAGGTCTGGGCGCTGACGCTGTCGGCGTGAACTGCTCGCTCGGCCCCCGTGAGTTTGCTCCGATTATCGAAGAATTATCCAAGTGGACAAAGCTCCCGATCGTTGCGAAGCCGAACGCAGGACTTCCGAATCCCGTAACAAATGAATATGACGTTACTCCCGAGGAGTTTGCCGAAAGCGCAGCAAAGCTTGTCAAATACGGCATAAAGCTTGCAGGCGGCTGCTGCGGAACTGATCCCGACTATATCCGTGCGCTCAAAAAGGCGCTTGCTCCGCTCAAATATGAGAAAAACACGCCGATGTGCGAAGCCGCAGTTTGCTCCGCCGAAAAGGTCGTTGTCATCGACCAGCCGAGAATAATCGGCGAGCGTATCAACCCGACGGGCAAAAAGCTTTTCAAGGAAGCTCTCCGCAAGGGCGATATCGACTATATCCTTGGTCAGGCGATCGAGCAGTCACAGGCAGGCGCAGAGATACTTGACGTAAATGTCGGTCTTCCCGAGATCGACGAGAAAGCAATGATGGTGCGCACGGTCAAGGCTCTACAGGGTGTTACCGACCTGCCGCTCCAGATAGATTCAACTATCCCCGAGGTCATCGAAGCAGCACTCCGAGTTTACAACGGAAAGGCTACCGTCAATTCCGTGAACGGCGAGGCAGGCTCGATGGAAAAGATACTTCCTATCGTAAAAAAATACGGCGCCGCAGTTGTAGGACTTACCCTTGACGAAGAGGGCATCCCGAAAACCGCAGAAAAGCGCTTTGAGATCGCCGAACGCATCATGAACAAGGCAATGGAAATGGGTATCCCGAAAGAGGATATCTTCATCGACTGCTTAACGCTCACCGCCTCCGCAGAGCAGGCTAACGTTATGAAAACGGTCGAAGCCTTGCATAGAGTAAAAACCGAGCTCGGACTTAAAACCGTTCTCGGCGTTTCAAATATTTCGTTCGGTCTGCCGAACCGTGAGCTTATCAACTGCAACTTCCTGCAGATGTGCCTTACGAACGGACTTGACCTGCCGATAATGAACCCGAATGTCGCTTCAATGACGGGCGCAGTAAGAGCATATCGCCTCCTTACTGCAATAGATGTGAACTCGGTCGATTTTATCGCCGCTTATGCAGGGGAAAAAGCTCCGCCGAGTCCGTTCCCGAAAGCACCGGGCGGAGATACTCACGACCTTATGTACTGCGTGAAGAACGGACTTAAAGCCGAGGGCGCAAAGGTCACCGAAGAGCTGCTCAAAACTACCGATTCAATGGAAATAGTTGATAATATCCTTATTCCTGCGCTTGATAAGATTGGCGAGGACTTTGAAAAGGGGATAATCTTCCTTCCGCAGCTCATAATGTCCGCAGGCGTTGCGCAGGCGGCGTTTGAAGTTATCCGAAACAATATGATAATGAATAACTCCGCTCCCGTTATAAAGGGAAAGGTCGTGCTTGCGACCGTAAAGGGAGATATCCATGATATAGGCAAGAACATTGTAAAAGTCCTGCTTGAAAACTACGGATATGAGGTAATAGACCTCGGAAGAGATGTAGATTATCAAACGGTAGTTGACGCCGCAATAGAAAATAAGGTAAAGCTTGTGGGATTGTCGGCGCTTATGACGACAACATTGTGTTCAATGGAAGCAACGGTAAAGCTTCTCCGTGAGCAGTATCCCGAATGTAAAGTAGTAGTCGGCGGTGCAGTGCTTACTCCCGAATATGCAGAAAGCATCGGTGCGGATTTCTATGCAAAGGACGCAAAGGAAACTGTTGATGTTGCAAAATCAATATACGGATAAAGTTTAATGCGTAATGCGTAATTCGTAATGCGTAATTTTTGCATAACTAAAACTTGTCGTTAAAACCTCAAGGCGACCAAAAGTTTCGTCCACCTTTTCAAAGGTGGCAGGGGTCAAGGGGGCAGAGCCACCTTGTTGCAGGTCAATTTGACCTTTAGCAGTAAGCGAAACTCCCTGAACCTTAGCGAAAGGCAAAGCATAAACAGCACAAAAAGTATAGCTAAAAAAGCGCAATTCACAATAAAATGGAAAAACGGATATGAGAAATCAATCTGTTAAACCATTAATGTGAATTGCGCTTATTCTTTTCCATAAAGACAAATTATCTTCGGGATAAAAAGTGAAAAGCGAAGCACCGAGTGTTTTGTCCGAACAGCGTTTTTATGTTTAGAAAATGCCGGTTAAACCGTTTCCTGCGGAAAAGGGAACAGTTCTTTACAGCTCTCTTCTCTTCATGACCGCCCCCGTTATCAGCGAAAAGATAAATGCGACCAGCAGTCCGAATGCGTATATTGCGGCATAAAGCAGATATTCGCTTTTCAAATAGATCTTACTGAGAAGATCGGCAGCACCTGTGGTTATCTCAATATTTACAGCGACAATTATAAACATCATTACAGCTGTTATTATAACGGCGCAGAGCATTCCCATGGTTTCCCTCTCAACGCCTAAAATGAATACTATCATATATTGGATAGACATAAGTATGCAGGTAGCTGCAAAAAGTATAGCTCCCATCATCGGAATAGTGAAGCCGTCGTCCTTTGAAGCATAGTAAAACTGCGCCAGCTGTTCGTCTGTTTTTTCAAATAAAGCCGCTTTATCCGCTATAAGCCCCAACACGACCATAACTGCGGTAACAATTCCTACGGAAACCACACCTAAAAGAAACCTTGCAAAAACAACGCTGCTTCTGCTTACGGGAAGCACTCCGTACAGCTTGTTGAAATCATTTTTTGCAGCTATCGTGAACATGGACTGTACGCATAATCCCGAGAAAATGATTATCGCCATCATAAATTGCGGCCCCATGTAAAAACCGAATACGGCAAAAAATGCCATAGCCGCAAGCAGCGGTACAAGGGTTTTCTTTTTTATGCAGATAAGATCCAGCTTCATAAGATTAATTATGTCCTTCATCTTTATTCTCCTTTGCAATATATACAAGTATTTCGTCAAGATTTATCTTTTCATGCTCTATCTCCTTCGAGAGCAGACTGAGATATTCCGTGTCAAGCATAGCGTCAAAGCCGTTTTTGTAGGAATGAAAGCCTATGCATTTGCCCTTCAGTTCGTCTGAAACATCCGCCTCGTCGCCCTTGATGACAACATATTTTTCGACAAGCTCGTCTTTGGTTCCCGTGAACCAGACCTCGCCCTTGTTAAGCACAGTTACATAGTCCGCAATGCGCTCGATATCGGCGGTAATGTGCGTGGAGAAAAGTATCCCCTTGTTTTCATCTGTGATATAATCGGCAAGAATATCAAGAAGCTCATCTCTCGCAACGGGGTCAAGTCCGCTTGTAGGCTCGTCAAGAATTATCAGCTCCGCATTATGGGAAAGTGCGACAGCTGCCATCAGCTTCATTTTCATGCCCTTTGAGAATGTTCCGACCTTCTTTTTCAGCGGAAGACCGAAAGCGTTTATTCTTCCGAAAAAGCCTTCGCTGTCCCAATCGGAATAAAAGCCCTTTAGCTGGTTTTCGATCTCCTTTATTTTCAGATGCTCCGCAAAATAAAGGCTGTCAAAGACAACGCCTGTGCGTTCCTTTATTCTCTTTGAGTCGGAAACGCTGTCCAGTCCGAAAACGCTTATTTTTCCGCTGTCGATGTTTGCCATATTAAGTATGGAGCGTATGGTGGTGGTTTTTCCGGAGCCGTTCTGTCCCACGAAACCCATTATGTACCCCTTTGGCAGGGCAAAGCTCACATCTTTAAGCTCAAAGTCTTTGTATTTTTTGCAAAGTCCTTGAATTTCGAGTATATTTTCCATTTTTATTCCTCCAAAACCGTTTTTAGCGCAGCGATTATCTCATCGTCCGAAAGGCCTGCGTTTCTGCCGTTTGAAACGGCTTTTTCAAGTCCCTCTTCCATTTCGCAGATCATACGCTCACGAAGCAGGTCGTTGTTTCTCGGCGCAACGTAATAGCCTTTGCCTGCGACCGATACGATAAAACCCTCTTCCGCCAAGTCGTTATAAACTCTGGTCGTTGTGATAACGCTGATTTTCAGATCCCTTGCAAGCTGTCTTATGGAGGGGAGCTGTTCGTCCTCTCCGACCTTGCCTTCAAGTATCTGAGATTTGATCTGTTCTTCTATCTGCTCGTAGATCGGCACGTCAGATTTGTTTTTTAATATTATTTTCATAAGGTACCTCTGAATATACTGTTATTATTCGAATATATACAGTATAACACCGTATATATGGTTTGTCAATAGCTTTTTTGAATTTTTTATTAAATTTGCTGATAGATTTCAGAAAACCGCTGATTAAAGCTATGCACAGGGAAACGACAATTGTTGTCCCCATTGCATAGCTGTTCAAACTGTGTTGTGACCAACATATACTCACTATGTTGGTCACAAGGAAATGGTTTTAATAAACAGCCAAATTATCGTTCACCGTTCCACACGCTCCGCATATAATGTACCAAACGCAGAAAAACTGCGTTTCGGAAGGAGAGAAGCTATGGAAAGATATATTTTCGCTTTTCCGTCCGTTACAATTGCAATAAAGGCACAGACTGAACTGCGCCGAAAGGGGATATCCGCCGAGGTCATCCGCACTCCGAAATCGCTTGCGGTCGGCTGCGGTTACAGCGTTTCGGCTGCGGCAGATCCCGGAGTGGTTGCACAGCTGCTTGAAGCTGCAGGACTGACTCCGCGCGCAGTCGGAAGGCCAAATTAATTTCCTCTGATTTTTTAAATATAACGGGCGGGAATTTCTTTTTCCGCCCCCGTTACGAAAATATGGGGCAGAAAGGAACGAACCGCATAATGATAAACTTTGACAATTCGGCAACGACCTTTCCGAAGCCTTATCCCGTCCGCAAAGCCGTGAACGAGGCTTTGATACGCTACGGCGGCAACCCGGGCAGGAGCGGACACGAGCTTTCTATAAAGACTGCCGAGGCTGTTTACAATGTGCGGAAGAAAGCCGCCGATTTTTTCGGTGTGCAGACGGAAAATGTCGTTTTTACCTCGAACTGTACCCACGCCCTTAATCTCGCAATAAAAGGCGTTGTCGGCAGCACAAAAGGCGAGGGGCATATTATCATCTCAAATCTTGAACACAATTCTGTCGCCCGTCCTGTTTATGCCTTGAGCAAGGTCGGCTGCACGTTTGATATCGCCGACGCGACCTCCGATGATGAAACCGTTGCCGAAAATTTTGAGCGGCTGATAAAGCCTAATACAAAGGCGATAGTATGCACTCTCGGAAGCAATGTCACGGGCAGGATAACGCCCTACAAAAAAATCGGCGAGATCTGCAGGCGGCACAATATCTGCTTCATCGCAGACGGAGCACAGGCCTGCGGAGTGCTTGACATAAAGCTTTCGGACGGGATAAATATTCTCTGTACGGCAGGGCATAAGTCGCTTTACGGTCCGCCGGGAACGGGTCTGCTCGTTTCGGACGGTAAATATCCGATCGCTCCGCTAATGGAAGGCGGAACGGGAAGCACATCGCTGGAGCTGGCGCAGCCTGATTTTCTTCCCGACAGCCTTGAAAGCGGAACGGTCAACACTATGGGCATCCTCGGACTTGGCGCAGGCATTGATTTCGTTTCGGAAAAAGGTATTGAAAGGATATTTGTGCATGAAGCGGAGCTTTGCCGATACTTTATCGAGGGGATAAGTGCTTTTGACAGGGTAAGGATCTATCGGGGAAAGGGAAAATATCTCCCGATCGTTTCGTTCAATGCGGATGGGATGACCTCGAATGAGCTTGCCTCGGAATTGAGCAGACGGGGATTTGCGCTTCGGGGAGGACTTCATTGTTCGGGTCTTGCTCACAAGGCTATCGGGACAGCACCCGAGGGAACGGTTCGCTTCTCTCCGTCCGTTTTCAGCACATTACAGCAGGTAAGGCTGCTTGTCGGAGAGATAGGGAAAATATGTAATACTGATCCCCGATAAAAGTATAGACAAAAACGCCGCAGTTCACATTGAAACTGCGGCATTTATGTATTTGTGTTATTGATTTGCAACAAGGACGTTCATGTTTTCGATCTCGACATTAACGGAACGTGCGATCTCGGCACTTTCGGATGCGGTTTCGGTGTTCTGTGTGATAACATCGGAAACAGCGGCGATCCTTGTCTTGATATCATCAACGGAATTCCTCTGCGATTCGGTGAGCTCGGCTATCCTGTGAGCGTGTTCTTCGCTTCTCTGTGAAGCGTCTATGATGCTTTCCATGTGTTCGGCAGCGGTTTTTGCAAACTCTGTGCCGCTGCTTACGGCAGTGATGGATTCGTTGATAAGAGTTGAGGTGCTTTTTGCGGCTTCGGCACTCTTGTTTGCAAGGTTGCGAACTTCATCGGCAACAACTGCGAAGCCCTTTCCTGCTGCGCCTGCTCTTGCGGCTTCAACGGCTGCATTGAGGGCGAGGATATTGGTCTGGAATGAGATATCTTCGATCGTTTTGATGATGCTGCTGATCTTGTTGGAGGATTCGCTGATATCTTCCATAGTCTTTACCATCTGCTGCATATTGCGGTTGCTTTCGTTAAGCTTTTCTGCGCTTTCGGCAGCTGCCTTTGCGGCAAGCTCTGCTTCATCGAGGCAGCGTTCGGATTCATTTGCGAAGCTTTCTACATTTGAAAGTATATCAGCAACGGTGCTTGCCTGTTCCTCGGAAGCGGCTGTAAGTCTGCTTGAGATATCGAGCATGGATGCTGTTGAGTCACTGAGCGAGGAAGCGATAGTGGAAACCTTGCGCATAAGCTCTGTCTGGTGTTCGGAAAGAGCGGTGCTTTCGTCCATTTTCTGCTGCACCTGACCAAGCAGCCCTTTTGTTTCTTCTGCGGACTGTTCAGACTTGGCGATGAGAGAAACTGTGTTTTTCATAAGTATTCGGAGCATAAAAGCGGCAATGTTTATTCCCAGAATGCCGTTTACAATAACATTGCTTTCCGCTCCTACATAAGCCTTGTCCTTTATAAGTAAAGCCGCCAGAATAAGAACATCGGTCAATACCCAAGGTATATCAACATTCTTAACGCTGTTGTAAACACAGCCTATGGCAATGTTTGCCGCAAGGAGAGCATACATTGTATGAAGCTCGCCCTTTGTGCCGGAGAGTACAACGATGACTACCGCAGTAGCCTGTGTCAGAAAGATACCCTTGGTAAGATTTGAAGCGTTTTTCATCGGAATAAGCACGATAAACGGAACTACCACACCCATAACTGCGGTGAGAATTCCGGTCAGCACTGTGCCGCTCACGAGATTTATCACGCAGAAAGCGATACATACAATAAATATACTCAGCATGTGCGTTCTTACGACTTTATCGGATATTGCCGGGCGGAGTGATTGCTGTGGCATAAATAATTCCTCCAATGTTATAAAATTCTACCGGGAAATGTCAAAAAAAGGTAAAAAATAGTGTTTTTTATTATATCACATTTTGCGGAATACGTCAAATAGTTGAGCGAAAAAAATTTGAAATCGTAAATTTGCACAAAAAATCCCGTCTGCAGTTTTTTTCGCAAATGGGATTAATACTAAAAACCATTTAAACTGTAGACAAAAAATCTGCGCAAAATCCATATACGAGAGATTATTGCTTGATTTTTTGTACAGTTTTTAAATGGTTTTAAGTATAACATATAATGTTTATTTTACAAGACCGCTGTTGTTGATAGCGGAAACGAGAGCCTTTATCGAAGCGTCGATGATATCGGTGTGGATACCTGCGCCCCAGAATACGCCGTTTTCGGTTTCAATGCCGACATAAGCGCAGGCCTGTGAGCTTGAACCTCTTTCAAGAGCGTGTTCCTCGTATGTAGTGATAGAATAGCTTATGCCCAGAGCGTCCTTTACAGCGTTTGAAACTGCGTCAAGACGGCCGTTGCCGGCAGCTTCCCTTGAAATGAGAGTTCCGTTGTACATAACCGAAACAACTGCGGAGATACCGTTTTTCTGCGAGAAGTGAGCTTCGGAAACGGTGAACTTGTTGCTGATGTTGAGGTAGTTGTTCTTGAATACATCGTAAACCTCGGCAGGCTGAAGCTCCTTGTGAGCGTGGTCGGAAACGCTCTTGACATGGTAGCCGAATGCTTCGCGCATTTTAGGAGGCATATTGATACCGAAATTCTGCTCCATGAGGAAGCCGATGCCGCCCTTGCCCGACTGGCTGTTGATGCGGATAACATCGCCCTCGTATTCTCTTCCGACATCCTTCGGGTCGATGGCAAGGTAAGGAACGTTCCAGTGCGGAGGGTTCTTTTCTTCACGCCATTTAAGTCCCTTTGCGATAGCGTCCTGGTGCGAACCGGAGAATGCTGCAAATACGAGCGAGCCGCTGTAAGGCTGACGTTCGTAAACGTGCATACGGGTCATCTTTTCGTAAACCTCTGTGATCTCGGGAATGTTGGAGAAGTCAAGCTCGGGGTCAACACCGTGGGAGAACATATTCATCGCAACGGTGATAAGGTCAACGTTGCCTGTGCGTTCGCCGTTGCCGAAGAGAGTGCCTTCAACTCTGTCTGCGCCTGCGAGGAGTCCGAGCTCGGTGTCTGCAACTGCGCAGCCTCTGTCGTTGTGCGGATGGAGCGAAACGATCACATTTTCACGGCAGTTGAGGTGCTTGCACATATATTCGATCTGTGAAGCGTAAACGTGGGACATACTTTCCTCAACAGTAACGGGGAGATTCATAATTACCTTGTCGTCTGATGTCGGCTGCCAAACATCAATTACAGCGTTGCAGATCTCAAGTGCAAATTCGGGTTCTGTTCCGGTGAAGCTTTCGGGGGAGTATTCAAAGCGGAAGTTTCCCTCGGTCTTGCTGCGGTATTCCTTGCAGAGCTTTGCGCCCTCGACAGCGATCTTAATGATATCTTCCTTGGACTTTTTGAAAACCTGTTCACGCTGCGCAACGGAAGTGGAGTTATAAAGATGAACGATAGCGTTCTTGCAGCCCTTGAGTGCTTCAAAGGTCTTTGCAATGATATGCTCTCTCGACTGTGTGAGAACCTGTATCGTTACATCGTCGGGAATAAGATCCTGCTCGATAAGTGTGCGGCAGAATTCATATTCTGTTTCGGAAGCTGCAGGGAAGCCGATCTCGATCTCCTTGAAGCCGACCTTGATGAGGTGCTTCCAGAATGTGAGCTTTTCTTCGAGGGACATCGGGATAATGAGCGCCTGATTTCCGTCACGAAGGTCAACAGAACACCAGATCGGAGCTTTATCGACATGATCCTTTTTCACCCAGTCAAAGCAGGGCTCGGAGGGCATAAAATATCTTCTTGTGTAGTTTTCAAAATTTTTCATTTCTGATTTCCTTTCCAAATCGTTCGCCTTTCCCTTGGATCAGCGAATCTGAATTTCTGCGGGAGGAACAGTGTTCTGTCAGGAGTCCGTTCTTTTGCTTTCGGCTTGTGACCTTTGGCTTGGACCTTTTGCTTTTGGCGAAAGGTATAATGAGAATTGATGTGATGTTCATCGCTTCTTTTTTCTCTGCTTTTGACAAAGAATTTTCGGACAAATAAAAAAGCTTTCATCTCAAATAAGAGATGAAAGCTGTAAACTTCCACGGTACCACTCTTGTTCGGATCGAAACGATCCGCCCTCACCGCATCTCAATCAAATGATATCCAATGCGTATCTCTGTAACGGGAGAACCCGTTCCAACCTACTGTAAAGCTTCGGCGGACAGCTCCGGGATGAGTTATAACCTTAACGCAGCACCGTCTTTCACCGACCGACGGCTCTCTGAAGAATACGAAGAGGTCTTTTTTCCCATCATTGCCTTTTTGAATATAAACAAATTATAACACTGCTTTTTCGTTTTGTCAAGCTTATTTTGAATTTAATTGTGAATTTATTGTAAACTTGGATGCGGCGCAATAAGTTGCATTTGTTACGTTAATATAAACAAAGATAGCGAAAACTATTAATTAACTATGTATTAAAAATGGTAATTTATTAACTATTTTGTAAAATATAGATAAAATTTATACATAAATATTGGAAGAAATTGTTTTCCGGAATTATTGACATATTCGCTTAAATAGTGTATTATTACAGTAAAATATGTTATTAACATACAATATATGGTATATACCGACAGGAAAACAACACAATATTGCAGCCGGGGAGGTTTAATGAGCTTTTTATTTGCTAAGTTTGTCGATTGAAGTGCGAAACAATGCACATCTCAACACATTACTTGATTTTTACTTTTATAAGAACACAAAATGTCGAAAACTTTAAAAATAAATGTGGTTTCCGTTTGTTAATTCGACACAAAGTTTTAATATTTAATGGTAAAATATGGTAAAAGAAAATTTAGGAGGTATAATTATGTCAGCTAATGTTAAAATTTTAATTGCCGATAATTCTATGGATTTCAGCAAAAAAATGGCAGGCTCACTAAATTCGAAGGGATATTCCGTAACGGAATGTGAAAGCGACGGAAGCGCTGTTCTCGACAGTATCCGCTCTGTTCAGCCGGATATCGTTATCTGCGATGCGCTTATGCCGGGCGCAGACGCTCTGGAGGTAATGCACCGCACCGAAATGGGCAGCGCAAAGAAGCCTTTCTTCATTGTGACGCTTCCGTACCGCAATGCCTATGTTGAGAAAAATGTGATGAGCAGAAACAATGCTTATGTTCTCATCAAGCCGTTTGAGATCGACGCTCTGATAAGCTTCATTGAGCATATCACGCCGTCGTCGGTCAGCGATTTTGAGGACGATTCCGATCAGGCGCACATGGAAGTCGTTGTGACCGACATTATCCACACTATCGGCATCCCTGCGCATATCAAGGGCTACCACTATCTGCGTGAGGCGATCATGCTCTCGATCAATGATTCCGAAATGCTTGAAAGCGTAACGAAGCTGCTCTATCCGACAATTGCACGAAAGTTTGACACCTCGCCGTCACGGGTCGAGAGAGCTATCCGTCACGCTATCGAAACTGCATGGGACAGAGGCGATGTCGAAGTACTTACAAAAATGTTCGGCTATACGATAAACGGCGGAAAGGGCAAGCCGACCAACTCCGAATTCATTGCATTGGTAACGGATAATCTGCGTTTGCGCTTCCGAATCTCCGCAAAGGTTCCCTGCGGCACAAAGAAAACGCCGCAGCCTGCAACTGCGTAAATGTATAAGGTTCTTTATATAGAATAACACTCCGTAAAAAAACGGGTGCCGTCAAGGGTGGTATGTATCAGTACCAAGTTTCCTTTACGGTGCCCGTTTGTATTTTAGTAGTTCAATTTATACTGTGTTATCCTAAAGCTCTGATCGTTGGTGTTGACCTCGAGCGCAAAGTCGCCGCCGTCAATGAATTCAACGAATTTGCCCTCTTCGTCAAAGCGTTCGGCTTTTGTCTTATAGGTGATAGTGCCTGTTTTTTCGTTGTAGTTATATCCCGTTATCGTTATGTTTCCGATATAGGGGATTCCTGCGTCGCCTACGACCGTGCAGAGCTTTCCGTCAACGTCGCGGTATCTTTGCGGAGCGTTGATGAACATTTCGTCGGTGGTCTTGGCGTCAAAGTATTTCTTGACGAAGCTTTCAAGCTCGGCAACGGTCTTGAATCTCGGATCGTCAACGAAATAGAACATAAAGCTTGTGCCGTCCGAATTGAGCGAATCGAGCTGAACGTAGTTTTCATAATCGCTGACGTTAAGGCTCGTTGTGGTGAAATATTTTGCGATATCGTCAGCAACAGCCTTTGCGGCATAGCCGTAGTAAAGCTTGTCTGTTTCAAAATCGGTGGACTGAACACGTTTTTTCAGGGTGAATCCATTCGTATCAAAGTCATATACCGTTAGATCGACCGAAGCGGTGCCGTTATCATCAAATGTCACGGTCGGAGTCGGCATAAAAACCGTACCTTCGGTGCGCAGGAGCGTGTATTCGGGGATATAGTCCATTTCATTGCCGTCGGCGTCATAAACCTTCAGCTCGGTAAATTCGCCGTTTTTAACGGAATATAAGCGCTTTACGGTATAGGGCAGCTCCTCCCCGGTGTCAAAATTATCGAGGTAGAAAAGGAACTGGACTACATCGGGTACGGTCTTATCGTCAGCTGTATTGGTAAGAACGCTGCAAACGCTTGAAGCATAATCCCTGGAATAGGGAATGTCAAGAATATAGTTTTCGGGGGCGGTGAGAGTATATTCCGAGTAGCTGAATGAGCTGTCCTCGGTGATGATCTTCAGCTCGGAATCGTTATCCGTAGCGGAAACGGTTATCATATAGTTATTTTCGCCGCCGTTCAGGGAGAATGTATAGGAAGAAAATGCGTCGGGGTCGGTCTGATCGCCGGGAGTGACTGCGCTCGGCATGATCTTCGGTGTGCTTGTATCATCGGCGCTGTTTACGGTCGTTTCGGAAGAAAAAGATGTTTCGGGAACGGTCGTTGTGCTGTCGGAGCCTTTATTATTGCAGGAGCAAAGTACCACAGTTGCCGCCAACAAGGATGTCAAAAAAACAGTCAGCTTTTTACCTGTGTATCTCATTGTGGGATTTCCTTTCAAACGGGGATATTATTTCACCTTAATTACCTATATTATACCAGTTTTTTTAATAAAATACAATTACATTTCAGTTACAGTTATATTACTCTTTAGAAAAACAAAAACACCGCCTGCATACCCGATCGGGGTTATGCAGGCGGCTAAAGAAGAAAGGATGAAAAAAGCCTATAATTTATATGCTTATGATAAAGTTTATCGTTCCGAATGAGAAGCAAACGGGGATAACGCGTGAATTGTTGATAGTGTCAATATTGAGTTCATTGTAAACGGTCTGCGGTGAAAGCTCAATTTCAAGACCTGTTTCGTTGGAAACATTTACTGCGAAAAGTCCGTTGTGAAGATTGAGGAATTCGTTGATGCAGTCGCGTGTGAAATCATCGTTTGCTGTGAGCTGTTCGCCCGAGAAGCGTGAAGCAAACTCGATAAGCGAATCATCGTCTGCGTCAATGAGTGTGATAGCCTTAATTCCGCCGTGGATCTCCTGACCCAAACAGCTTCTGGAGATATTGCCAATAAGCTCCTGCGCGCTAAGCGGAGCAAAGTCCGTTCCGATGAAGCGAACGAGGTTCTTGAAAAGGAGAACGATATATCCCGAGAGATAGGATTTGTTGTCCGTGTTGTCAAAGTTATAGAACTTGTCAACGAGCGGACGGAAATCGCCGAGGTCAGCAACTTCAAGGTCAGCATCGTTGATGCCCATTTCCTTTTTATAGCTGTTGAGAGCGTTTTCAAACTGTGAGTTTGTCATAACTCCGTCATTGACGAGGGTCTGGCCGAGAAGAAGATGCGCACTTGGCTGTGTTCGGAGCAGCTTGTCGATCTGCTCGTCGGTAGCATAGCCCATTTCGACCATAAGCTCACCGATGCGCTTGTCAACCTTCTGCTGTTCTGCATGAACTCTGTCGACCTGTTCGGCGGTCATGATACCTGCGTTGATAGCAAGGACGCCGAGCCTTAGTTTTGTTTCGGAAAGCTTGCCGAGAGCTTCGGAGAGCTTTTCGGGGGAAACAAGTCCGCTGTTGAGAAGATAATTCCCGAAAAATTGCGTAAACACTGTGTATCTCCTCCTTACAATATTTTATTGATGATCTTTTCGATCGCACCCTTTTCGACCGGCTTCTGGATGAAGTCGAAAGCGCCGCACTCGATAGCAGTCTTGAGGTTGCCCTGGGTTCCGATCGAAGAAGCCATAACGACCTTTGCGTTCGGGTTGAGCGAGATGATGTCTTTAAGTGCGTCTATACCCGATTTTTCGGGCATAACAATATCCATAAAGGAAATGTCGGGAAGCACCTCCGCATATTTTGTAACTGCCGCATTTCCGTTTTCGGCGAAGAATATTTCAAAATCCCCGATACCGGAGAGGATGTTGCTGAGTTGTTTTCTGACAAGTGCCGAGTCATCGCAGATAAGTATTTTGAGTTTTTTTGTTGTATCGGACATTTGTAAGCCTCCTTAACCAATATTACATATAAATTATACCACATACACTATCTTTTTTCAAGGTTATTTATAAATATTCTTTTTCTTGTTTCATTGTGCATTATAAACAAAAACGCTTTCTAAATATGTGTAAAAAATGTTAATTGAGTGATAAAAATTCACAAAAATAGCAGTAAATGATTATAGAACGCACTCTCTGTTGACAAAATATGTCTAATAGTATATAATATAGTCGAACGATAATTACTGCCGTTCGCCTTATCGGAGAACGCATGGTATATGGAAAGGAACTTTGTTATGGAAAAAAATTATGATGCTTTTTTTGATAAGCTTAAAAGGGTCGGAGTAAACACGGATAAGACTATTGACCGTTTCGGCGGTCTGGACGAGCTTTATGTGAAGTTTCTTGATGAATTTGCGGATACCGAACGCTTTGAGGAGATATACGCCGCTCTTTCGGGCGGAGATAACGCAAAGGCTGAAATGTGTTCGCACAAGCTCAAGGGCGTTCTCGGCAATCTCGGCATGGATGAGCTGTTTTCCGAGGCGGAGCTTGTGATGAAGGAGCTGCGGTCGGGAAGCATTGCCGAGGCTGAACAGCGGCTTCGCGGTATGCAGCCGAAAATAGTCGAGATACAGCGCGTTATAAAGGAAACTCCGCATGAATAACGGCTATCAATACATATAACAAAGGCATTGCAGTCCATCGTTCAATGATGCTCCGCAATGCCTGTTTATATTTATGAATTATGCGTTTTTCTGCCGCTTTTCGGTCTGCTTTGACGAACGGGCGGCAATGAGAATACAGAGCCCGAGAAACATCATGGCGGCGCTGATACGATAAGCATTTTCCGAAACGGCTGCGGAGATGCCTGCGGCGGTTTCCTTTTCAAGACCGTCCAGACCGCTGAAAAATCCGAGCTGCATCGAAAACATGAACGTGAAAAGCACAGCCGAAAAGCCTGCCAGGAAGATCGGTATACCGCAGAAGCCGAGCGCAAGACGCTTGTTTTTGTTTATGACGATGACAGCAGACGCAGCGGCGGCGGAAAAAATAAGCTCTGCGATGACTGTCGGGACGGAAAGGTAGGCACGGACAGCCTTTAATATCTCTCCGCTCCTGCCCTGTTCAAGGTTTGATGCGGAAAGGCAGGCGAGCGCATCCCGTGAAAGCTCTATCTGCTCGTATGCAAGCTCAAGATCGCTTTCGGTCAGTTCAATGCCGGTATTCGTGCTGATAACGGAAACATTTTCGCCGAGCAGTGACTTGACCCTTTCGGGCGTGATCTCTTCGGGCTTTTTGCCGCTGCGGATGTATTCGGCATATTCGGCGGCTGTGTTCCCGATAAATTCCTTGACGGTCGAGCGGTCATAGATGCGCCGAATGTTGCTTTCATCAACTCCGGAGCCTACTGTCATCGCCGCAATAGCTTCACCGACAGTCTGATCGTCGGACAGGTCGCCGTTTTCAAGTGCGGTGATCTTCAGCTCCTTTGCAGGGATGTTAAGGATATCAATATTCCTCACGGCTTCTGCGGCGTTGCTCTCCTCGGTAGCGGCTCGTCCTATGCTGCTCCCGAAAAAGAGTATCAGCGAGCCGAAAAGCGCCGCAGACAGAAATACGGACGCTGTTATTTTTATAAATCCGCTGCCTTTGTTCCTGCGCTGTGTTTTTTCACTTGCACAGGTCATGCTTATTGAACGTGTCGCAGGCTCGGTAAGAGGCTCTTCGGGGGCAAAAAAGCTGGGCGAAAGCGTTATATTTTTGGTTTCCTGCTCGGAAGATATCTCGGCAGGAGCTCCGTCCTCCGTTTCAAGCGGTATTCCGCAGCTTATGCAGTAGGTGATCTTGTTTCCGTAGGTTTTTCCGCATTTTGGGCAGATCATTTTTATCATTCCTTTACTATTTGTTTACAAATCTTTCCTATATTTAGAATTATATACCAATTTATTCCAAAAGTCAATAATTTTTTATCGACAAAACTTCGGTTAATTCGTAATGGAGAAGGGAGGGATAAAGGAAGGGGAGTGCAAAGTAAAAAATGAGGAAAGTCAAGTCCCCATATCTATATTCAGCACAAGTAGCTGAACATCGATAAAATACAGCGAAAAATCAACTTAATAGTCCGTATAATTTAGACGGAGAAAAAATATTTAAGATAAAATCAAGTCCACCATATCTTTATTCATCATGGGGGCGCTGAACGCCTATAAACTAAAGCGAAAAAGCTACTTAATAGTCCATATAGTTTGGCCTGAGAAGAGAGGGATAAAGGAAAGATGAGTGCAAAGTGTATAAATACACTTAAGGGAGAACCTTTAAGGGGGAGAGGAGACGGCCCACGTCCATAGGTTACAGAGTGCTCCTCTCCCCCTTATTGGTTCTCCCTTTGCAGAGAGCTCCACGAAACAAGGCGGTTGTTATTTTTTAAGGAAAATATAGATACTGCGTTACCGTTATGACCGAAAGCTGTTCCGTTGTGTGAAAACACATTCGCTTGCGCTCATTGTTTTCACGTTCATATTGAATAGCTGTTCATGTTTCGTCTGACAGCAAATATACTCACTTCGTTCGTATATTTGCTGTCAGAGGATAGTTGTTCCGATAAGAAAGAATAAGCGCAATTCACGA
>JBJFFR010000055.1:0-3760 GCA_051891935.1 Oscillospiraceae bacterium
GAGCCAGACGCAGAATTGGATTATTATATCCGAGGATTTAGTCTTACGGTTGATTCGATATTAGTATTAATACTTTTTCTGAATCTGTTTTCTATAATCGGTAGGCGGAACTCCTACATAAGTACGGAATTTCTTGCTGAAATATAGCATATCGGTAAATCCGAGCTCATCCGCTATCTCCCCTACCGACATCAATGTCGAACGCAATAGATGACAGGCTCTTTTCATCCTTGCGGCATTGTGATACTGTCCCATTGAAATACCTTTTTCACGTTTGAACTCTGCGGCAAGCCGACTGTAACTGAGGTAGAAATATTCGCTTATAAGTGCTTTTGAAAAATCCTTATCCGTCTGCGTATCAAGAAAAGCACATATTTTGTCTGTGACGCTTTCGCTTTTCGGCTGTTCCGAGCAGAGGTCAAGCAGGATATCATAAAACTGTGCATTGGAACGAAACTTCTGTATTTTATCAGAGCTGTGAAAAGATTCACACAGCTTATACAGCTTTTCTTCAATAATACTTCCCGATAGTCCGCATATTTTTTTAGGCAGATATACTCTCTCAATGCCATTTTCATCGGGCAATGAAAAATGAACATAAACCCAGCGTGTACCTCTCGGGATCTCATGCTTTCCGAAATGGCGCAGTCCGTTTTTCAGGAACAGCAGCTCCCCTGCTCCTATCTCATAGTCAATGTCACTTTCAGTAACATACATTATCCCGTCCGTGACAAGTATTAGAACGTTAAAATCCGCTGTACGGTCTATGTGATAGAAGCCTTCCGAGGCTGTAAGTATGTCACAGTCATAAACAAGCGGAAGATTTGTTTCATCTATTGATACAAGAGTAATAATATTTTCCATATAATCAAAACTATTCTCCATTCAAATCGTTTATACATAGTATTATAATACATATAAAGTTAATTGTCAACAAGGAGGAGAAGCCTTATGAAAACACTGAAACAGATACCCGTTACTTCATACAAAGCATCGGGATTTATGGAGAAATATCAGGATATTGTCCATGTATCAGTTATCCCATATCAGCAAAGCGTGTTATGGGATAAAGCCGAGGGTGCTGAAAAAAGCCACGTTGCCGCCAATTTCATAAATGCTGCAAAGGCACTGAAAGGCGAAGATGTTAAAGATGGCTTTTACGGAATGGTATTTCAGGACAGCGACGCATATAAGTGGCTTGAAGCTGCGGCTTACGCTCTCGCAAACAAAGCCGACAGCACTCTTGAAAAACAGGCTGATGAGCTTATTGACCTTATTGCAGCCGCACAGGACGAGGACGGTTATCTCAACACCTATTTCACCATAAAGGACAGGGAAAAACGCTGGACAAATCTGCTCGAAGGGCACGAACTGTACTGCTCGGGACATCTTATCGAAGCTGCATGTGCTTATTACGAAGCAACGGGAAAGCATAAGTTGCTTGACGTTGCAATAAAGAATGCGGAGTGCATTTATGATCGTTTTGTCACACAAAATGTTGAAGGCGTTCCGGGTCACCCCGAGATCGAGCTTGCACTTCTGAAATTATATCGGCTTACAGGAAAAAAGCATTTTCTCGAACTGTCGGAGCATTTCATAAACGAACGAGGAAATGCTCCTGACTTCTGGTCAAGGGAAGCTGAAAAGCGTGACTGGACGGTGTGGAACAGCGATCCTTGGGATAATGATTACCGCCAGAGCGGAAAACCCGTTCGTGAGCAGTCCGAAGCCACGGGTCACGCTGTCCGTGCAGTATATCTCTACACGGGCATGGCAGACCTTGCCGCCGAATCGGAAGACAAGGAGCTTCTTGAAGCCTGCCGCCGCTTATGGGACAATATTGTTCACAAAAAGATGTACATTACGGGCGGTATCGGCTCTACGGTAAATGGTGAAGCATTTACAGTTGATTACGACCTGCCGCCCGACACGGCTTATTCGGAAACCTGTGCTGCTATCGGTCTGATGTTCTTCGGGAGCAGAATGCTTGAAAACGAGATCAACAGCGAATATGCAGACGTTATGGAGCTTGCTTTCTACAATACTGTTCTTGCAGGAATGCAGCTTGACGGAAAAAGATTCTTCTATGTAAATCCCCTTGAAGTTGACCCCGGCATTTCGGGGAAAGCCTGCACTCACTCTCACGTTCTCCCCTCCCGTCCTCATTGGTACGCCTGCGCTTGCTGTCCTCCCAACGTGGCAAGGCTCATCGGCTCTATCGGCAAGTACGCATACGGCGAAAGCAAGGATACCGCTTATTGTCACCTGTTTGCCTCGGGAAGCGTAAGCTTTTCCAACGGAATTTCACTTAAATGTACGACCGATTACCCCTACGATATGACCATAAAGTACACCGTTACGGGTAACGGCAGACTTGCTGTGCGTATTCCAAAATGGAGCAAGAGCTATACTCTTAAGCTTAACGGTTCGGAGGTTTCAAAAACTCCCGAAAACGGCTATGTGTACATTGATATAAATGATAAAGCAGAGATAGAACTGCTTCTTGACGGTACTCCCCGATTTGTCAGGGCCTCCTGCAAGGTGCCGAGGCTTTCGGGAATGACCGCCCTTATGCGCGGACCTTTGGTTTACTGCTTTGAGGGAGCGGATAACGGAAGCGTCAGAGAACTTCGATTAGACAGAAGCGTAATTCCATCGGTAAGCGATTTTATCCCCGACCTTCTCGGCGGTACGGTTAGGCTGACTGCTAAAGCTTATCGCATATCAGACTGCGAGGATATTTACAGCAGTGAGCCGGAAAAATCCTCGCCCTGCGATGCGGCTGCTGTTCCTTATTATACCTGGGGAAACCGCGTTGAGAATGAAATGAGGGTTTGGATGAATGTGAGTGAGCGGTAAGTTTGCTCAAGTCATCTCCCTCACATCTTCACGCACCTTTCCGTACATCACTTTCTTTCTGTACTTTGGTATTAATACTAATCACTCATTAACGTGTAGACAAAAAATCTGCGCCGAAATCCATATAAAGCTGTTTAAAACAGCTACGAGATTTTGCCCCATTTTTTGTACACTTTACAATCGGGGATTAGGAATACGCTGATTAATGCGAAGCAATCGTTTCCTTAGTATAATACGATATGATATTGACAACTCCACCTTATGTGTGATAAACTATTATCGCCTCCTATGATTTTTACTTTGGCTTGCGACACCATTGTTATTATATCATAGGAGGCTTTTATTGTCATCACACCCGATACGTCTTACTCAATTCTCCCCAGTATAGCTGGGGGTTAATACTGATCCCTCATTAAAGTGCAGACAAAAAATCTGCGCCGAAAACCAATATATCCAAGATTATCGGCTTGATTTGTTCCAAATTTTAAATGGTGTTTAGTATAAAACCTTTTTCTCTGCATTTCACAATTATTTGTAGCACGGTATTCCAAACAGTAAACAAATAATAAAATTTCTATGAAAATATTGTCATAATCACCGTATTTTACTGTAGGGGACGGGTCGCCCGTCCCGTTTATTTATGGTATCGGTAACATCGGGACAGAAACCCGTCCCCTACAATAGTTTGTTAATAATTTTGTGAGAAATAATTCACTCGTTGAAATTCCGTGTTATTTGTAGAAATAAGTATTGTCATTTTTGAGAAAATAATGTATAATTATATTGAATAATAGTTTTCATCGCAAAGCATTAAATGAAAGACTGTAGGGGTTCTCTAAAAACCGAGACAAAGCAATACTTCGTATTGCTCGCATATTTTCGTACATGACTTACATCAGCT
>JBJFFR010000056.1:0-19611 GCA_051891935.1 Oscillospiraceae bacterium
CAGATGATGTAAGTCATAGAAAATATGCCGTGAAGGAGGTTTTTAGAGGTTCCCTGTATATATAATGGCTTTTGGCATCGGCAATAATAAGTCAAAGATCACAGTTCAAACAAGCAGCGGCGTATCCTAACCTGACCCTGCACTTAACGGAATTGAGCCTTGCACAGCAAAAGTGAATTGGAGGGATAGTTTTGAAAAGAATTACAAAAACGGTCGGTGTGACCGCTATTGGTATCATTCTCAATGTTGTGGGAAGATATATTGCATATACACTCGATCTGCCCGTATGGCTGGATATGGTGGGCACGATCATTTCGTCGTATTACGGTGGCTTATTGAGCGGCATAATTGCAGGTCTGGCGTCAAACGTCGTATCTTCAATTTATGATGTATCTGCCCTTGTGTATTCCGTTATCAACGTTGCAGCGGCAATACTGATACATATTTTTATAAAAAAGGGATATCTCAACAATGTGCTGAACGCCGTAATTTCGATCTTCTGGCTGGGAGTGCTATGCACTATTATGTCAACGCCGCTGAATATTATTTTCTACGGCGGATATTCGGGCAATATATGGGGCGATACTCTGATAGATATGCTCAAATGGCACGATGTTTCCGATTTTCTCTCGGCACTGGCAGGAGAGGCTGTGGTGGAGATCGTGGACAAGCAGATAAGCGTTCTTTTGGCGTGCCTGATAATTTATTGTATCTCCTGTCTGAAAAAAACCAAGCGGCCTGCAGCGCAGATAATACCGCTTATCCTTACCGCGTGCATAATATCCGCAGCCGCAATACAGCCAATAGGATCTTATGCTATAAGCGAGAACGCCGGTTCCGATAATTTTGTTGAAAAAATATACAACAATACTAACGGTATGGTCGCTTCCGAAGCCAATGTTATCTGCGAAACAGAGGACGGATATATATGGATAGGAAGCTATGCAGGTCTTACCGGATACAACGGAGATGAATTTGAATTTATCCGCGAGGGCGGACTTGTGAACGTGGTCAGCATGATGACCGACAGCAAGGGACGTCTTTGGATAGGCACAAACGACGCAGGAATTGCAAGATACGAAAACGGAGAATATACATATTTTACTGTTGATGACGGACTTCCCTCAAATTCCGTGCGCTGTTTTGCCGAGGACAAGGACGGCAGCGTTTATGTGGGTACAAGCGGTAAAATATGCAGATTCAGCATTGATGATACCATTGAAGTATCGGAGCATGATATTACATTTGCAACGTCAATGGCAGTATGCGATGACAAGCTGTTCGTTATCGACAATAACGGAGGATTCAGCGCACTGGACGGAGAAAAACTGCTTACCCCGACAGAGGAAGACAAGGAAAAATATTTTTTCTACAGTCTTGCTCCCACTTCCGAAGGACTGCTGATAGGAACGGAAAGCGGCGAACTTTTTTCGGCGGAGGTATCGGAAGGCAATATCAAGCTTTCTGAGGAAAAAGATATATCCTCAGACCAAATATTCGCCATATTTGAGGACAGCCGCAGCCGTATCTGGATAGCTTCCGGTTCGGAATTCGGCTTCATTGCGCAGGACGGCAGCTTCCGCAAAATTAACATTGAAGGATTTGGCGGCTTCATAAGCAGCTTTCATGAGGATTATCAGGGAAATATTTGGGGTGCTTCTAAAAGCTACGGCGTTATAAAGCTGTCGGAAAGCCGTTTTGCAAATGCCTTTGATAATATCGGCGCCGAAAAACAGGTAGTCAACGCTGTTGCAAAATACCGCGGCAGCTATTTCTGCGGCACGGATAACGGTTTGGTCATATTTAACGAAAACGGTTTTTCCGATGAATTTGCCGAATTGTCCGAGCTGACCGACGGATGCAGAGTGCGTTCCATATATGCCGATTCCAAGGGTGGGCTGTGGATATGTACCTACAGCGGACTCATACATTATTCCTCAAACGGCGAAGTGCGTCGCTACGATACCGAAACAGACAGCGTTACCAGCGACCGTTTCAGATGTATGACCGAGCTTTCCGACGGATCCTTTGCTGCAGGAACCGCTGACGGAATCAACTTTTTCAGGAACGGCGAGCTGACAGGCACTCTTACCGCTGCAGACGGCATGGAAAACACCCAGATATTGTCAATTACAGAAGGAAATGACGGTACAGTTTGGGCAGGCAGCGACGGCAGCGGCATATATGTGATCGCTGACGGAAGCATTAAGGAAAAATATACCGTTGAAAACGGTTTGCCGTCAAATATTATCCTCAGGATAGTCCCCTGCGGAAATAAATATCTTATTGTGACAAGCAATTCTCTTTGCTGCATTGATGAAGACGGAAAAGTTCGAAAGCTGGAAAGTTTCCCCTATTTCAACAACTACGACATAATGCTATGCGGTGAAAAGGCTTACATAACGTGCAGCGCAGGTCTGTATGAGATAGACATCAACGATCTTTGCGCCGATAACTGTGATCAGATAAGGCTTTACAACGCAGGAGATGGTCTGTTTTCCGGTCTTACCGCCAATTCGTGGAATTATATCTCGGAAAATGAAGAGCTTTATCTTTGCAGCAACAACGGCGTTATCATATTTGACCCTAAAATCGCAAACAGCGAAGCAAAAATGAAATTTGGAATATCTTCCCTGGAATGTGACGAACAGGATATAAAGGCTACAGCCGAAAACACATTCTCTATTCCTGCGAATGCAAAGAATATCTCAATCTATGCGTCGGTGCGGAACTATGCCTTTTCCGATGCAAAGGTACGCTTTTATGTAAAGGAGTTTGACAGCGAACCAAAGCTGTACAGCTGGAACGAGATCGAGCCAATAAAGATATACAAGCCTGACGATCCCGAATACCATATCTGTATACAGCTTCTGGACAGTGCAGGCGAAAAGGTGCTGCAAGAAATAGTTTATACCGTCAGAACGGAACCCAAACCATGGGACACTCCCGTATTCAGAATGTATCTTATTGTGGCGTGCACGGATATAGTGCTTTCTATGCTGATAAGCATAGTGATCATTATATTCTTTGTAATAAGGAAAAATGAGCTGGAAAAGATCCGGAGAGAACTTGAGGACAAGGTAAGCCGTCAGACTGGAAAACTTATGACCCAGCAAAAGGAAATAAAGGATCTGTATATCCAGACCGTCACTGCCCTGAGCGAAGCCGTGGACGCCAAGGACAGATACACAAGCGGTCATTCCAAGCGTGTTGCGGAGTATTCCCGTATGCTGGCTGCTAAAATGGGCAAGACAAAGGAAGAGCAGGAAGAGATATACCGTGCAGGACTGCTGCATGATATCGGCAAGATACGCATACCCGTGGAAATAATCAACAAGGCAAGCAAGCTGACCGACGAGGAATACAATATAATAAAGATACACCCCGTAACGGGCTACCATATTTTAAGGGGTATATCCGGCAGCAACCTTATAGCTATCTGCGCTAAATATCACCACGAAAGATACGACGGAAAGGGCTATCCCAACGGACTTGTGGGTGACAAGATCCCCGAAGTAGCAAGAATACTGGGCGTTGCGGACGCCTACGACGCAATGACGAGCAACCGAAGCTACCGTAACGCTCTCCCACAGGATGTGGTACGCTGTGAGATAGAAAAGGGACGAGGAACTCAGTTTGATCCGCACATTGCCGACATAATGCTGGAGATGATAGACGAAGATAAGGATTACAAAATGAAGCAGGCGGATTTCCAGCACCGCAGGATACTTACAGTCGATGACGAACCCATTAACAATATGATCATCGCAAACATCATGAAAGATGAGCCTGCGTATGAGATCGTATCTGTATGCAGCGGAAAGGAAGCACTGGATATATTGGAACGCCAGACCTTCAATCTTATCTTTCTTGACGTAAGAATGCCCGGTATGGACGGTTTTGAAACGCTTAAAGCTATCAGAGAGAAGTATGATACACCCGTAGTGCTGATGACAGGCGATAAAGAACTTGAAACAGCCGGCGCTTTTGCTGAACTTGGTTGTGACGACTATATCACAAAGCCTTTTATGCCCATACTTATAAAAGAAGAGATCCACAACATGACCGAGAGAATGACGATCGAATCATAACACAGTTTTATACTAATACTAAGGAAACGCTGATTAATACGTTTCTGCCGTTTTTCAAAATGTCTATGTCAGAATGACATTAAAGACAGGAAACTCGTACATTTTTCAAAACGGCGAAACGAACGCTGTGCTTTAATCAGCGTTTTCCTAATACTAAAAACCATTTAAACTGTAGACAAAAATCTGCGCAAAATCCATATAAAGCTGTTTTCAACAGCTACGAGATTTTTGCTCCATTTTTTGTACAGTTTTTAAATGGTTTTTATTATAAACACCAATAAAATTCAGGCTGCCCGAAAAGGACAGCCTATAATACGGTTATTCATCGAAAGAAATATCATTTTCCCAGCTTCTTATCCTCATTTTCATCTCGTCGATCCCAAGAATACCGTATGCAAAGCCCTTTTTAACAAGCTCCGGCGGAAGATATTGGATACTGTAACAAATATTTTGGATGCGGATTTGTTATTAGGCTGATTTGTAAAATATTTGTGAATGAGCATTTCGGCTTGAAGTAACCATAGAAATGACGTTTTCAAAGTAAATGTGTTGTGCAAATGTTGTGCATAGGCAAAAAAATAAACCGTCTGAACTTAATCAAACGGCTTATCTACGCTGGTTGCGGAGGCTGGATTTGAACCAACGACCGTTGGTTTCTATTAGAGAAGTCGTGCTGCTTTTTCCAATCAGAGCAATGACTCTATTATTCTTATAAGTCTTGCTTGATTGTTTACTGTAACATATATTTTCGTGTCCTTAATGGACAAATAAAGGACAGGTTTACGACTGCTTCTACACCAAATTTATCCAAATTACTTAATCTTTTGTTTTACTGCAGATAATGACATTCCATGATCTTCATTACAAATATGATATGTTTTATTGTTGGAAAGTTTTATTATATCTATTTCTCCTAACTTGCTAAAATCGCCCTCAATGAAATCTCCTTTTTCTAATTCCTCGTATTCAAGAAGCTCAAACCAACCATACCCAAGTTCTTTTGTTTCATAGGCATATCTGCCCTTCTTATACCCGATATCTATGATAATAGCTTTCATAGTTACTTCCTCCTTGATTTCTTAATTACAGATTTTTTATCCAATTATCAAACCTTTCCCTACTTCCCTCAAACCATTGGCTGACAATCAGATATTTCTTGTCATTAAACTCAAATATTTCTTTCCAATATCTGTTTCTGCCTTTGGAATCCTTTGTCTGAGCGGACAGATCATTATCATCTTTTACTTCCTTGAAGAATGACGTGCCTATTCCGAAAAGAACCTTTGTAGAGTCACCATTCATAAGTTTTCTGAGTATATCATCAGAAAATACATATCCGTCATTTGAAAGTTTTCTCATTGTTGTTCTGACATACTTGCCTATCTTATCGGCAGGATCTGCGCTTTCGCCCTTTGCAGCCCCTGCTTCCATTATATGAAGAGGAGTATAATCCGCACGAAGATAGATATAAAGGCTATTTACAGATATTCCATATCCTCTGAGTATCTTTTTCATTATCTCGCATATCATTGCGGTGCTGAGATTTGTCCATACATATATATCGGCATTTGCCAGCTTGTGATAGTATCTGTTCTCCTTGCTTTCAGCCGAGAAGTAATTGTTCTTGCGCCCTTTGAACGTAGGCTGTCCAAGGAACGAACAAAATGTACTCGGGTTCTTTTCAATAAGCAGTTCACTTAATCGAATTAACGCCGCCTGCCAGGTTCCAACGTTATATCTTATACCGTCAAACATAAATCCACATATTTTCTTATGTGTAAATACTTCTGAAAGCGTATGGGGGATCTCATCGTCAACAACATAATCCTTGTAGTTCGGAAGAGCCTTTTCGTCCTCTTCTTCCTCCTCGGATATGCTTTCCATATCGGTTTCTTCAATTGTGTTGAGCATAGCAATGTCGGTGAGATGTTTGTCCATCATAGCCTTTAAGTCCTTGATTGTCTGAGCATACTCAGCAATTTCCGACAGCCTTGAGAAATCTCCCGTGCTATTTTTTTCGGCTATCTCTTTCTGAAAAGCTTCAATTCCATAGTCCAGGCTATTGGTAAACAGCTCCAGGCCATAATAAATATCCTGTGCTGCCATAGGGTGATTCTTTTCCAGATACTCGTAGGGTGTAATAAACTTCTGATCCATAATAATTCCTCCTGTTATTTACAAAAACGTTCTCTGAGAGCAGTCAGCCTGCTGTCAATTTCACTTACTTCTGCCGATAATTCATCATACTTTTTTATATACGGAGCAACGCTTTCTGTGGCATATCCGGTTGTCAGAGTATTAACATACGGAGTGGTACACAAATTATATTCGTTTTCAAGCAGTTTTTCGTGAGATACGCTGTTTGATATACCCTCTATGACCTCTCTGTTTTTGTATATGCGAACAATTTCATCAATTCCGCTTGCGGTTATATACGTCCTGGTTCTTTCAGCTCTCTCTGTAAAATTTTTCGCATTGATCATAAAAATACCGTCATCAGGCTTTTTCTTTTTGAGTATTAGGATTGCTGTTGCTACTGACATACAAGGTACGATTCCCGAAGGAAGCTCAATTACCAAATCAACATAATTTGAAGCATATATCTCTCGTGCTAATCCGGTTCGTCCCGATCTGAATAATAATCCCATTGGTACAATTACAGCAGCTATACCATCTTCTTTCATATGAGCAATAGCGTGTCTGACGAAAATGCTATCCTTATCATCAGTATCAATGTTAAAATAATTATCTGTCGGGATATTCTTTATGTAGTCTGAATCATATCTTGGTATAAATGGAGGATCTAATACTATACGGTCATATTTCATAGCGTTGCTCATTGGATTAAGCAATGAATCGCCACAGTTTATATCTCCGATAACAGACCCTTTCAACACATTTAGTATAGCAGATATTGGTACAGCATCTATAGAAATGTCTTGAATAAACACTGAGCATTTATCTCCGGCAACAACGCTTGCAAGCACTCCATATCCACAGAAGCCGTCATATAACGTCATACCGTTTTGGCACTCAAGGAGTTTTTTTATCAATTGCGCTACTGATAAATTAGTGAAATGATCTCCGGAGGTCTTTCCGTTTGAAAAAGCCATTTGTTCAAGAAGGTAAACTGCTATTTTATCATATTCCTTATATGAATCCGTGTCAACAGGTTTAATTTCATCGAAAATAATCCTTATCTTTTCTGATTCAGAGTTGGATAAAAGGGTATATAGTCCGTCTGAAATAATTCCATTGCTTATGCCAAGCTCTGTTTCAGCGTTCACAAGATAAGCTTTTATATCATCAGCCGAAACTACCTTGCCGTATGTCAGAGAAAGATATTCAACGGAATATCTTTCATCATAAAACGGAAACGCATTCTCATTTTTATGCTTGCCCTCAATATATTTCAGAAGCAGCGAATATATCATTATTCTGACAATTGCTTCTCCTGAAATTAATCCACGGAGTTTTTCCACAGTAACCCATAACCGCCTACATTTTTCCTTATTCATTACGCATACCTCCGATTATACTATTCATAACAATTGTATTCATTATCTGGTCCTCTGTACGAACCATCTCAAGCAGAGCTTCCTTCTTTTTTCCGCTGAGCATAAATGCCTCCCCTATATCCTTCATATCGGATTCTGAGATATTAGGAATTTCAAGACTGCGTATGTCAGTAACTTTAACCATTGGTCTATTACCGCCGGACACTTTGGCTGTAAGCTGATCCCTAACATATTTTGAATTAAGGAATGCTGATAAATATCCGGCATCTATCCCATTGCCCGATTTTCTGATGATCGCACAAAATGACGGAACTGCCAATCCTGATGTTTCAGCAGTAATGTATGCAGCATCATATGGAGTTGACAGCTTAATTACCACATCTCCCTCACGAGTAAATTTGTCATTGTCGATCGCTTTGGAAATTACCGCTGTACCAACATCATCAATATTGATGACTCCATTTGATATTGCTTTCGGAGATAAAACACGGATCGTTTTACCTTCATCATCACCGACTGTGGTAACTCTGGTCATTATCTGACCAACAATTACTTCTGCATAATCTTCAAGTTTCATATTTACCTCCTGTTTTTGTTCGTTTGTATTATTGATAAATACACCATGAAATATATTGAACGTACATCTTATGATTGCATTATGCATCTGTACGTTTGATTTGTCAACGTTCAAACGCGAAATATTTTGCACGTTCAGATAAATTTGTATAAATGCACAAAACCAAACATACTTTTTATGCAATATCTTATGTTTTCTTTTTCCGTTTCCCCCTCGGAGAGCGCCTGTACTTATGATATATCCCTCAAAATGTCCGCAGACGTTTTGGGGGATATGTCATAAGAACTATGACGTTACTTACGCCGGGCGTAAGTATTCCGTGCGGTCCGCCGCCGATTTGCCTGCTTGCAGACAGAAAAACAGCCCTAATGCATTGAACGAAAATTGCATCAGGGCTATTCAGTTATCACTTGTTCTTGCTGGTGGATATAAGATCATAGTATAACATAATTCATGATATCTGTAAACACGCTATCAGAAACTCTTCCAGCACCTTTTGTTTTAATCCTCAATCAACCAGACAATAGAAACATCTTCTGTTTCCACAATAGTTGGATTGGACAGTTTGCCGGCGAGTGATGGTTTACTTATGCTCAACTCGAATTCAAAAGCACACTTTCCAATGAAGAAATTGAGCAGAATTTCAGCAACATAGATTTCTTCTCCGGCATTGTGTCAGGACTTGAAGAAGCCCTTGCGTATGAAAAAGAATCGGCAAAAACTTCAGAATTGTTTTTATAAAAAAGTGCTTTAGTACAAAACTTGTACCAAAGCACATTTTTATCAAAAATTAGAAATCACCCCACATTCCCCACAAACTTATAACAAATCATAATATCCTGCTTTTTTACCCCGTCCACAACATACTTGTTGCCGACGGTGATTTTATCAATAAGCCTGTGAACGATCTCCTTGTCAAGCTCGGATATGTCCTTGAATTCCTTGATGAGCGTAATGTAGCTTTCAATGTTCTCGTCAGCAGCCGTACTCTCAAGGGTAATGGACTTGATGCGTTCAAGCTTCGCTTTCTGCTCCTCAAGCTCGGCTTCACAGCGACGTGACAATTCAATAAAACGCTCCTCGGAAAGAACACCGTTCAGCTTGTCCTCGTACAAGCGGTAAAACCTGTCGTCAAGCTCCTTGATACGCTTTTCGGTTGCCTTTGCGTCACGCTCGCTGCGTTCAATGGCTGCCTTATTGGTGCCGCACATCTTCTTTTTAAGCAGTTCGGCTGCCTTTTTCTCATCTTTCAGCACAAGCTTTATCTGACGCTTAACATCAAACAGCACGAAATCGTACAGATCCTTGCAGCTGATGTAATGTATCGAACAAGCAACCTTACCTTTCTTTTTGTATGTGGTGCAGGTGAGAAAGTCTTTGCCATTTTTCTTTGGCGAAAGTGACAGCGAATATCCGCAGGTGCCGCACTTTACAAGTCCCGAAAAAAGATGCGGTTCTGTATTTCTGCGTCCACGCTTGCGGCTTGCGATCTGTGCATTGGCGTCCTTGAAAAGCTGTTCCGAAATAATAGGTGGATGAGTGTTCTCAACAATGATCCACTTGTCCTCGCTCTGTTTCACAACCTTTTTGCTTTTGAACGAAGTCTTGCGCTTCTTGCAATTGATCGTGTGTCCAAGATAGACTTGATTCTCAATCATCTTGTAAACAGTCGTCAGGTTCCATTCATAAGGATTTTTTGCATAAGCACGTCCTGCCGCCTTTGCCGCATAAGCAGTCGGCGTAAGCACCTTTTCAGCCGTGAGGATTCTCGCAATTTTATTGCAGCCGCAATTCTCGTATGCAGCCATTTTGAATATACGCTCAACGATCGGAGCTGTGTCCTCATCAATTTCAAGAATATGCTTGTCAGCAGCAGACTTTTTGTAACCGTAAGCTGCCGTACTTCCGATAAACTCACCTTTAAGAGCCTTGTGCCTCAATGCCTGGCGTGTTTTGCGTGAACAATCGGCAGGATAAAACTGATTGAAAATGTTCTTCATCGGAATCATCAAATCCAAGTCAAAATTTTCCTTTGCACTATCAGCATCTTCACCGACCGAAATAAAACGGATGCCCTTTTCGGGAAAGATCTCTTCGATGTGCCTGCCAACTCCAAGGTAGGTTCTTCCAAAACGGGACAAGTCCTTTACAATAACCGTACTGATAAAACCTTTATCAATATCCGACATCATACGCTTGTATTCGGGACGATTGAAGTTTGTACCGGTGTAGCCATCGTCACAGTAGAAATCGTAGATGTTAATGTTGTGCTCATTGCAGTAATCAGATAAAATCTGACACTGCGTTTCGATTGAAACGCTGGTACCGTCATTGGGATCATCTTTGGACAAACGGCAATAACAGGCTGCTCCACCTATGCTATCGCTTTTGCTCTTCTCCAAAAAATCACTCCTCTCTTAAGGGATTAGAGCGGTTGATGAAAACAATATACTGTAAAGCATTTTTCAAATCAACCGATTCTCTCTGAAATTATGCAGTCATATCTTTACCTCTCGAATTCTTATCCGAAAGATAATCCGCAGCAATGTCAAGCAGGTCAGCCGTACCGTAGCTGTGAGAAACAACAAAAACCGTATCGCCGATTTTGATTTCATAGCTGTCGGAGGTCGTCATAACAATGTTTTCTCTGTTTTCTTTGTAACGCATATTGTATGCCTCCGATCCGCTCAAACATCAGTCAGCTGATTCTCTTTACAGACGATTTGACTGCGACTGTATGAATACATTCTTTCTTCAGCCTTATCGACATCACCCTTCATAGCAAGACGCTCGACCTTATCTGCATTCTTAAACCCGGAAAGCAGACTCCACGCATTATTTCTTTCACTAATACTGCGGAGATATTCGTTACCGAGAAGGCAGTCATCCGATGAAAACCTTGCCTTGTGGCGGCTGTTAAGCAGGCAATAGTTTTTCAAAAGCATAAACTCTGCTTCATTTGCCCAATCGGTATAGTCTTCGTTCCCACACCTATCGTTTGTGATAAGCTTAATGCTGTTGTTAAAATAATCATTTGTCATGTTAACACGTCCTTTCATAATGTTATTGGTTATTTGCATATAAAAAGCAACCGTAATTACTCGAAGTGACATACGGTAATTACGGCTGGATATACATATTTTGGATAAGCTGATTTTCTGCGGCAAAACGAAATATTCTTTTCGCCGCTTTGAATTCAACGTTTCTAAAAATATACCAAGCAGTCAATTCACGTCACTTAATTTCAAAAAACAAAAATGTCTTTTATTCAAAGAATCGTTTTATGTATTGCTGGTATTATATCATTAGAAATACAGCCAGTCAATACTTTTAGAAAATATCTTTTGCATTGGAGAAAAATTCTGCAAAATTTAACAATCTTTGAGAATAGCTTTGAGCATATTTCACAAATCATGCGCAATTAGCTTATAACAGTTGTACAAATTTCCTGGCAAAATCTCCCCCAAAGGCGCAAAACTGCGATATTCGGCGGATATACAAACACCGAAAGATATCAAAAATCCATAATATCTTTCAAGTTTACAAGCACAATACCACTGTCCGACCTTACCTCGTCTATCACAGCATCAGTAAAGCCTGATTTGGAGAAAAGATAATAATAGGTGTTGTTTCTGTTTTTGTTGAATACATCTGCTTTTGCTTTTAATTCACGAAGCACGGAAATATCAAGCTTTTCATTTCGCCATTTGCATTCGCCGAAAATATAGTCATTCCGGTCGTTTGCGACTAAATCGATCTCCTCCTGACTGTGAGTTGCCGGGTCGGTTCCCCACCATCTTCCAATCGATGTAAATAATATGGGCAGCTCACCTTTGGCGTTCTTTGCACTTAAATAATCTGCACATACCTTTTCAAAAACAAGACCCATATATCCATTGTAATCGGGTTCAATCTTTTTAAGCCACACCACCTGCTGTGCACCTGTTTCGATAAGGGTTCTGTTTGCAAAAACATAACGATACCAGAAGCGGAACATAAAATCAGAAATACAATAGATAGTTTTTCGTGACGCTTCCTTTTCTCCAAACGGAGTTTCCTTGTGCAAAATTCCAAGCTCGCATAATATTTTGATATATTTCAGACATTTTGCAGAGTCCTCACCGATTTTTGTAGAGATCTCATTTGCTTTGGTGTGACCGCTTGCAATAGCTTCAATAATAGCACTGTAAACTCCCGGTTCCTGAACCTCCTGACGAAGTATCAGCAAGGCTTCCTCATATAGATAGGAAGTGACCTTTAGATAATTTCGCTTTATATTCTCCTCAAAGCTTTCATTTGGATCAATTTGCTGTAAATACAAAGGAACTCCACCAAACGCACCGTACAGCTTAAGCTTTTCTTCATCGGAGAACCCCTCAAGAAATTTTGAACTTGTCTGATAATTAAACGGCTTCATATGAAGCTGTGCTGTTCGTCGTCCAAACAGCGGACTTTTTGAGCCAAGTACTTCCTTTTCCATAAATCCCATATAGCTTCCGCAGAGGATAATAAACAGATTACCTTTTGAAAGCTTGTGGTCTATAAGATGCTGCAGCTCCGAAAGCAGAGCTTTGTTTTTCCTGACAAGATAAGGGAACTCATCGATTACAAGCACAAGTTTTCTGCCATTCTGCCGTTCGTCAATATATGAAAGCGCATTTGTCCACGATGAAAACGGTTCTAAATTGTTTTCACCATATAAATCGAACACAATCGATGAGAATTTTTCAAGATTGAGCTTATCGTTGCTTTGCTCCGCTGAATAAAAGATATAGTTTTTATCTCTACAGAACATACTCAGCAATGTTGTTTTTCCGACACGTCTCCGACCGTATAAAACGAAAAGCTGAAATTTGTCCTGTGCATAAAGCTCGTTCAGATCTGCAAGCTCTTTTTCTCTGCCGATAAATGATTCACGCATAGTCTTCTCCTTTTATGAAATAAAAGTAATTTACTTTAAAGTTAATTATATCTCGTTTATTTCGTTTTGTCAATACCTTTTTTAAAATTAGATTGAAGTTTTATTTTATGCGTATCAACCTTGCCCCAAACGTCCGCATACCGCAAATAGGGATAATATGCCCCCTATTTGCAGCAGCGGAGAGGAAACCGATCTTAACGAATGTCAGCTGCCTCAACAGTCATAACATAACGTGTATAGCTTTCAAGAATAGCATCTTCAAGCATATTTCTTGTCTTTTCATCAATGGGGTGAACAATATCTCTGAAAACGCCATTCTCCTTGCGTGAGGGCATTGCAACAAACAGCCTGTCATCACCCTCGATAACCTTAATGTCGTGGATAGCAAGACAATTGTCGATAGTTATTGAAATGATATTGCCGTAGATCTCGATGCGTCTGCCGTCTTGGGCGTATGTAACTGTGTCCGGTTCTCTGCCTTCGATTTCGGGAATTTTGAATTCTGCCATGGTGCCACCCCCTTTCTTATCATTGCAATTTAATTCTAACAGAGGGTACCCAAACGGTGATCCTATTATACAAAATGAGCAGGTTAGCTATTCGATTTACCTGCTCATTTTTTTGTATAATTTCCTGCCATTCTGTTCAACGTTGCCCGAATACTGCCGCTCTGATCTCTTTCAGAAATAAACAGATTTTTCGGAGCTTATAAAAAAACCGTTTCAACTGTCCGATTTTTTGTGCAGTTCTATTTGCAATTTAAACACCGTTTTAAGGCGTTTTGCAATTTATAGGGTAATTTATCAAATAAAGCTGTAAAACGCATTACAGAGCATTTTGCGCCGTTCCTGCACATTACAAAGCAAAACCCCGAACAGGTTGCTATAAACTCACCTGCTCGGGCGTTTTTAATCTCCCATCATATCAAAATGCCGTCTGTAACGCTTGGGAATCTCCACGGGAACATCATAACCGAGCTGTTTTAAAGCGTTCGGGATAATTTGCATACCGTCTTTGAAAAAGTCCTCTATTTGCTTTTCCTTGCGTGTTACGCTGTTATACGTTGACGGACAAACAAACGTCCAGTCTGCTCCCTCACGGTTTACCACCAAGCGGAAATACTTGTCAATGTCCGTATCGGGGAAACCTGCCAAGCGCAAGAGTATATGATGCTCAACGGCTTCATCTATCTGACTGACAATGACCTGCTCACCGTCAAAGGATATGAGGACAAGCAGCGGTTCATCACGCTTCATTGCATCGGTCACGCTGCTTTCATCGGGATAGTATATTATATTCATTCGGTTGGTTCCTCACTTTCTGTTACCTCGGGCAAAGTTTCAGAAACTTTCTGCATTATAGCCGAGCGCAAAAAGGCGTTCATCGGCGTTCCCGATATGTCAACGGCTTTTTTCAGCTGTTCATACTCGGTCATTTTGAGCTTTACCGATTGATATTTGAAGTGTGTGCTGTCGTGTTTCTTGTTTGCTGCCATTTGAGCCTTTGATACTGTCATATTATCACCACCTTGTAATTATTATACCATTTGTGCAGGATGGTTACAACGTATAAAATGAACAAAATATACGTTGTAACTTTGTTGAATGTATCTATTGATTTATGCGTTATAACGTAGTATAATATAATCATGGAAAGGAGGAAAAGACAATGGCGCAGCGGAAACGCAAAAAGAAAAGCTCGGATAAATCAGCGACCCTCACAAAGTTACTGATTATCCAAGCCACCATTGAACTTATCAATGCAGTTATTGAGTTAATCAAAAAACTAATTGAATAAGTCGGCAGGGAGCCACAAACTCCCTGCTTATAAGATACCACATTCAAAGCCATTTGTCAAGCGTATGATCAGCATTATTTTAGACATTATCACAATCGTTCTGTTAGTTGCGGTTATCGTGATCGGAACGAAAAATGACTAAATCAGAGAAAGGAGCAGGTCAGAATGAACGTTATCAAGTCAAAAGTCATGACAATAGCAAACCGCCTTGTTAAGCAAGGAATGAACCGCAGAGCCGCAATGCTCAAAGCTTGGGTTATCGCAAAGGCTTCTGCTCTCCGTGTAAAGATCAAAGGCACAAGCCACAGGCAGAGCGAGCTGGAGAAGCTTTCAAGCGTAAACCCTGCCGATATATCGGTAACACTCCGCAGAGAGCCGCACAACAGCCACGACAGCAACGCAATCGCCGTCTATGCCGCTTTGACTAATCACAGAGTATTCTTTATCGGTTATCTGCCAAGAGCCATAGCAAGCGTGTTAGCGCCGTTATTCGACAAGGGCAAAGAACCGCAGGCAAAAGCGGTCAGAGTAACAGGCGGTTTCAATCCGTGGGTGAGCTACGGAGCCGCACTTGCTATCGAAGTATAAACCACAGCGGAGCAGGTCACGCCCGATCTGTTTGACCTGCTCCGAATATACCCACAAATCTAAATACACAAACTGCTCAATGCGCCAACATTGAGCAGGTAATAACAAAGGAGTTTTTTTAATGGCCACGCCAAGTTTATATGATGTTTTTTTCGATAATGATTTTTCAGATGATACTATCCCCGAGCTTGAAGCAGCGGCGAACGAAGCCAGAGAGAAATTTGAGCAGGTAGTTTCAAAGTATAATATGCCTTTTTCCGAAGCTGACGAGGTAAGATGCGCCAATGCGAACGAGGGCATGATGTCGCAGTATCTCGGATTTATCCAGGGCTTTAAATGGGCTGTATATCTTTTTACGGGTCACAGATCAGACGAGGAGGCAGCTGCCAATGTTCATTGAAACGCCACAGAACGCAGATATAAACGATGCAGCCACAGACCTCGGAACAGCTCTATCAATTGCAAGAATGTGCCACGCACTCTATTTTGAGGAAAGCGGCAAGGGAGCCGAGCTGTACTTTGCAAGCAGTAGAGAGGATATCCGGGAAGTTCTCGGAGCTGTCATTGATTATGTGCGCTCTGCAAATGAAATTTTAGACAGCTTAAGCTGTCGGAATTTCCCTTTGCTGTAAGTATCGCACCAACAGGACGGTTAAGCAAAAGCGATAATATAAAGCGTGATTTTTTCTGCTTGCTCCATTGGTCGGGTGTTCTCTGTGTGGGTGTTTCCCCTGCAATATCTCCGTTATCAAACTTGCGGACATATTCACCGACATTATAGGGGACTTCCTTTACAAGTCTGTCGCTTGCAAGGTCTATTGAAAGCAAATTGTATATTTTTCCGTCAACCTCTATTGCAGAAGTGACTTCTTTCGGCTGTTTATTCATTGAATTACCTCCGTGAATTTTCCGTTATACACCTAAAACACGCTTGATTTCCGTGTCAACTTGCTGTTTGGTGTTTTCTCCTTGTCTTATGTAGATATTTCCATCGTGGACAGCATAAGGCATACAGCACATATCAAGGCAGGATTTAAGCCGTGGTATTTTGTGTGATATGGATTTTGTGATTTTGATTTTCCGTGCGTACATGGTGTGCAACCTCTTATTTTTTCCGTTTTATATTTCCGTGTAATAGGCGGCAAGATACTTGTTGAAGTTATTCGCTGTATATCTTTTCCGTGCGTTCTCTGCTCTGCACATATAAATAAGGAAATTATCCATAACTTTGTTATAGCTTACTTCCTCGCCCTTATCGTTCAGGAATTTGCGGTTAATGTTGCTCTTGTAGTCCTCAATGATTTCATCAAAGAATTTTCTGTCATCGTTATATGCTGTTTCAATATATGTGGAAAGTCCATTTGCCCACTTTTCACCCGAATATGAATCTAAATCGGGAATACCAGAAAAACGCCTTACTTCCGATAAACTAAGATTTGAAGCTCTGTATTGAGCCATCATTCTTGTAACATTTTCAAACATTTTTGACCTCCTGAATGTTCTTGACATATTAGGCGGTTACTGGTATAATGATTATAGTAACCGCCCTTTTGTGGTGATTGGGTGTTGCTTGCCCTTATGCTTGTTGGTAGCTTGCACAAGGGCGTTTCCTTTATCTTACGGTCAAACGCTCATAAGATGAAGTTTTGAGAAATGCTGTATAGATCGCTGGCTCTTTCTCCTGAAGTGCTTTACTGTCGATTCTGTTGCTGTTGACTACTGCAAGACTGCATTTGTATTCGCCGACATTCATTTTGTTAGTGTCCTGTGACTTCATTTCGGACTTGATGATGTTTTCAAGCTCTGTGATTCTTGCTTCTGCCTCTTCTTTAAGAAGCTTGAACTCTTTCAGTTCCTTGATTACTGCGTGTAATTCGTTGTTACTCATATTAGTAACCTCCTATAATGTTAATGTATAAGGCTTTCGCCTTTGGAATAGGGCTGATTTTTGGCTCAACCCTTTAGAAGCCGTATGTATTTAGTTTTCAGCAAATATCAATTCGCTTTCGATTTCTTCAAGTGCTGCGGATATTGCCTGTGATAACATATAGCATCTTATTGTGCTATCAAAATAGGAGTAATCACCAGCGAAAAACTTGTCAACGATTTTTTCTTTATCAACGCAAAATTCAATTAATGCTTCTTTCAAAAGGTTTTCGTTACCGTTCAGATATTCTCTTGATGTTTCCTTGTCTGTGTAGTCATCTCCGCCGTTTCCTGTGATTGTGCTGTCAATCCACAGATCATCTTCAAGCGTTTCTTTTAATTCGTCAATGTCGGTAAAGTCTGTTGTTGTAACCTCATCACGGATATAATTGATAATATCCTGTTTCATAGCTTCTAAATAGTTATACATAATTTGTACCTCCTGTTTGGTTTTGTGTTTATTTGCGTTTGACTTTTTTGGATTTGTTTGTTATAATTGTTTTGTAAGGGATTTTGTTTTCATGTCCTTTACTGTCTATAATTATATCACATATATCTAAACCTGTCAACGTATATCTAAACTAATATTGTACAAACTTTGGTTTAGATATTTGTGAACAATGACAAGGAGGGCGTTTTAATGAATTCTTTTGGCTATGTTGTAAAGAAATATTTATTAGATAATAATTTAAAACAACAAATGATTTCAGATAATAGCGGAATATCAAAGGGAGCTATTAGTCAGTTGTTGAATCGTGAAAATATTTCACTTGACAAAATGATGATTATTGCAGAAGCTTTAAACTGTGATTTAAAAATTGAATTAATCCCCAAAAATAAAAATGATGGATAAAAGTAAAAATCAAAAATAAATCATTTTTTATAAATATCGATGCAAATAAAAATGTGATTATTTCTTGTTTTTTAGTAGGGGTAAAAGTAAAATTCAAATAAAATGTTAAAATTCTGATATTTTCTTTTTATTGCAGCAAGCTATTTAGCAAGTATTTTTGTGTGAGTTAAAAGTAAAATATAAACATACGGATAAAATAAACATATATAATCGTATAATATAAGGCGATATTTCGCTTAAAAGTAATATTTGAAAAGTAAAAATAACAAAGGAGAGTGATTTTATGAGTACAAAAGAAAAGGCTTTTTATATTTTTAATCACCTTACAGAAGAGCAGCTTTCAGCGTTTGTAACATTGTTTGGTGGTATGATGTCAATTTCTGAAGAAGAGCCTGACGAATGGGATAAAGCTATGATTGCCGAAAGTAAAATTGATAATGACGAATTTATGACACTTGATGATTTTGTAAAAGAATTGGGGTTTGAACCAAATGATTTACGAATATAATATCAGGAAAAAAGCTATAATGTTTATTAAAAAGCAAAATAAAGATCAGCAAGAGAGAATTTTAAAAGCTATATATGCACTCCCTGTTATCGGAGATATTAAAAAGATGTCAGGTGAAGAAAGGCTTTATCGTTTGCGTGTAGGTGATTATCGTATTTTGTTTGAGATGTACCCCAAAACAAATACTATTACATTAATTGATATTACAGATGCTGACAATAGAGGTCAAATCTATAAGTAAAATACATAAATGTTTTTAAGTAGTACAAGTGAGACTTGCAATAGCATAAATATAAACGTGTGGGCAACACCCACAACATAATTAAAGGGTATAGCCTGAAAGATGGTTATACCCTTTATTTTTTTGAGTAGATTTTTATATATTGCTGTAATACTGCTGTAAATGCTCTGTATGGCTTTGTAATTGATTATGGTTAGTTTGCTTGTAAGTGCATTATAAGCCGTTGTATGACGTTCTGAACAGCTCTAAATGGCGTTGTGCTTGCTGTATCAGTAGCAGTTGGAACGGTATATAATAGGGGGTATGGGTGTATTAGGGGATATGTTTACATTGTTAAAGCCTATTGATTTGGTAGGCATATAGGTAGTAGTTCCACTCTATTCATAAGCGGATTTTTGAACATCGAATCGAAAAAGCTTGACAAAAACTCACGAATACTATATAATAAAAATATAAATTGATTAATAGTATTAATGAAAGGTGATTTTATGAATAAATCTACGGATGATAAAATAAAACAAGAAATAACAGAACGCCTTTTAAAGCTTGATGAAGAAGTATCATTGGCATTAGATGATACTGAAACTTATT
>JBJFFR010000057.1:0-19565 GCA_051891935.1 Oscillospiraceae bacterium
CTTGGAGAGCGACCGCAGGCAGGCTGCCTGCCGTCATTGCAATAATATTGCACGGGAGCTTGACGCAGAATTGGATTATTATATCCGAGGATTTGTCTGTAGAACGATTTGATATTAGTATCAGATCTTTCCCGTGATCCGCTCCGCCTGACTCTTTGTGATATAATCTGCATTGACCATATTTTTGATCACGATCTCTGTACACTTTCTTGCAAGCTCGGGTGAAACATCGGGCGAATATGCGAATTATTCCCTGCTGCTTACGATCTTATAATAGCTGCCCGAGGTAATAATACTAAAAACCATTTAAACTGTAGACAAAAAATCTTCGCATAATCCATATACGCAAGATTATGCTCGATTTTTTGTACAGTTTTTAAATGGTTTTAAGTATAAGATAAACCGCCGTGTAAAGAATACCGAACAGCACAAAGCAGCACAGCGTTACCACCGCAAAAAGCATTAAGGGCATTTACACCTGCGGCAAGACAGCCGCTTCTCTTTATATTTGCTTTTTCGCAGATAAGCACCTTTGCATCGGAATTTTCCGATATCGTAAGCGCAGCATAACAGCCTGCAGTTCCTCCGCCGATTATGCCGATTATGAGGATATCTGTTTTAAGTCGTTCTGTTTTCATAAAATCACCATTTATACTAAACACCATTTAAAATTTGGAAAAAATCAAGCCGACAATCTTGTAACTGTTGAAAACAGTTTTATATTGGATTTCGGCGATGATTTTTTCCTGTATTTTATTGGTGTTTAGTATTATTCTCCGTCAGAAATTGCTGAACGGAATGAATACTGTTTGCGCCGTCCGAAGCCGCAGTTATCACCTGCCGCAAAGCCTTTGTGCGAACATCTCCTGCGGCGAATATGCCCTTTGCCGAGGTAACGCAATCCTCTCCTGCAATGACATAGCCTTCGGGTGAAAGCTCTGCAATGCCTTTAAGCGCACCGCTGTTCGGAACGGTGCCTATCGCTGCAAAAATGCTGTGAACGGGGAGAATTTCTTCGTTTCCGCTGCGGTTCAGACGCAAGGCTTCCACACGCTTTTCCCCCATTATCTCGATCGGAACTGCGTTGAGGATGACCTCGATATTTTCCGTTTCCGCAACCTGCTTTTGCAGCAGTTTATTCGCACGGAAAGCATCTCTGCGGTGGATAAGACAGACCTTTTCGGCTGTTTTGGAAAGATATAAAGCCTCTCCGAGAGCCGAATCGCCTCCGCCTATCACTGCGGCAGTCTTTCCCTTGCAGAAAGCGCCGTCACATACCGCACAATAGGAAACGCCCTTGCCCGTAAACTCCGCTTCGCCTTTTATTTCAAGCTTTCGGTGACTTGCGCCTGCGGCATAAACCACAGTTTTTGTTTCAAACTCCGTATTATCCGAAAGAATGACCTTATAGCCGCCGTTTTCGGAAGCTATTTCGGTCACCTCGCCCTCAACGAATTCCGTTCCGAGCGCTTCTGCGTGTGAACGGAATTTTTCACCCAGCTCAAAGCCGTTTTCGCCGTAAAGTCCGAGATAGTTGTCCACTTGCTCGCTTTCGGCGATCTGTCCCGTGCCGCCGTAGATCCTTTCTATCACGATCGTCTTTAGTGCCGCACGTTTTGCATAAACTGCTGCGGAAAGTCCTGCAGGACCGCTTCCTATGATAACAGTATCGTACATTTTATTATTCCTCTGATAATTTTTCTATGGGGTTCTCTAAAAACCGGGACACGAGCAAAGCCTCGTAATGAGTTTTGTCAGCTGCAAGGCATCAAACCGCAGTAATACTTGATGTATTTCAAGGTAAGTAAACGCTTCATTTATTCAATTTGATCAGCGTTTACTTTGATAACGCAGCAGATGATAAAACTCATAGAGGATTTGCCGTGAAGGAGGTTTTTAGAGAACCCCTATGGTAAGTCCCTCGTTTTCGGCAGCATCTCCGCTTATCCTGAACGAATTCAGAACGGGAGCGTTTATATCCATAAGGGAAAGAATAAGGTAGCTCGCCTTGCTGTCGAAAGCAAGCCGTTTATCCTCCTCCGAGGGCCTGGAAGGCGATTCGGGATGCGAATGCCAGTTCCCGAGCGGAACCAGTCCGTTTGCCCTCATATCCTTCACCGCTGCAAGCTGTTCTTTCGGGTCAAGCGAGAAATGCTCGTTGGAATGGTCAATGTTCGTAAGGAGATAAACTTTTTTTATGACCTTTTCATCGCCGTTTATCTCTCCTGCAACAAGTCCGCATCCGTGAACCTTGTTTTTATCCCGAAGGCTTTCAGATCCTCAAAAAGATCAAGCGTTCCTCCGAACAGTCCCGAACCTGCGATCACCTCGTCGCCCGATCGCAGGATATTGAGCAGCGACATTGTTACCGCAGCCATTCCCGATGAACAGGCAGCCGCTCCGATACCCTTTTCGAGAGCCGCCATTCTTTTTTCAAAAGAGTCTATCGTCGGATTGCTTATCCTTGTGTAGGCGAATCCGTATGCCTTACTGTTAAAGACCGCTTCAAGCTTTTAGGCAGATTCATGGGCAAAAGCACTCGTCTGACAGATCGGAGTCAGCGTTGCACCCGTTGCAGGATCGCCTTTAAAGCTATTATGCAGCAAAGCTGTGTTAAAATTCATACTATCATCCACATTTCTAATGCTAATTCCAAATCACTCTATAGACAAAGCCGACAGATAGAATAATTCCAATTAGGTAAACTTGTTTACCTTGGAGAGCGACCGCAGCAAGGCTGTATGCCCTTCATTGCAATAGCATTGCAAAGGAGCCAGACGCAGAATTGGATTATTATATCTATCGTCTTTGTCTGTAGAACGGTTTGGAATTAGTATAAAGCTGTTTTCAACAGCTACAAGATTTTGCCCCATTTTTTGTACAGTTTTTAAATGGTTTTTAGTATGAAATATAATCATAACGGGCATGACCTCATATCGGAGATCATGCCCGTTTTTTTCAATTCTTTTTTAATAAGATGAATCCGCAGCTTTCCAGCGTGTGCATATACGTCACAAGGCGGTCGTACAAAGGCTCGGCTTCTTCACCGAATTTCTTCCTTACATCTTGCGCGATCTCATACACGGTCTTTTTGCCGTCGATGCAAAGCCAGACAAAGCTTCCCTGACCTTGAAGGTCTATTCGGGTAAAGCGAGGCTTTTTGGCGATCTTCTGCAAAATTGAATTAAAAAAGCCTTTATTTTCCACGACTATCGTGACCCGACCGCTTTCGTCCTTTTCAAAAGAGAGCTTAGCGCTGTGCACGGGGATCAGGTCAAGATAGTTTCTCTCGTCTTTTTTAGCCATTTTTCTTCTTTCCGACTTTAAATTTGATGCCTGAATACTTTATAAGCACAACACACAGTACAACAAGCAGTACAACACCACCGACAATGCCTGTGTTTACATACTTTGATATGTCGAGTACCTTGTCAATTCCTGTTACGGCAAATACAGCAAGGAGTATTCCCACAAGACCTTCGCCTGCGATCATACCGGAAGAAAGAAGTATGCCGGAGTTGGATTCGTCATTCTTTTCCTTCTCGGATTTGCCCTTGTCGGCAAAGTGACGGATAACACCGCCCAGCATGATAGTGGAGGAAAGCTCAAGAGGGAGATAGAGTCCGATCGCAACAGGGAGAACGGGAATATGCAGAACCTCAAATATCAATGCGATACATACACCGATACCAACAAGACCCCAAGGAAGATTTCCTTCCATAACGCCTTCGGTTATCATCTTCATAAGTGTTGCCTGCGGAGCAGAAAGCTCGGTAGTACCGAATCCCCAAGCGGAATCGAGGAGGAGGAATACACCGCCGATAGTAAGAGCGGAAATACCTGCACCTATAAGCTCGCCTATCTGCTGCTTCTTTGGAGTTGAGCCAAGGAGAAAGCCTGTTTTAAGATCCTGTGAAGTATCGCCCGCAACGGCTGCGATTATACAAACAACAGAACAAATTGAAATTGCGCTGACCATACCTTCTGCGCCGGTCGTGCCTGTTGACTTAAGAACGAGTGTAAGGATAAGAAGCGTTGCGATAGCCATGCCCGAAACAGGATTGTTGCTGCTTCCTACAAGTCCGACCATTCTTGAAGAAACGGTTGCAAAGAAGAAACCGAATATAACGATCATGACCGCACCGATAAAGGAAACGGGAACCTGTGGGATAAGCCAGAGTACAAGCGTCAGTACAGCAATGGCAATAACTGTGAATTTGAAGTTGATATCCTGCTCTGTTCTTACATCGGACTTGACGGTCTTTGAATTAAGTGCCTTGACAGAATCCTTGAATGTCGAACAGATAAGCGGTATAAGCTTGATAAGGCTCATGATACCGCCTGCTGCAACGGCACCTGCTCCGATATAACGTATATAGCTGCTCCAGATAGCGGAAGCACCGTTAGCCGCATATATCTCGGATATAATAGTATTTCCAGGATAAAGGACAGTATCCGCACCGAAGATAACGATCGCCGGGATAAGCACAAACCAGCCTAAAAGACCGCCTGCAAACATATATGAGGAGATCTTCGGACCGCAGATATAGCCTACGCCAAGAAGAGCAGGATATGTTTCTGCGGAAAATTCAGTTTTGAGCGCCTTGAACGGGATAGTTACAACGCCTGCAGCTGCTTTAAGACCGTCAATGATAAACTTGACAGCAGCGGAAATGCCCATACCGATAAACACGCTCTTTGCAGATTCACCGCCGTTTTCACCGGCAAGAAGAACCTCTGCGCAGGCAGTTCCTTCGGGATAAGGCAAAACGCCGTGTTCCTTGACAATAAGGGCATTTCGCAGCGGTATCATAAAAAGAACGCCGAGAAGTCCACCGCAAATGGAGATAAGCGTGATAGCGATAAGACTTGGCTTGTCTGTTATACCGTCCTTTGCCCAAAGGAAAAGTGCTGGAAGGGTAAAGATAGCACCTGCGGCAACGGATTCACCTGCCGAACCTATTGTCTGCACCATATTGCTTTCGAGTATCGAGTTCTTTTTAAGGATAACTCTCAATACCGACATGGAAATAACTGCAGCAGGTATCGATGCAGAAACTGTCATACCAACACGAAGTCCGAGATATGCGTTCGCAGCACCGAATACTATTGCAAGTATCACGCCCGTGATGACCGAGGTTATGGTTATCTCGGGAGTGATCCTGTCGGCAGGTATGTACGGCTTGAATTCTTTTTCTTTCATTAAAATGACCATTCCTTTCAAAATTTTTGTTTTCCTTGAAATGTGCCCGACTGCGGATAATAATACTAATGGGGTTCTCTAAAAACCGAGACTAAGCAATACTTCGTATTGCACGCAAATTTTCGTTATTGACTTTGTCCGGCTTCAAGGCAACAAGCCGCAGTAAATACTAAAGAAACGCTGATAAATCAGCTCATTCCTGATGTATTGCAAGGTTTGTTAACGCAGAAGACGGGCAAAGTCATAGAAAATTTGTCAAGAAGGAGGTTTTTAGAGGTTCCCAAATATCAAATCGTTCTATAGACAAAGCCGACAGATAGAATAATCCAAGTCAAGGAAGCTTGACGCAGAATTGGATTATTATATCCGAAGATTTAGTCTTACGGTTGATTTGATATTAGAAAAAAGCTGATTAAAGCGAAGCGTTCGTTTCGCCGTTTTGAGAAATGTACGAGTTTCCGTCTTTAATGTCATTATGACATAGACATTTTGAAAAACGGCTGAAACGTATTAATCAGCGTTTCCTTAGTATAAGGAACATCTGACGAAACGCCTCGTTAAAGCAGCTGAACAGCTCCAAAATAACCCACAAAAAGAAATGCACATAAAAATTATAAATAATTATATCATATTTTTGTGAAAAAACAACAGAGTATCCGTGAATAATGTAAAAACGCGCAGCAATTTTTAGGTTTCCGACCGATTTCATCACACATACCCCTCTCCCCGTGCATTTCACTTGAAAAAAAATACAGCTTGCCGTTTTTCTCTTGCCAATTTCATCTGCTTGATATATAATGAAGACAACACAGAAAAAGGGAGAGGACAACATGAACAATATTATCGAGATCAGACATCTTTATAAATCCTTCGGCAGTGTGAAGGCGGTAAACGATCTGAGTTTCACGGTAGAACAAGGTCAGCTTTTCGCATTTCTCGGAGTAAACGGTGCAGGAAAAAGCACGACAATTTCCATGATCTGCGGCAGACTTAAAAGAGATTCGGGAGATATCCTTATTGACGGAAAAACTCTTGAAAACGATGCTGAATACATAAAGCGCTGTCTTGGCGTTGTATTCCAGAATTCCGTACTTGATAAGCCGCTTTCCGTCCTTGACAATCTTAAAAGCCGTGCGGCTCTTTACGGGATAACGGGAGATGCTTTTAAAAAGCGTCTTGACGAGATATCGGAGCTGCTTGAACTTGACGAGCTGCTTGGTCGTCCCGTCGGCAAGCTTTCGGGCGGTCAGCGCAGACGAATCGACATTGCCAGGGCAATATTCCACAAGCCGAAAATCCTTATTCTTGACGAACCTACAACGGGACTTGATCCGCAGACAAGAAAAGCTGTCTGGAAGACGGTCGAACTGCTTCGGAAGAACGAAAAAATGACGGTATTTCTCACCACTCACTACATGGAGGAAGCCGCCGATGCAGACAATGTTATTATTCTCGACAGCGGAAAAATTGCTGCACAGGGCACTCCGCTTGAACTGAAAAACAAGTACACCGGTGATTTTATCACGCTTTATACAAACGATGAGGAAGCCGTCAAAAAGCTTGAAGTGCCGTTTGAAAAGCTGCCCGAGGGTTTCAGGATAGCTGTTCCCGATACAAATGCGGCAACAAAGCTTATCGTATCGCACCCGGAGGTTTTCACGGATTATGAGATAATCAAGGGCAGACTGGACGATGTTTTCCTTGCTGTAACGGGAAAGAAAGGGGAAGAATAATTATGCTGGGCGCAATGACTTTAAGAAATATCAAGCTTTATTTCAAGGACAAGGGAATGTTTTTCACCTCACTTATCACTCCGATGATACTGCTGGTGCTTTACGTCACATTCCTCGGAAGGACTTATTCAAACAGCTATGAAAGCTCCATGCCGAAAGGCTTTTCCGTAACGGACGGAGTGATCGACGCAGCGGTCGGCGCACAGCTTATGGCGTCGCTCCTTTCGGTATGCTGCGTGACTGTTTCATTCTGCTGCAATATGATAATGGTGCAGGACAAGGTGAACGGCACAGCCTCCGACCTGCTCGTATCCCCCGCAAAGAATTTTGTGCTTTCCGCAAGCTATTATATTGCATCGCTTGTTTCATCGCTTATAGTATGCTTTGCGGCATTCGGCGTATGTCTGCTTTACATAAACTCGGTCGGCTGGTTCATGTCGGGAACGGATGTACTGCTGCTTTCGGGTGATATCGTTCTTACGGTAATGTTCGGCACAGCGCTCTCATCAATGATAAATGTTTTCCTCACAACGCAGGGTCAGATATCCGCAGTCGGCACCGTTGTAAGCGCAGGTTACGGATTCATCTGCGGAGCATATATGCCTATCTCGCAGTTCGGCGACGGTCTTCAGAAGGTGCTTTCCTTCCTGCCCTCAACATATTCCGCTTCGCTTTTCAAGGTACACGCTTTAAGAGGGGTTCTTGAACAGATGAGCGAAGACGGTGTACCGAACGAAGTTATCACGGGGATCAAGGACGCTATGGACTGCTCGATCTCATTCGGCGGAGAGGCTGTGAGCCAGACTTCAATGTTCATCATAGTCGGCTCTGCCGCACTTGCTGCAATGCTGATATATGCCGTGCTGAATGCCGCTGCGGAAAGGAAATGCAGATGAGAGTTATAATTGAACAGCCTGCCGAGGGTGCCCAGGAGGAAATAATCATCCGCATCCGAAAGCCTGACATCCGCATAACCGAGCTTATACGGCAGATAAACTCCCCGGAGGAAAAGCTCACGGCGTATTATCCCGACGGCAGCATATCGGTGCTTGACACATCGGACATTTACTACATCGAATCGGTCGACAACAAGGTCTTTGCATACGGAGAAAACGATGTTGCGGAGCTTAAACAGAAGCTATATGAGCTGGAGCAGCGCTTTTCGGGTACAGATATGATAAGGATATCAAAGTCAATGATACTCGATCTTTCAAAGGTCAAGCGCTTTGCTCCTGCCGTCAGAGGACGTTTTGAAGCCGTGCTGCTCAACGGCGAAAAGGTGATAATATCAAGACAGTATGTTCCCGACGTAAAAAAACGTCTGGGACTGTAACGGGAGGCCATTATGCACAGAATAAAAAGAGCTATGAGATTTATTTCGGATATTTCCACCGGCACACTTATCGCCTGCATGATATGGTACGGCGTTACGCTGATATTAAAGGGCAGATCTGTTTTTGAAGAAGCCATACCATATATGACGCTTGCGCAGATACTTCTGCTTGGCGTAATATGCGGTATCGGTACAGAGCTTATACTTCCCGACAAGGATATGTCCTCAAAGGAAGGCACGATTAGAATAGCAATACACGGAGTATTTATAACGGCTTCTGTTCTTATACTCGGACTGCTGTACGATTGGTACACCTTCAGTATCAGCGGCGTACTGCTGATGTGCCTTACATCGGCTGTCATTTACGCCGCAACCTCATTTGTAAACTATCAGACAAATAAAAAGGCCGCAGATGAAATGACTGAACGGCTCAACGAAATGTTAAAGAACAAAAACAGATGATGTTTGCATCAAACTCCCCTGCGATTCAAAAGGATAACTTTGAATTGCAGGGGAGTTTTCATCAATATTACAGGATATTTTCCATAAAATGATTCCTCATATTGACATTTTCCTTTAAAATGGTATAATAAAAATGTTGTTAAAAATTTTGAAACAAATTGTCTTTTTTAATACAAAGGAGGAAGTGCTTTGACAAAGAAAACCAAACTTTGCCGTTGTAACGCTATTCTTTCTGCCGTGATAGCAATGTCGCTGATGGCAGGATGTACCGCCGTTCCCGAAGAGAATACGGACACGGATGCCGCAAGTCAAACAAGCATCGCCGAGCAGCCTGTTACAGAGCTTGCCGCTAAGGATGATTTCTACGGCTGCATAAATCTTGACAAGCTGGATTCTATGGAGATAGGCTTCGGAAGATCGTCTAACGGTTCCTTTGACGAGGCGCAGGATATTATTGATGAGCGTGTCAAGTCAATGATAAAGGAGATCGGCGAAAGCGGCGAAGCTTTTCCCGCAGGAAGCTGTGAGCAGCTCATTCATGATATCTATGTAAAATACAGTGAGTTTGAGAATACCTGCGAAAGCTCGGAGGATACTTTCTCCGAGGTATTTTCGTTGATAGATTCAGCGCAGAATATCAGCGACTTTATGACGATCTGCGCAGGCTTGTACCGTGATTACGGAGTCGGCATCCTGATCGAAGTTTCCGTCGAAATGAACAGGATGGACGCAAAAAACTACGGTGTACGAGTGTCGGGCATCTCAAATGTTTATAACTCTTACAGCTATGAAGATCTGACAAAGAATGTCGGCTCTGCATTGGCCGTAAAAGCATTTAACGAGAGCTTTCTTAAAGCATCGGGCGTTGATGCGGAAACCACAGAGGAACGTGCCGAAGACATGGTAAATATTGTAATGGATGTGGCACTCGGCACCGATATGGAGGTGCTGAAAGACCCCCTGCCCATTCAATACATTACTCCGATAACAGCAGATGAAATGTCCGACATTTTCACAAGCTTTGATTTTGCGGAATATATGAAAGCTATGGGTGCTCAAAAGCTTCCCGATGTATATTATACTCTTGACAAGGGACAGCTTGAAGCGATAAACGGTGTGCTTGCCGAAAACAATCTTACTGCCCTCAAGGATCTTGCGAAAGCTTCCTTTGTATCCCGATACGGATATTATCTCCCCGAAAGCATGAAGCATCTGCGCGACAAGTATTACGCTGTTCCGAAGGGCAGCCGTGAAAAGGTTATTATAGATCAGATGAACTACCGGTTTTCCGATATTATCGGCGAAGCTTATGCAAAAAGATACACCGATGAAGCTGTTCTTGAAGCTGTGGAAAAGATGTGCGAGGAGCTGCGTGTTTCCTATTATGACCTTATCGGAAATGCAGAATGGATCTCCGAAGGCACTCGGGAACTGCTGCAGAAAAAGCTCGGCAATCTGAAATTTCTCGTCGGCGCTCCGTCTTATGAAGCTGACGATCCGCAGAAAGCAAAGCTTACCGACGGCGATCTGCTGCAGACGATCATAAACATCAATGCGGAAGCGGTAAGGGAAAACCTCTCGCACATCGGTGACAAGTACAGCTCCGATATTGTGGGAATGCCTCCGCAAACAGTAAACGCCTGCTACGATACAAACAACACTATTACTATACCAATGGGCATTACTCTTCCGCCTTTCTTTGACATTGAACGTTCGGAGGCGAAAAATCTCGGCTCTCTCGGTTCGGTCATCGCTCACGAGATGTCCCACGCATTCGATTCAAACTGTATTGCATTTGACGCAGACGGAAATTACGATCCCGACTGGCTGCCTGAAGCAGACAGGCTTGCTTTTGAGGAAAAAATGCGTCTTACCGAGGAGTATTACAGCAAATTCACCATAATGGACGTTTATCATATTGACGGAAAAAACACTCTCGGTGAAAATTTTGCCGATCTCGGCGGCATGGAGTGCGTTATGCTGACGGTTTCCTCCGATGCCGAAAAGAAAGAGGCTCTTGAAAGCTATGCTTCGATATGGTGCTCTCTCGAAAACGATATTGTCGCCCTTGAAGGACTGCGGTATGACGTACACAGCCCTGCTACAGTAAGAGTAAACGCAGTAGTTTCCTCCTGCGGTGATTATTACAGGCTTTACGATGTCAAGGAGGGTGACGGAATGTATATCGCCCCCGAGGACAGAGTAAGCAGATGGTGACGGAAAGGGAATGAACTGATATGGGAATTATATTTAAGCACACTCTGAAAAATATCTTTAAGAAACCCGGAAGGACCTTCCTGCTGACGTTGTGTATATTCCTCTGCTCTATATCTGCGTCACTCTGCCTTGATATGACAGGCAGCGTACAAAGACTTTTTTCAAGTTATTTCAGCGACATTGTCGGCAGCACGGATATTGAGTTTGTAAACCTTACAAGCATTGACGAGGAGCTTTTTGACGAGCTGCCCGAAAACCGTCATCTGCTTGTATCAAGCACCGGTACGCCGTTTTACCGCCGTGACCCTCGGATGTACAGCTTTGCAGTCCGGACGAGTGTGAACATAATATCCACAGACCTGAAAAAAGCGCATGAGATGAACGTACTGCTGACAGAAATGGAGCTTACGGAAAACGAAACTGCCATGACAAAGGAGCTTGCAGAGCTGCTCGGCTACTCGGTGGGAGATACAATTGAGTTTTATGATGATATCGGCGAAAAGCAGGAATTCACCGTAAAGCTGCTTGTGGAAAGAGGCGGCATTATCAACGGCAGAGATATCTGCATAATAAGCCCCGAGGGCATGGCTCGGCTCACAGGCGGAGAGATAACCTGTCTTGAAGCGCTTATCGACTTCACCAATGACGCAGACGCCGATATCGCCGAGGAATACCTCAAGGAGCATTATCCCGAAGCCACAGTCCTGAATATCAGGAACAACAAGGATGTTGACGAAGCGGTAAAGCAGATATCAAGCCTTTTCTACACAATGTTTGCGGTGTGTCTGCTGGTCGTTGTGATCATCACGGTAACGGTTGCCGAAAGAATAATGAACGAGAGAATGGCAGTTGTCGGAACTCTCCGCAGCCTTGGCATTTCCCAGCGTATGACAGCTTTTATCCTTATGATAGAAAACATCCTCTATGCGTTAATGGGAAGCATACCCGGAATAATTGTTTACGAAGCTATAAGAGAACCTATGCTCAACGGCCTGTTTGTTTCCGAAACGGACGCACTTGATTTCGGCACAATGAATATAGGTGTGAAGATAGCAGTTATTCTCGGTGCGGTCGCTCTCGAAAGTGCCTGCACCGTAAAGGAAATAATCGCTGCAAGCCGCACAGCTATCCGTGATATCATTTTCCTTAACAAGGATACCGAGTTCAGATTTTCTCCCGTTAAGACCTTTATCGGAACAAGCGCTCTTGCTGTCGGTATCGTCCTTGCTTTTATAAGGAACAACGCAGCCGCTTCGATCACCTGCTTTGTTCTGCTGGTTTTGGGCGTTTATCTGATGTTCCCGTATGTTTCCGTATATGGAGCGAGGTTATTTGAACATATCTTTGAAAAAATGGGAATGCCTGTTGCAAGGCTTGCCGCTGCAGAAGCAGGCACAAAGAAAAGTACGATCGCAAGCGGAGCCCTTATTGCCGTCGCTTCAAGCGTTTGTATGCTGCTCTTTATTTTCTCCGATTCGCTTTACGGACTTTTCTCCGGCGACACCTTTGATACCGACATTGTAATGCTTGGAACGAGCAACGAGGATTTCCTCTACGATTACGTTGACGATCTTGAAGGAGTAACCGCAACAGAAAATGTTTACTATATGCCGTATTCTTATATTGAAGTCAACGGCAAGGAGATGAAAAATGTCGGAGTTTTCGGCGACGACTACTCCCCTGCCAACGGCGAAAGACAGTTCAAAGCCATTGAGGGAATGCCCGAAACAATAGGCAATGATGAATTCTACTGCAGCAAGACCTTTGCGGATGAATCGGGAATAAGCGTCGGCGATACAGTTGAGCTGAACGTCAACAGCGAAAGCTTTATCCCTCGCAAGCTGACGCTAAAGCTTTCGGGATATATCAACACCGTTTATTTCGACCCGACCGGTAAGGGAGTTATGCTCAGCCGTGAGAATTACATCGCCTGCAATTCCGACATACCGATGTACATACTTATCCGATGCGAAGAGGGTTCTGCCGACAAGCTTGTGGAAGCCATAAGCAAGTATTCCGCAGGAACGGTGGACGAGGTAAAGACTTACGCCGCCTATATTGAACAAATGAAAAAAGAGAACTCCAGCGAAACTATGATGATAAAAATGCTTGGATTTATCGGACTTGCTCTCACCTTTGTAGGTGTTGTAAGCAATCAGCTCATCGGCTTTGAAAGCAGAAAGCGTGAAAATGCAGTGCTGCTGTCGGTCGCAATGGACAGAAAGAAGCTGAAAAGAATGCTGCTTGTCGAAACATTGATCTCGAGCATACTGCCGATAATCGTTTCCGTGCCGCTTGGAATTCTTCTTTCGCTGCCGATCAAATCGGTAATGTACAGCATCGGTACGGAGCTGCCGCTTTTGTTTAATATCCCAAATCTTTTTGGTCTTACAGTGATACTGCTGATAGTATTCGCATTCACAGTATTGTTCCCGTACAAATCGCTGAGGAAAATGAAGCTTTCCGAACAGCTCAAATATGAATGATAAAGGAGTAACAGACAATGCCAATCATAGATGTAAAAAATGTATCAAAACAGTTCGGAAAGGGCGACGCTGCCACCCGTGTTCTTGACGGACTCAGCTTTTCCGTTGAAAAGGGCGAATTTGTATCGCTTATGGGAGCGTCGGGAAGCGGAAAATCGACCATGCTTTATCTCATCGGCGGTCTTGACAGGGATTTTGACGGCACGATCGAGCTTTGCGGCGAAAGTATCTCGGGTATGAAGGAAAAACAGCTTTCAAAGCTTCGTCTGGAGAAGATCGGATTTATCTTTCAGTTCTACAATCTTGTGCAGAATCTTTCGGTAGCCGACAACATAATGCTCCCTCTCAACGTGCGAGGCAAAAAACGTGCAGAGCTTAAAGACCGACTTGACGAAATACTTGAACTGACCGGTCTTACCGACAAGTGCAAGGCTATGCCCTCACAGCTTTCGGGAGGTCAGCAGCAGAGAGTTGCTATTGCCAGAGCGATAATGGGAGAGCCAGAGCTGCTTCTTGCCGACGAGCCTACAGGCAACCTTGACACACACATGACTGCGGAAATAATGCAGCTTTTCTCAAAGATCAACAAGGAAAAGGGTATCACTATCCTGCAGGTAACACATTCCTCCGAATGTGCTTCATACGGTACAAGGACTGTATTCCTTGAAGACGGACACGTTGTTGAAATGCTTTAAGCTTTGGTGATTTTTCATACTATGTTGGAGGGAAAAATGAATATATTGAAGAAAACAGGAAGTTTTTTCAAAGCGATGACACCGGTCATTGTATATTTTGCAGTACAGGTTCTTATCGGAAGTATAGGCTTTAGCATTACGCTTGCTGCTGAAATGATCTCAAGCTCGGCATTTCACGATACGATCACCGAAAAAAGCAAGCAGATTATCAATATCGCAGTAAATCTGATATGCTTGTTTGCCGCTTTCACAGAGATGAAAATACATAAATTCAGCTTTAAAGATATCTCCCCCGTAAAACAAAACGGACGGGTGTACATTTTTACTGTGCTTTTTTCCATTGGCGCATTTTTCGTTTTCAAATTTGCGGAGTCGTTTTTTGTACAGATCACGGGAATGGAAGATCCGATGTCTTCAAAAGAGTTTACGGGCGGTCTGGCAGTGCTCACCTTTATCGCATTCCTGACGGGAGCTTTTTCGGAGGGTCTTGTTTTCGGAGGACTGACGGTAAAAACCTTTGAGAAACACTTTCCCGTATGGGTGGGAGCCGCTGCAGCCATCGTCACACTCACATTGGGACATGATGAATTTTCAATATGCTATATGCTTCTGTTCAGTGCGAGCCTTATGTTTATCAGATATAAATTCGGGGACTTGAAGCTGTGCATTTTAGTCTATGTGATAATGACGTTTCTGCCCGTCGCTATGACGTTCGTTAATAAAGAGCATTACAATATTGTCATAAACATCGGAAGTGCCTTTGGTATCGTTATCGCAGCTGCGGCAATGTATTTTATGGTAAAATTCGCAGCAAAGGCGGAGCAGACTTCGGACGAACGGTAATTTTTTTGATAATAAGGTTAAATAAATATTGACAAATAAAGAATAATGCAATATAATAATATATGTAAAACCAAACAGCTTGTTTGATATTTTAACAAAAAACCACAAAGTACAAACAGTTAAGGAAGAATTTCAAAATTATATGATCTGAAAGGAATGATCAATTTGAGCAAGGAAAAAAACAAAAGAAGAATAAGGCAGGCAACAGCTGCAGCTGCGGCTCTGCTGCTGGCGGCGGCGTTTACCTTCCCTTCGGGAACGGAAATAATGGGGATAAGCTTCGGCAATGCTATTGTGGCGAGTGCGGAGCAAGTTGCATCGGGCACAATGTCAAATTTAATTAAATGGGAGCTTGATGATGCAGGCACGCTGACCATTTCGTACACCGGTTCGGGCAGCGGCGGGTCAATGAAAAATTGGACGCAGTCAGATTACTATCAAGGAAAAATCCCTTGGGCTAAATATAAAGATAACATTAAATCCGTAGTTATCGGGGATAAAGTTACTTCCATAGGAAATTATGCTTTTTACAATTGCAGTAATATTACAAGCGTGGATATGGGAAGCGTCACTTCTATTGGACAAGGTGCTTTTCAGAGGTGTACAAGCCTTTCAAGCATAACTATCCCGGACAGTGTAACTTCTATTGGAGAAAGTGCTTTTGATGACTGTACAAGCCTTTCAAGCATAACTATCCCGGACAGCGTTAATTCCATTGGAAATCAAGCTTTTTCGGGATGTTCAAGTCTTTCAAGTGTTTCATTCGGAGAAAGCCCGAAGTTAACTTCCATTGGAATTCAAACTTTTTGGGGATGTAAAAGTCTGACAAGCATTAATATCCCGGGCAGTGTTACTTCTATTGCAATTGATGCTTTTAACAACTGTACAAGCCTTGAAAGCATAACAGTTGATGAAAATAACTCCAACTATTCCTCAGAAAGCGGTGTATTGTTCAATAAGGATAAAACCACATTGATCCTGTATCCTGCCAATAAGAGCGATACTTCCTATGCTATCCCGAGCAGTGTTTCTTCCATTGGAGATAATGCTTTTTTCGGCTGTATAGGATTTGAAAGCATATCTATCCCGGAAAGCGTTACTTCTATTGGAGTTAATGCTTTTTACGGCTGTAAAAGTCTTAAAAGCGTAACTATCCCGGGCAGCGTTACTTCCATTGGATACGGCACTTTTATAGGCTGTACAAGTCTTTCAGAGGTAACTATCTCGGACGGTGTTACTTCCACCGGAGTTGAAACTTTTAAAGGCTGTACAAGCCTTTCGGATATAACTATCCCGAACAGTGTTACTTCCATTGGAGATAGGGCTTTTAACAACTGTACAAGCCTTTCGGATATAACTATCCCCGGCAGTGTTGCTTCCATTGGAGGAGGCGCTTTTGAAGGCTGTGAAAAACTTGAAAGCATAGCTATTCCGGACAGCATTGATTCCATTGAAAATGATACTTTTAAAAACTGCACAGGCCTTGCAAGCATAACTATCCCGGGCAGCGTTGATTCCATTGGAGATAGTGCTTTTGAAGGCTGTACAGGTCTTAAAAGCATAACTATCCCGAACAGTGTAACTTCCATTGGATATAGTGCTTTTGAAGGCTGTACAGGTCTTAAAAGCATAACTATCCCGAACAGTGTAACTTCCATTGGATACGGCACTTTTATAGGCTGTACAAGCCTTTCAAGCATAACTATCCCGAACAGTGTTACTTCCATTGGAGATCAAGCTTTTGAAAGCTGTTCAAGCCTTGAAAGCATAACTATCCCGGACAGTGTTACTTCCATTGGAGAAAGCGCTTTTGAAAGCTGTTCAAGCCTTACAAGCATAACTATCCCGGACAGCGTTAATTCCATTGGATATCGTACTTTTTACAAATGCACAAGCCTTACAAGCATAACTATCCCGGACAGCGTTAATTCCATTGGAGATCTTGCTTTTTACGAATGTTCAAGCCTTACAAGCATAACTATCCCGGACAGCGTTAATTCCATTGGAGATCTTGCTTTTTACGAATGTTCAAGCCTTACAAGCATAACTATCCCGGACAGCGTTAATTCCATTGGAGAAAGCGCTTTTGAAAGCTGTTCAAGCCTTACAAGCATAACTATCCCTGACAGCGTTACTTCCATTGGAACACAGGCTTTTCAAGACTGTACAAAACTTACAAGCATAGCTATCCCGAGCCGTGTTGATTGCATTTCTGGCATGGCTTTTTACAATTGCACAAGCCTTGAAAGCATATTCTTGCCCGAAAGTCTTTCTGATATTGGAAATGATGCCATTCCCGAAACGGCAGCACAGGTAAAATACACCGTTTCCGACAACAATATTACGATAACCGAAATAACCTTGGGAACCGGTCAGACTTCCGTTGACCTTCCCGAAACTATCGGCGGTTATCCCATTGCTGCCGTTGCCGATGACTGTCTGTCAATGATCGGCAGCCACACACATTATTACGACAGCAATAATACCTGCACGATCTGCGGATTTAAGAAACCGAACAAGAACGAAAAAGGCTATTACGAGATCACAAACGCAGATCAGCTTTTCTGGTTTGCACAGCAGGTAAATGACGGAGATGCTTCTGCAAACGCAATCCTCACGGCATCTATTACCGTAAATGACAGCGTATTAAACTCTGACGGTACCTTGAACAGCGGCAGCTTCAAAAGCTGGACGCCTATCGGATATATCACCAACAAATACACCGGCACATTTGACGGCAACGGCAATACGATAAGCGGATTGTATTTCAATGACAGCGACGCAAGCTTTGTCGGCTTGTTCGGCTACAGCTGCGGAACAATAAAAAATGTCGGCGTTGTTGATTCATACTTCAATGGAAAAAGCTTTGTCGGCGGTGTTTGCGGCTCAAACGGCAGTGATTTATTAAGCGGTACGATCGAAAGCTGCTATAACACAGGCAAGGTAAACGGCTCGACAATGGTCGGCGGTATTTGCGGACAAAGCTATAACAGCGCTATACAAAAATGCTATAACACCGGTGATGTAAACGGTACAGGCAGCAATGTCGGCGGCATTTGCGGTGCAAACGATAAAACGCTTGAAAACTGCTATAACACAGGTGCAGTAAGCGGAACCGATTATGTCGGCGGTCTGTGCGGAGAGGCGGAAGGCGCTTCGCTCGGACATTCCTATAATATCGGCAGTATCAGCGCAGCAGAAGGATCGATCAATGTCGGCGAGCTGTACGGACATATGGGCAACGGAGAGGTAGGAAGCTGCTATTACCTTGCAGATTCCGAAATTGACAGCGATCGTTTTGATAAAACCGCAGATAAATTCGCAAGCGGCGAGGTTGCTTTCCTCTTGCAGGGCGAGCAGGAAGAAGCTGTATGGGGACAGACGATAGGCACAGAGAATTACCCCGTTTTCGGCGGCGTAAAGGTTTATCGGAATGAAACCTATAAAGGCTGTGCAGGTGAACCGGGCGACCCGACTTATTCCTATTCAAATACAGAGGAAAAGCCGGTTTATGCAGAGCATAAGCTTTATCCCGTAAATGAGAAGGCTGCGACCTGCACCGAGGACGGCAACATCGAACATTACAAGTGCGATGTCTGCGGAAAGCTGTTCGCAGACGATAAGGCAGAAACGGAAGTTACTCTTAAAGAAGTAACTATCACTGCGGCTCATAAGCTTTCTCCCGTAGAAGCAAAGGATGCTACCTGCACCGAGGACGGCAACATCAAGCATTACAAGTGCGATGTCTGTGGAAAGCTGTTTGCAGATGATAAGGCAGAAACGGAAGTTACTCTTAAAGAAGTAACTATCACTGCGGCTCATAAGCTTTCTCTCGTAGATGAGAAGCCTGCGACCTGCACAGAGGACGGCAACATTGAACATTACAAGTGCGATGTCTGCGGAAAGCTCTTTGCAGACAAAAATGCAGAAAAGGAAGTTACTCTTGAAGAAGTAACATTCCCTAAATCCGGACACTCTAAAGATGAAGGCATTGTAAATAAAGCATCTCTCACAGCGAATAGTATCACTATCAGCTACAATTGCTCGGTTTGCGGCGAATATATCGGCGAAGAAACCGTTTCTGTGACTATTACCAATGTTGAGGTCACATCAAGCAAGGTCATTGTAAGCTATACCATAACGGAAACAGGCAAGGCAAGGACATTGGAATATACTCTCGATGAAGTTACGGCAGCTCTCGTTGACATTATGAAGTCAAGCAACATTCAGCTTGTTATCGACTTTGTAAACAGCTTCACGGCAGCCGACACGGATAACATTCTCACCGATGCGCAGTTAAAAGCTATTGAGTATGTTCTTGCATACGATTTCGGCTAAAATTAGGTTTTTCCACTAAATACAAAAATCACCGTTGTTCGATCGGAACAGCGGTGATTTTTTTATGCTGTAATAGAATTATACTAATCCCCGATTATAAAGTGTACAAAAAATGGGGCAAAATCTTGTAGCTGTTGAAAACAGCTTTATATGGATTTTGCGCAGATTTTTTGTCTACACTTTATACTAATATCAAATCGTTCTATAGACAAAGACGACAGATAGAATAATCCAAGTTAGGTAAACTTGTTTACC
>JBJFFR010000058.1:0-19453 GCA_051891935.1 Oscillospiraceae bacterium
GCAGGCAGGCTTGCCGCCTGTCAAGGGTGAGTGACGACACTATTCAAGCTTTGAATCGCCGAACTTGTCAGGATATTTTTGTGGATTGCTATAGTATAATTTTGCGAGGTGCAGGATATGGACAAGGAAAGACAGGAAAAAGCAGTCATTCTTGACGGCTCATCTATAATTCGTGCGCTTTCGCGTATTTCTTATGAAATTCTGGAAAGAAATAAAGGATCGGAAGATATCTGCATCATTGCTATTATGTCGGGCGGTCTGAACATTGCTTCAAGAATTGCTGCAAAGATCAACGAGCTTGAAGGAACGTCTGTAAAGGTCGGCGCACTCGATATAACCTCCTGCCGTGATGATGAACGTCACGCTCCCGACTGCGACAAAACTGTGATTGATTTTGACGTAACAGGCAAAAAGATAATCCTTGTTGACGATGTTATTTTTACGGGACGAAGCGCCCGTGCTGCGATAGACGCTCTTATGAAAAGAGGCAGACCGCAGTCGATACAGCTTGCTGTTCTCATCGACAGAGGTCACAGAGAGCTCCCCATACGCCCCGACTATGTAGGAAAGAATGTTCCGACCTCCCGTGATGAATCCGTAAAGGTCTTCTTTGACGGCAAGGACGGAAAGGTCGTTATTTTCAAAGAGGTTTAAGGAGGAAAACGCTTGAGCATACTGTTTAAAAATGTAAGAATAGTTGACGCAGAAACAGACACTATCGGAGATGTTCTTATAAAGAATGATGTTATCGCAGAGGTCGGAGCTGTTTCCGAAGCTGCTGACAGAGTCATTGACGGAAACGGAAGGCTTGTTGTTATGCCGTCGCTTTTCGATATGCACGTTCATTTCCGTGACCCCGGATTCACGCACAAGGAAGATGTTCTGACAGGCTGTGCGGCTGCTCTTGCAGGCGGTGTTTCGGGAGTTGTTTGTATGCCGAATACAAAACCCGCAACTGACAGCAAGGAAATCGTCGATTACATCGTGAAAAAATCTGAACCTACGGGTGTTTCGGTCTACCCTGCAGGATGCGTCACAAAAGGTATGCTTGGCAAGGAACTGTACGATCACTCTTCTATCGGCGTAAGGATCATTTCCGACGACGGCCGTCCCGTGGAAAACGCAGAACTGCTCCGTCAGGCTATGATCGAGTCGAACAAAAACGGTATTCTCATCGCTTCACACTGCGAAGACCTTAACATTATAAACGGCGGAATTGTAAATGACGGTGAAGTTTCGGCAGAGCTCGACTTAAAGGGAATGAACCGCGCGTCCGAAGACAGCATTACCGCCCGTGAGATCGCACTTGCAATGAGCGTTGAAGCAAGGATCCATATCTGCCACGTTTCAACGGTCGGAAGTCTTGACTTTATCCGTGAAGCAAAGGCAAGAGGCGTTAAAGTTACCTGCGAAACCTGTCCGCACTACTTTATGTACACGGATGAAAAGATACGCTTGCTTGACGCTGACTACAGAATGAATCCTCCGCTGCGAACGGAAGCTGACCGTGCGGCTGTTGAGAAAGCTATCCTTGACGGAACAATAGACTGCATCGTTACCGACCATGCACCGCATACAGCGGAAGAAAAGGCTGATTTTGCCAAAGCTCCGAACGGGGTTGTCGGTCTTGAAACATCGCTTGCGGCTATGCTGACGCATTTCTACCACACGGGAAAGCTCACACTTACCAGAATATCCGAAATGATGTCTGCAGAACCGAGAAAGCTGCTCGGTTTGCCTGTTGTCAAGATAGAAAAAGGCGCAAAGGCCGATGTTATCCTCGTTGATACGGAAAAAGAATGGGTAGTTGAGCCTGAAAAGCTTCACTCAAGATCGCATAACACGGTCTTCAAGGGTGAAAAATTCAAGGGACAGAACCTTATGACCGTTACAGACGGAATCATCCGCTTTGAAAGATAAAAAGGAGTGTTGAAAATGTCATTTGACAGACTTATCGCAAAGATCATTGAAACAGGGAATCCTACGGTTGTAGGACTTGACCCGAAGCTTGATTATGTTCCCGAATTCATAAAGAAAAAGGCTTTTGAGGATAAAGGAACAGATCTCAAGGGTGCTGCAAAGGCAATACTTGAATTTAACAAAGCTATCATTGATGAGATCTATGACATTGTTCCTGCTATCAAGCCGCAGGCAGCTTACTATGAGATGTACGGCTGGCAGGGTGTTAAAACTCTTTACAAGACAATTGAATATGCCAAAAACAAAGGTATGTTTGTCATGGTAGACGGAAAGAGAAACGATATCGGCGCAACAATGGAAGCTTATACGAACGCTTACCTCGGAAGCACAGAGGTGGACGGAGTTTCCTTTGAAGGCTTCGGAGCTGACGCGCTTACGGTAAACGGTTATCTCGGAACGGACGGCATTGCACCTCTCACAAAGGTATGCGCAGAGAATGACAAGGGTATCTTTGTTCTTGTCAAGACTTCAAATAAGTCCTCGGGCGAGCTCCAGGACAGAATTCTTGACGACGGCAAGACCATATACAACACTATGGGTGAAATGTGCGAAGAATGGGGCAAGGACACGATCGGCAAGTACGGCTACTCCGCTGTCGGCGCTGTTGTCGGCGCAACATATCCCGAGCAGCTTGCTGAAATGAGAGCAAAGCTCCCCCACACATTCTTCCTCGTTCCCGGCTACGGCGCACAGGGCGGAGGTGCCGAAGGCGTTGCAAAGGCATTTGACGAAAAGGGTCTTGGTGCTATCGTAAACTCTTCAAGAGCGGTCATGACTGCTTACAAGAAGGAAGGCTGCGACGAGAAGGACTTTGCAAAGGCTGCAAGAAGAGAATGTATCCGCATGAGAGAGGACATCACCTCATTTGTTACTGCACTCAAAAAGTAAAATTAAATAAATCGGGAGGAAATAAAATGTCTTTATTCAACACAGGCGATAAAGCGTACATTATGCTTGAAAACGGCAAGATCTTCGATGGCGTTTCTTTCGGAGCAAAGGGCACTTCCTTCGGTGAGATCGTTTTTACAACAAGCATGACTGCTTATCAGGAAACTCTCACAGATCCGAGCTACCTCGGTCAGATCGTTACGCAGACTTTTCCGCTCATAGGAAACTATGGCGTAAACAGCACTGACGGCGAATCCGACAAGTCGTACGTTAAAGGATATATCGTAAGAGAATGGTGCAACACGCCTTCAAATTTCCGTATGGAAGGTGATATCAACGAGTTTCTTGTAAAAAATAACGTTATCGGTATCCACTCCATCGACACCCGTTCACTCACCAGAATCATCCGCGACCATGGTGTTATGAACGGCGTCATCACAACGGAAAACATCTATGAGAAAAAGGATGAATTTCTTAAAAAGATCTCCGAATACAAGATCGTCGATGCAGTAAAGACTGTTACGATCCCCGAAAAGAAAGAATATAAAAGCGAGGACGCACTTTACAATGTCGTTCTTTATGATTTCGGATATAAGCGCAACATCCGCCGTCAGCTTATAAAGCTTGGCTGCAACGTTACGGTCGTTCCGGCTTCTACAAAAGCAGAAGAAGTTGTTGCTATGAACCCCGACGGAATCATGCTTTCAAACGGCCCCGGAGATCCTGCCGAAAACACGGAGGTCATCGCTGAACTCAAAAAGCTCACGACTTCAAACATCCCGATCTTTGGTATCTGCCTTGGTCATCAGCTCATGGCTCTTGCAAACGGCGCAAAGACAGAAAAGCTCAAATACGGTCACAGAGGTGCGAACCAGCCTGTTATCGACCTTGAAATAGACAGAACTTTCGTAACCTCCCAGAACCACGGTTACGCTGTTATCAACGACAGTGTTCCTTCCGAAGCAGGTGTTGTTTCACACGTTAATGCAAACGACAGAACCTGTGAAGGTATCCGTTATTCCAAATTCCCCTGCTTCACGGTCCAGTTCCACCCCGAAGCTTGCGGAGGCCCTCTCGATACATCCTATCTTTTCGATAAATTCATCGACTTAATCAAGAAAAACAAGGAGGACAAGTAAAATGCCGCTTCGTAAAGATATTAAAAAGGTCCTCGTTATCGGTTCAGGTCCTATCGTGATCGGACAGGCTGCCGAATTCGACTATGCAGGAACACAGGCTTGCCGTGCTCTTAAGCAGGAAGGTCTTGAAGTTGTACTCATCAACTCAAACCCTGCTACAATTATGACCGATAAGGCAATGGCAGACAAGGTTTATATCGAACCTCTCACACTTGATGTTGTAAAAGAGATCATTGAGATAGAAAAGCCGGACAGCCTTCTTTCAACACTCGGCGGTCAGACAGGACTTACCCTTTCAATGCAGCTTGCAGAGGAAGGCTTCCTCGAAGCTCACGGTGTTAAGCTTCTCGGCGCTGATCCCGACACTATCCACAAGGCTGAAGACAGACAGGCATTCAAGGACACAATGGAAAAGATCGGTGAGCCTTGCATCCCTTCAAAGGTCGTTGAAGACCTTGAAGACGCTGTTGATTTCGTAAAGAACGAGATCGGCTACCCTGTAATCATCCGTCCAGCATTCACACTCGGCGGCACAGGCGGCGGTATCGCAAACAATGAAGAAGAGCTTCGCGATATTGCAACTAACGGACTTCGTCTTTCCCCTATCCATCAGATACTTGTTGAAAAATGTATCTCGGGTTGGAAAGAGATCGAGTTTGAAGTTATTCGTGACAGCAAGGACAACACCATTACAGTCTGCTCAATGGAAAACTTTGACCCTGTCGGTGTACACACAGGCGACTCGATCGTTATCGCTCCTGCTGTAACTCTTTCAAACCACGAATACCAGATGCTCCGTTCTGCAGCAATAAACATCGTTTCCGAACTTAAAGTTGAAGGCGGATGCAACTGCCAGTTTGCACTTCACCCGAATTCCTTTGAATACGCTGTTATCGAAGTAAACCCAAGAGTATCACGTTCTTCCGCTCTTGCTTCAAAGGCAACAGGTTATCCTATCGCAAAGGTTGCTTCAAAGATCGCTATCGGATATACTCTTGACGAGATCATCAATGCAGTTACAGGCAAGACTTATGCCTGCTTTGAACCTGCGATCGACTATGTAGTTGTAAAATTCCCGAAGTGGCCTTTCGACAAGTTTGTTTATGCAAAGAGAACTCTCGGAACACAGATGATGGCAACGGGCGAAGTAATGTCTATCGGCACTTCGTTCGAGCAGGCTATGATGAAGGCTGTCCGTTCGATCGAACTCGGCATGGACAGCATGAACCTCAAGAAGCTTGCAGAGCTTCCAACCGACGAGATCGAAAAGCTTCTTTACAATGTTGACGATGAACGTTCATTTGTAGTATTTGAAGCCCTCAAACGCGGTATTTCGGTTGAAAGGATCAACGAGATAACAAAGATCGACAACTGGTTCATTTCCAAACTCAATAACCTTGTCGAGCTTGAAAAATATCTTGCAGAAGGCACACTTACCGAAGAAAAATATGATCTTGCAAAGCGTTACGGCTATCTCGACAGCACTATCGAGCGCATGAGCGGTCAGAAATGTCCGAAGCACCGTGACTTCGTTTACAAGATGGTTGACACCTGCGCAGGTGAATTCAAGGCTGAAACTCCTTACTTCTACTCAACCTATGACGAAGAGAACGAAGCTCTCCAGTTTCTTGAAAGAAAGAAGTCCGACAAGAAAAAGATCATCGTTTTCGGCTCGGGTCCTATCAGAATCGGTCAGGGTATCGAATTCGACTACTGCTCCGTTCACTGCGTATGGGCGCTCAAAGAAATGGGTTATGAAGCTGTTATCTGCAACAACAACCCGGAAACTGTTTCCACGGACTTTGACACAGGTGACAGACTTTACTTCGATCCGCTCACAAAGGAAGACGTTGCTTCACTTATCGCAACCGAAAAGCCTGACGGCGTAGTTGTTCAGTTCGGCGGTCAGACTGCTATCAAGCTTACCAAATACCTCAAAGAAATGGGCGTGAACATTCTCGGTACATCTGCTGACAGCATTGACGCAGCAGAAGACAGAGAGCGTTTTGACGAACTTCTCAACAAGTGCGGAATTCCCCGTCCTGCAGGTCATACCGTCATGAACGTTGACGAAGCTCTTGCAGCTGCCGAAAACCTCGGTTACCCTGTTCTTATGCGTCCGTCCTACGTTCTCGGCGGTCAGAACATGATCATCGCACACTCCGACCAGGATATCATCGAATATATGGCTATTATCACAAGAGGCGGACTTGAAAACCCTGTACTCATTGATAAGTATATGATGGGTAAGGAAGTAGAAGTTGACGCTATCTGCGACGGTACAGACTACCTTATCCCGGGTATCATGGAGCATATCGAACGTGCAGGTATCCACTCGGGCGACTCTATATCCGTTTACCCTGCAATGACGCTCACAAAGAAGATCCGTGAAACTATCATTGACTACACAAGAAAGCTTGCATTTGAGCTTAAGGTCGTTGGTCTTGTAAACATTCAGTACGTTGTTTACAATAATGAAGTTTACGTTATCGAAGTAAATCCTCGTTCGTCCAGAACCGTTCCTTATATCTCAAAGGTAACAGGCGTTCCTATGGTCGATATTGCAACAAAGATAATGCTCGGCGAAAGCCTAAAGCAGCAGGGTTACGAAAGCGGTCTTTACAAGGAAGCTGAATACATCGCTGTAAAGGTTCCTGTTTTCAGCTTTGCAAAGCTCCACGATGTTGATACTGCACTCGGACCCGAGATGAAGTCCACAGGTGAATGTCTTGGTATCGCACACAACTTTGAAGACGCACTTTACAAGGGACTTGTCGGCGCAGGCTATGACCTTTCAAAGAAGACAGGCGGCGGTGTTCTTATTACCGTTCGTGATACCGATAAGCAGGAAATTCTCTACGTTGCCGAAAAGTTTGAGCGACTCGGCTTCACGATCTATGCAACAAGCGGAACTGCTTCAATACTCAATAAGAACATGATTGCAGCAAACGTTGTCCGCAAGGTTTCCGAAGAGGGTCCGAACGTTATGGATCTCCTCGACAGCGGAAAGATCGACTACGTTATCTCGACATCCGCAAAGGGCAGACTTCCTGCTCTCGACAGCGTTAAGATCCGCCGTAAGACGGTTGAACGTTCAATCTGCTGCCTTACTGCAATAGACACAGCAAACGCTGTTGCCGACATTCTTGCAATGGGCAAGGACATTGACGACATAGAAATGGTCGATATCACAAAGATCTGACCCAAACGCATAATAATAAACGAAGCCTGCCCGAATTAAAAAGGACAGGCTCGTTTATACTAATCCCCGATTATAAAGTGTACAAAAAATGGGGCAAAATCTCGCAGCTGTTGGAAACAGCTTTATATGGATTTTGCTCAGATTTTTTTCTACACTTTAATGAGGGATTAGTATTAGAATAAAAACAACTTCTGAACAAAAACTGACAAAAATCGGGAGGAAAATATGAGCTGGGATGAAAAACTTGACTCAACCTTTTTAAGAGATCAGAATTTTAACATCAATGGTGAGCGTATGCGTGTTGCGCTGCGCGGCTTCAAGATCTCCCTTATCTACGGACTGATAAGCAGCGCTGCGATGATGTATTTATCGTTCCTGACTGTTCTTTATAAGGTATCTTCCGTCATTACGACCTCGGTCGCTTCCAATATCCTTGATACTATCAATAAAACAATCACAGATACAGGCAAAACCATTTCAAGCACCGCTTATGACACAAGCGGCTGGCTTATCGCCCTTCCTCTTGCATTACTGACATTCATTTTTTCACTTATCGGAAATACATTTCATAAGAAATTTGCCCCGAAGATCATGGCTGTCATCTATCCTTTGTACCTTGTGCTCGGAATTCTCGCAGGATTCGGGGTTTTTGATGATATGAACGGTTTTTCGGCGGTTTTGCTCATTGCATATTCCCTTGCAGGCTTCTGGGTGAATGATCTGACTGTAAGAGGACTGAAAGAGCTTGACTATCTCGTAACGCAGGAAGGTTTCCCGACGTTCAATCTTGCAATATTCTACTTTCGCCGTTCGCATTATGCGAAAATGCGTGAAAAATGGCTTGAAGAAAACCCTGAACAGAAGGAAAAGCCAAGAATTGAGACCGAAGAAAGACGAATGGAAATGCTTGATATAACTGCCGATGAGGAACAGCCCGGAGTTATAGCAAATATTCAGGTATCGGCAGTTTCGGCGGAAAAATGGCTTGAACAGAACAAGCTTGAAACGGATAATAAGCAGTACATCAGCGTAAAGGAAAACGCAATGGATGATCTTTCGACCGAAGATCTCATTCTCCCTGACACAGAAGAATACTACGCCAAAAGCATAGAGCCGAAGGTAAAACGTCATTAAATAAGCTCTGTTGCTGCGTTTTCAAATTGAGGAAAACTACTTTAAGGAGGTCATTTTATGAAATACACACAAGGCTGTTACCCGATCATTTCAAAAACAGCACTTGCAAAAGAAATATATGATATGACGATACTCTGCCCCGATGTTGCCGAAGCAGCACAGGCAGGTCAGTTCGTGAACATAAAGGTCGATGGCTTTATGCTCCGCCGTCCTATTTCGATCTGCGGCATTGATAAGAAAAAGGGTACGCTCCGCATTGTCTTTGAAGTTCGCGGAAAAGGAACAAAGGAGCTTTCACAGCTGTCGGAAGGCGAACTTATCGACATTATCGCACCGCTCGGCGGAAACGGCTTCAAGCTTGACGGCTATAAAAAGGCTGTTATCATCGGCGGCGGTATCGGCAATCCTCCTATGGTCCCGATCGCTGAACATTTCGGCGAAAACGCAAGGGTCATAAGTGGTTTCAGAAATGCTTCAGCTGTTATCCTGCAGGATGATTTTGCAAAAACGGGCGCACAGACTATCCTCTGCACAGATGACGGTTCGGCAGGAAGAAAGGGCTTTGTCACCGACGCTCTCAAAGAAGAGATAGAAAAGGAAAAACCCGATGTTATCTATGCCTGCGGTCCTTCGATAATGCTCAAAAAGATAGTTGAGATCGCAAAAGCAAACGGAATAAAGTCACAGGTTTCGCTTGAAGAAAGAATGGGCTGCGGAATCGGCGCTTGTCTTGTTTGCGTTTGCAGAACTATCCGTGACGGTGAAGAATTCTATTCTCACGTCTGCAAGGACGGCCCCGTATTTGACGGCGAGGAGGTAAATTTCGATGAATAAATTAGCTGTAAATTTCGCAGGTGTTGATTTCAAGAACCCCGTCATCCCGGCGTCGGGAACATTCGGCTACGGAAAGGAATACGAAGAATTCTTTGACCTTTCAAAGCTCGGAGGTATCAGCGTAAAGGGTACTACCGAAAAGCTCCGCACAGGTAATCTTCCGCCGAGGATCGCAGAAACTCCGTCGGGAATGCTCAACAGTGTTGGTCTGCAGAACCCCGGAGTTGACCATTTCATTGCTCACGAACTCCCCTACCTTATGAAAAAGGATACTGTCATCATCGCAAATATGGCTGGCTCGACCGCTGACGGCTACCGTGAAGTTGCCGAAAAGCTCGATCAGACCGATGTTCCGATGATCGAAGTAAACATTTCCTGCCCGAACGTTAAGGCAGGCGGCGCAGCATTCGGTGTTAGCTGCGAGGGCGCCGCACAGATCACAAAGATCGTCCGTGCCGCAACTAAAAAGCCGATAATGATAAAGCTTTCCCCAAACGTTACAAATATTGCAGAGATCGCAAAAGCTGTTGAAGCCGAGGGAGCCGATGCAGTATCGCTCATCAACACGCTTCTCGGAATGAGAATAGATATCCGCACAAAGCGGCCAATACTTCATAACAATGTAGGCGGACTTTCGGGTCCTGCGGTATTCCCTGTTGCGGTAAGAATGGTTTGGCAGGTCGCAAACGCTGTCAAGATACCCGTCTGCGGAATGGGCGGTATCTCCACCTGGGAGGACGCTGTTGAAATGATGATGGCAGGTGCTTCGACAGTTCAGGTCGGCGCTGCGCTCTTCAACGATCCTCTTGCTGCTGTCAAGATCATTGACGGTCTTGAAAAATATGTCGAGGACAATCGACTTAACAGCATCACCGACATTGTAGGCGCTGTAAAGCCGTGGTAAATAGGAGCTGTCCGTTATAAATGGAAAACAAAAAAAGCTTACTTGAAAACCCGAAAACAGTGCTGCCGTCTGCAATGCTTTGCTGCCTTTTATGGGGAAGCGCTTTTCCGCTCGTCAAGATCGGGTTCTCATGGCTTAACATATCTTCAAGCGACATTCCTGCGGAGATACTTTATGCAGGTCTGCGATTCACGCTTGCAGGCTTGATCGCAATAATCATTACGAGCCTTATAAGCGGAAAATTCCTGCGCCCGACGGTGAAAAGCCTGCCGAGAGTATTCTCTTTGAGTATGTTCCAGACGATACTGCAGTACCTTTTCTTCTACATTGGTCTTTCCAACACATCGGGCGTTAAGGCTTCGGTCATTGAAGCGATGAATGTTTTTGTTGCGCTGATCGTTTCCTGCCTTTTTTTCAGAATGGAAAAATTCACAGCGGCAAAGATTATCGGAAGCATCATCGGCTTCGCAGGGGTTGTGATAATCAACGTCAGCAAGGGTGATCTTGTCGGAGGAATAACGCTCAAAGGCGAAGGCTTCATACTTATTTCAACCGTCGCTTATGCCTTTTCTTCGGTGCTCATGAAGCATTGGTCAAACGAGGAAAACCCAATGATGATGAGTGCATGGCAGTTCCTGCTCGGCGGCATCGTAATGTCGATACTCGGATCAGCACTTGGCGGAAGGATAAACGGATTTGATATGAGGTCTGTACTGCTGCTGATTTATCTTGCATCGCTTTCGGCTGTCGCATACTCGCTTTGGGCATCGCTTCTAAAGTATTATCCCGTTTCAAAGATCGCCGTCTATGGATTTATGAATCCTGTTTTCGGTTTTGTTCTTTCGGCATTCCTGCTCGGGGAATCGGAAGCGTTCGGCTTAAAAAGCATAGCTGCTCTAATTCTTGTATGCCTTGGAATATATATTGTCAACTGCAATAAAAATAAAGCTTAAAGCATAAAACGCTGTACGATGCGATGATACATTGTACAGCGTTTATTATTATACTAATTCCAAACCGTTCTATAGAAAAAGACGAGAGATAGAATAATCCAAGTTAGGTAAACTTGTTTACCTTGGAGAGCGACCGAAGGAAGGCTTTATGCCCTTCAATGCAATATCATTGCATAGGAGTTTGACGCAGAATTGGATTATTATATCCGAGTATTTAGTCTTACGGTTGGTTTGAAATTATACTAATCCCCGATTATAAAGTGTACAAAAAATCAAGCAAAATCTCGTAGCTGTTGGAAACAGCTTTATATGGATTTTGCGCAGATTTTTTGTCTACACTTTAATGAGGGATTAGTATTAGTATTAGTCCAGCTTTTCTTTGATTATGCCATAAAGCACCGATGTTATCGGAACAGCTAAAAGTATTCCCACACATCCGCCGAGCTTTGCTCCGATAAGGATCGCAAGCAAAACAGGCAGCGGCGGAAGTCCCATGCTTTTGCCTACAACTTTAGGATAAATAAGGTTGTTTTCAAGCTGCTGCAGTATAATTATGAACACAACAAACCACACGGCAGATATCGGTTTGACAAGAAAAAGCAGAAATGCGCACGGAACAGTTCCGATTATTGCGCCAACAACGGGCAGCAGCGCCGTTATTCCAATTATAAAGCTTATCAGCAGCGCATACTCAAACCTGAAAAGCTTCATTCCAATATAACAAAGTCCGCCAAGTATCGCAGCCTCGGTCACCTGTCCGCTTACAAACCGTGAAAACACATCATAAACCGTATAATATAGCTTTGCATATCGCTTACATCGCTCTTCGGACATTATTTTCCGTGATATCCTTCTAACGAGCAGCCGAAGCTTATCCTTTGAGATGAGAATATATATCGAGATTATCAAACCGATAAAAAAATCGGTCAAAGAACCGAAAAAATTTGCAGTTTTGCCGTAAAACTCGGCTGCAATATCGGGAATCTTCTCCCCTGCTTTTTCAATTATCGAACCGAGCGCTGGGATAATCCCCAGCTTATCTTTTTTTGAAAGCTCGTCATAAAAATAGCTTATTTTTTCAAGGTAAAGATCACTGTTTGAAACAAGGATCTTAAGGCTGTCTATGATCTGCGGAATGATTATCCCGACAGCCGCCGCAGCAAAGGCAACAAGAAGTATATATCCCAGCGAAACGGATAATACCCATCGTGCCTTATGCTTTTCGCTTTGTGAGCTTGCTTTTATCCTTGCAATACAGTTGAAGGCATTGTAGTGTCGTTTAGCGGAATATGACATAACAGCGTCGGAAAATGAACCGCAAAGCTCGTATATCTTGCATACGGGGCGATTTATCACAAATGCAGCCGCCATTCCGATGATGATCGGACGAAAGATCCGAAGCGCTCCGATAATAATGCGGAATGCAAGCTCGGGATTTACGGCAGCTGCAACCAATAACGCTCCGCCGAATATCATCATCCTGTATTTCCGTTCCAATACCGCACCTGCTTTCAGCATTTATATTATATATTGTAAGCGAAAATGCAGACAGGTATGCAAAAAAGGGTATCGTTTTTGATACCCTTTTTAAAAAAGCTTATTTTTCAACAGGTGTGCAGAGAACACGAACCTTCGGGAGTGACTTTACTGTGTAGTAATAGTTCACATCCCAATCATCGCCCTGTGTGCTGTCGTTTTCACCGCTTGCAGGAGGTGCGAAAAGCTTGATCGTCATATCTGCAGCTCCGTCAAGATGATTCTCAAAGAATGCAGGCATAAGGTCGATTGTGCGAGCCTCGGGTGACTTATAGAACCACTTTCCGTTGATCTCGATCATATAGTTTCCATCATCTTCCTTGTCGAAAACGACTTCGCAGAAATGTGGATCGCTGTCAAAATGAACAGGTATCGCAAGACCGTCAGCGTCTTCCGAACCGCCCCAGCGAAGTGTAACAGGGAGCTTGATCTCGTCATTCTGAACGATCTCGGGGCTGAAAAGCTTGCTGTGAATGATCTCCTTATAAGTCTTCATAAGCGGCTGTTCGATGCCGACATTTGCATTGTTCGGATCCTGTATTTCAAGTCCGAGTCTGCCGCGGTCACGGAACTGATACATTGTGAAGCCGCTGAACCAATCAGGCTGCTCCTTTTCAAGAATGTCGCAGAATTCACGAACCATTTTAGCCTGATCGTAAGGACCTGTAACATCGCCGTCAGCGTTGAATTCAGCCATTGTCATCGGCTTGCCGACGCCGCCGTTGAGATATTTGAATCTTTCGTAGCTTAACTTTGTCAGATTATAGGTATTCTCCACCTTGCTGCGTGAATGGGAAGTTCCGCCCGGCTCTGCAACATCGAACGGCCAGCCCCAATGGAGTGCCATATACTTATCTACAGACCATACATCAGCTGCAGGAACGCACTGTGCGAATTCCTTTTCCATTTCCATTTCTTCGCCGTTTTCGGGATGCTCAATGCCGCCGATGCACATTACTGTCTTAACGTTAGGTGCATATTCATGGATAATATCAGAGAAATGAACAAAGAACTCTGCAACCTTCTCATATGTAGTTCTCTTTGTGAATGAGAACCAGTTTCCGGTTGCTTCATGATTGATTCGGAGATACATTCTTCCGAAGGAACGAAGATCCTTTGCGATAGCGATAAGCTGATCATCGGAAACATTCGGGTCAACAGTAAGTGTGAGGTTTACGTCCTGACCGTGGCGGCGGACATCACGCATACAAGTGAAAGGCTCGTCAGTTCTGTCGCCTTCAAGACCGCCCTTATATGTGAAGTAATCATCATAAGGATAATCCCACTGGAAAGTAACGTTTGCATCCTTCATGACCTCGGAAATTCTACCGGGGAACTCCTTATCGAGCGGATAATAGCAATACATAAGCGAAACAGCTCTGTGCGGTCTGCCGAGCTTATTGATGATATAATCCTGATCTACATATTCTCCTCTTTCGGAACCGTCGCCGATATCAACCGCATACTTGGCAGCGCCCATGTGAACGCCGAAAATTTTATCTGCCATCTCATATCCTCCGTAATCATATATATTTTGTTCAGTAGTTGAAAACGTTTTCAACCTTTTATTCTATGATACAACATTTCTAAAAAAAAAGCAAGAGGTATAGAAAAATTTACTTTTTGTACAAATTTAAAAATAATAAAAAAAGCATGAGAAAACACATTGCTTCTCATACTTTTATTATCGCAGAAAAATTGGAATTTATTGAGTTCTTTACAACAAATAAATTACAGTTTATCTTTCGATAATAGTTTTCACAAGTTGCCAACCGATACTTCCTTCTCTAATTTTCGCCAATGCATCTTTGAATTGAACCCATTCTACAGAATCCACTTCACAAGATAATTCAAAATCTTTCTTCTTTACAGTTGCCTTATACCCCAGCATTAACATTTCTCTTTTTTCATACGGATAACTACTAATGAATTCTAAAGTTTCAACATCTTGTCCAATTTCTTCTTTTACTTCACGAATAACTGTTTCTTCAGCGGATTCCCCTATTTTCATAATTCCGGCAACACATACATATTTTGTTGCAGAAACATAATTTTGTCTTAACAATGCTACTTCATCACATTCATTGACAACCGCCGCAATAATACTTGTCGTAAACATATCCCACAAAGGAATATTGCACTCTTCACAAAATGGAATTACTCCCTCATCTCCAATTTCTTTTCCAATTAATTTTGTCCCACAATGTGGGCAATATGTAAAATGCATAATTCCGGTTCCTCCTATTGATAATACTAAGGAAACGCTGATTAATAAGTTTCTGCCGTTTTTCAAAATGTCTATGTCATAATGACATTAAAGACGGAAACTCGTACATTTCTCAAAACGGCGAAACAAACGCTTCGCTTTAATCAGCTTTTTCCTAATCCCTCATTAAAGTGTAGACAAAAATCTGTGCAAAATCCATATAAAGCTGTTTCCAACAGCTACGAGATTTTGCCCCATTTTTTTACACTATATAATCGGGGATTAGTACAAAATCAGAATTTATCAACTTAACCAATCCCGATTTGTTAATGGGTTTATTATAACATCAATACATAATAAAGTCAATACATAAAACAAAAGTCACCTTTGACACACAGCATCAAAAGTGACTTTGAAATTCTTATATTCAATAAGACTTATACACCGTACTTAGCAGTATTTACAGCAATACCAACGCCCATTGTTGAAGAAACAACGCAGGACTTGAAGTATGTGCCCTTTGCAGCAGCAGGCTTTGCCTTTGCAACTGCTTCAAGAAGTGTGTTAAGGTTCTGATCGAGCTTTTCAGCACCGAAGGAAGCCTTGCCGATCGGGCAGTGGATGATGTTTGTCTTATCAAGACGGTATTCGATCTTACCTGCCTTAGCTTCTGTTACAGCCTTTGCAACATCGGGAGTAACTGTACCTGCCTTGGGGTTAGGCATGAGTCCGCGAGGACCGAGAACCTTACCGAGCTTACCAACAACGCCCATCATATCAGGGGAAGCGATAAGTACATCGAAATCCATCCAGTTTTCCTTGAGGATCTTCTGTGCGAGATCATCAGCGCCAACATAATCAGCACCTGCAGCCTTTGCAGCTTCTTCCTTTTCGGGCTTGCAGAATACGCAAACTCTTACCTTCTTACCTGTGCCGTTAGGAAGTACAACTGCACCTCTTACCTGCTGGTCAGCGTGACGGGAGTCAACGCCCAGACGGATGTGAACCTCAATTGTTTCATCGAACTTAGCCTTTGCAGTCTTGCAAGCAAGATCAAGTGCTTCAGCTGATTCGTAAAGCTTTGTGCTGTCAACGAGCTTTGCACTTTCGTTATATTTTTTACCGTGTTTCATTATTAATTTATCCTCCTTTAAGTGGTAATGCCCTTATCAAAAGGGCTGTCCCCAAACAGATCGGGACTTGTAGCGGAATGTTCCTCCCACCATAGCAGCGAAGAAAATTCAGTTAATTTTCAATCAGTCAACAACTTCTACGCCCATGGAACGTGCAGTACCAGCGATCATGCTCATAGCAGTATCGATGTTTGCAGCGTTAAGGTCAGGCATCTTTGTTTCTGCGATCTTGCGGATCTGATCCTTTGTGATCTTACCAACCTTGGTCTTGTTAGGAACTCCGGAACCGCTTTCAATACCGATAGCCTTCTTGATAAGAACAGCTGCGGGAGGAGTCTTTGTGATGAATGAGAATGAACGGTCTGCATATACTGTGATAACAACAGGAATGATAAGACCGATATCGTTCTTTGTTCTCTCGTTGAATTCCTTTGTAAATGCCATAATATTTACACCATGCTGACCGAGAGCAGGACCAACAGGGGGAGCAGGAGTAGCCTTACCTGCAGCGATCTGAAGCTTAATTAAGCCAACAACTTTCTGTGCCATATTGAATGCACCTCCGTAATATAGAAGAATCCGAAAAAGGATCCATACAGTTTATGTTTTTTCTCTGACAAGATCAATACTCGTCAGTTTTTACAACCTTTGAAATTTCAAGAGTTGCAAGAGTTTCTCTGCCGAACATTGATACTGAAACATCAACAGTCATATCTTCAGTATTAACATTCTTGACATCTCCGACAAAGCCTTCCATCGGTCCCGAAGTGATCTTGACTCTGTCGCCCTCCTTGATGTTGACCTCAACGATCGTTTCGTTAGAATCAACTCCGAGTGCGGCAACTTCCTTATCGGAAAGCGGAACGGGCTTTGAAGCAGGTCCGACGAAACCGGTAACACCTCGTACATTTCGTACAACGTACCATGAATCATCGGTCAGAACCATCTTCACGAGTACATATCCCGGGAAGATCTTTCTGTCGACCTCACGCTCCTTATTCGTTTCGGTAAGCTCCTTAACGTGTTCGGTAGGGATACATACCATAGGGATAAGATCGCGGAGATTACGGTTTTCGACAACTTTATCGATAGTATCTTTTACCTTATTCTCATAACCGGAATAGGTGTGAATGACATACCATTTTGCTGTTTCTGACATTCTTCTATCTTCCTTTCGCAAAAACGCTTACATTCCAAGACTAAGCTTGAGCAAAGCGGCGAGTCCGCTGTCGATTCCCCAGATTACTATACCGCAGACGCACATTGCAACAAGAACGACCGCAGTATTGTTGATGACCTTCTTTTTGCTCGGCCATACAACCTTTTTGATCTCGCCTCTAAGATCCTTAAAAAACTTGGCAATTGGGTTCTGCTTTTTCTGACCCTTTGCCTTTGCCTTGGCATTATCCTTTACGATCTTGTCGGCTTTGGCTTCTGCCTGAGCAACGATGGATTTCTTTGAAGGCGATTTAGCTTGATTCTTTTTGCTATCAGCCATTTTCACACCTCTTCCTTACTTGGTTTCTTTGTGAAGAGTATGCTTCTTGCAGAACTTACAATACTTATTCATTTCAAGTCTGTCCGGATCGTTCTTCTTGTTCTTCTTGGTATTGTAGTTGCGCTGCTTGCACTCTGTGCAGGCTAATGTTACCTTTACTCTCATATCGGCACCTCCTATTAAATGTTCTCTTTTCGAGAACGTTTCGATTTCGCAGGAACTTGTGTCCCTGTGCCTCCCTCTATGGCAATTTCCGATACAAAGTCATTCAAAAACGAGTTTTTCCGACTTCGTACACTTTGTCGAGAGGTCATGTCCCATATTTCAGGGCACAAAAAATAAGACCTCTGCAAGAGGTAATCTTATTCTACCACAAACAGAGATCATTTGTCAAGTGTTTTTTCGTAATTTTCAATAATTTTTTCTCAAAATTTTCTACAACAGGCAAAACAGCTGTTTCTTTACTTGATTTCGTAACATTCGGGAAGCTTTCTCGGAGCATCGGGAGAATATGCCCAGCGAACGGCATTCGTAATTATTTTTTGTATCTCCGGCATAAAATATACCGGATACTCTTCATGCCCCGGCTGAAAATAGAATATCTTTCCATATCCTCGTGTAAAGGTCACACCGCTGCGGAACTTCTCTCCCCTGCTGAATGTCCCCTCAAATACAACATCATCCGGCTTTGGGATATCAAACCACTCACCGTACATTTCTTCGTGAGGAATTTTTATCACCGCAGGCACTCCGTCGGCGATCGGGTGTAAAGTGTTTACACATTCCAGCGTTTCGCTGTCGTTGTTCCGCCAGTTGAGCGACATCGTCGTTCCCATAAGCGCTTTCATTATCTTTGAATAATGCGCCGAGTGAAGCGCAACAAGTCCCATTCCGCCGAGAACAGCCTCGTGGATAAGCCGTACATTTTCATCGGTTATCTCATCATGACGAGCGTGCGCCCACCATATAAGCACATCGGTATCACGCAGCATTTCCTCGGAAATACCCTGATTTTCCATATCAAGCGTTGCGCAGCGCACAGAGATGTCCTCATTGGTGTAAAGGAAATCAGCTATACAGCTGTGTATACCCCTCGGATATACCTTCGCTATCCCCTCATATTCACGTTCGTGCACATATTCATTCCACACAGTAACTTTTATCATACGGAAATTCTCCTCAAATTTTCAGCGGACCTTTTTATAAAACCAAGCTGATCGTACGCACCAAAGTGCTCTATCGTGAAAATGCCGTCATAACCGCTCTTTAGCAGCTCGCCGACAATATGTCCGACAGCAACACAACCGTCACCCGTAGGGCAGGCGTACATCTCCGTTCCGTCAACAGCACATTTCATCTCACAGCGTTCATCGGGAGTCATGCTCCTGTCCTTGCAGTAAACATGGACAATATATGGTTTTAAACGCTCAAAAGCGTAGTTTTCCGATTCTGCGCTGTACATAAAATTGCCCGTATCAAATGTTACCTTTAAATATGGCACCTCTTCAACAAAACCGAGCATTCTTTCCGAGGTCGATATCGGGCTCATAAAATCGTCAAAATCCTCAATTGTCGGTGTAAGTCCTTTTTCGTGAGCATACTCGCAAACAGCTTTCATTGCTGCGATCATCTTTTCCCGTTCCGTCCTCATAACCGCTTTGTCGTTTTTGGAATAAAATCCCGGGATAAGCATTATTTTTTCCGAGCCGAGCTGTGCAGCTCTGTCGCAATGATAAAAAGCATCACTTAAATCGGACGAGTTCGCAAAATCATAGAAGCCGTAAACAGACGATATTTTCATCCCAGAGCTGATAAGGATATCCGCTGTTTCATCTTTTTTCAGGTCTGCGATATCAAATTCAAGGTATTCTATGCCGAAACCCTTGACAGTATCAATAATCTCGGGAAAAGCTTTTCCACTCTGTTGTGCAGCTTCGCAGATATGATGATAAAAGACTGACAGCTTCATTTCAAAGAAAACCTCCGCAGGATTTTTATACTAATAACCATTTGTTCTATGGATAAAGACGGTGGATAGAATACGAC
>JBJFFR010000059.1:0-3706 GCA_051891935.1 Oscillospiraceae bacterium
TAAACTGCCTGACTATATAGGTTATTCATTAGATGATTGCACTACTGATTACCAGAAGTCGTTATTAAAAGATATTTGTGCATTAAAAAAAGAAAAAGCAGTGTGTATTCTATCAAAGGGCGTATGGGGAAATGAAGACTTGATTATGAATATTCCGATTCCTTTAACGCTAGAATATTTTGAAGCAGCCATAAATTATCTTGGACAATTAATCAATGAAGTGAAGAAAGATAAGAAAAAAGGCAAAGACATTACAATGTGCTTGGAATTTGTTCTATGTATTTTCAGATTGCGCTCTTATAAAGATAAGGGGCTTAATAAATTACTATTTTTAAACAATAGGTACGTAAAAAAGCTTTATAAGTATGTAGAAACACTAATTGCAAACAAAATAGAGATTCATTCTTTTTTATCACTTGAGATTAAAAACAAGGGCGTTTATGAGGATGTTCCGAATATACTTTATGCTCTCCTGTTATTTATTACTGGAGCAGAGGGTGCTGGCTATATAAGAATTGCAGGTATTAGTCTTGATGATCTGACCACATAATTACAAAAGGTCGTTGTTTAATCAAACAACGACCTTTTTATTATTCATATAAACTCCGATTTCTTACCGTAAGAAGTAATATACGCCTGTTTCTGTGCTCTTGTAAGCGCAACATAGAGAAGGCATTTTTCAGCAGTATAGCTTTCTCTTTCGGCAATAGGATCACTATGTTCGATCGCAGCCTCTAAAGGCACTATGCGGTTGTTAGCGGAAACGATGAATATATACTGAAATTCAAGTCCCTTAACACGGTGCATTGTCGCTATTCTGATACCGTCATGCGACAGATCATCTGCCTTTGAACGCTTAATTTGATAAACGCTGTATCCGCTTTTGGTAAGCTGTGCAGAATAGTCCTTTACAAGCTGATTGGTTCTCGCAACAATGCAGATATTCTTCAAAGGTACGCATCTGTCCTGTAAGTCGGATATGCAATCATTGAGATAGCCGAGTTCCTCATTGGCATCTGTAAAGCACTTAACGACAGGACCTTCACCGTGAACGAGGGAACGGCATTTATCGCCAAGATCAACATCATCGTCCAAATCATCGAAGGATATGCCGTTCAGTAAAGCAAAGGCATATCTTCTTGTTTCTTCTGTTGTACGATAATTTATCTTCAGTATGCTGCTTCTGCCCCTGACATTGATACCGCACTTTGAAAGTGTAGGATAGTTATTATAAATCCTCTGATGTGAATCACCTACGATAAAAATGTCATTAGGTCTTTCATCTCCAGCTACTGTCCTTAGCAACCTGAATGCGTTATCACTGAAATCCTGTCCTTCATCAACGATTATATGAGCATATTTATTCTTTGTACCATCGTTTTTGAACAGTTTTGAACATTCGTACATTGCCATGTTAATATCACGGATCTGTTCTTCTTTCATAAGGCTCAGGTAAGCATCAAATACCTTCCAGACTTCAATTCTTTTCTTGCGGTCAAGTCTTACACCACGCCCTGTTCTTTTGGCTTTAACGTACTTCTCAAGTGACAAAGCTTCCTGCGGAATAACAACTCGATTCCATTCGTCCTTATAGAATGACCACGGAAAATCAATATCAGAAAGACTGTTTACGACAGCTCTTTGCCATAGTTTGTCTATTTCCTCACCATACTCAATTCTTGCAGAGAAACCAACCTCGCTCAAAAATCTAATGACCCATGCATCTATATTGATAACATCGATCTTTTGTAGTTCCTCAAGAGAGCAGATTTTTCTCAGATTGCTCTTTATATCCTCAGCAAGGTTGGCAGTAAACGTTGTAAAGAGAATTCGTTCATCATCACCGAGCTTAGAAGCAAGATACTTTGCTCTGTGCATAGCAACAACAGTTTTTCCTGTTCCTGCACCACCAAGGACTCTTGCAGAGCCCTTATAATTCTTCTTTACGATTTTTCTCTGTGTCGGATGCAGGAATACACGCCATTTTTCAAGAGGTTCTGCCATTATCCTGCGAAGTTCTTCTTCTCCTTCAATCACTACAAACAATTTTTTACTCTCAGAGTTCTTCAAGGCAACAGAGAAATCATCTGTAATATCAGGAGTATCTGTCTTTTCAGGTTCGTCTTGTTCTGAATCAGAAGTATCTGCCTTGATCATGTCGATTATTTCCTGCGGATCAAATCCTTCTGCAATCCAGGAGAAGTTTTCATAAACATCTGACGGGAGCTTTTCCTTATTATCATTAAAAGTTTTCTTGTCGGGAATACTCTTCAGAAAAGGAATAAGGTCTTGTGGTGCTCCGAGTTCTGTCATGATATCAGAAGTAAGTGCTCCGAACAGAGTGCTGACAGTTGTCGGCTTAGTTTCCTCAGCAACTTCAACATTCTGAACATCGAACACCTGAAGTACTCCTGTCTTGCTGTTTACCCGACAAGTCTTCCTTTTTGCCCATTCGTATGCTTCGTCATGGTGATCAACCCAAAGAAGCAAGTAAACAGAGCTTTCTTCCTGATACACGACTATCCCTCTATAGGTGTTATCTATCCTTACTGAACGGATATTCTTATCTATCGCAGGCAGCTTTTCAAGGTTTATTCCGGAGGATTTAGGATTGATTCGGAACTTATTGATAAACTCCGTAACCTTTCCCTGTATCTGTCTCGGCAGTTTTGAAAATGCTGTCAGGAAGTCTGACGATATAGCAACGGTTGCAGTATTATCCATCAGTTTATACCTCCAAACATCTCTTTAGATACCACAGTATCGTTATTTATTATTTTCCAACCCTTTTCAGTGAGTATTTCTTCATACTCCATCTGATCTTCGGTCAGATATGCAATTTTGCTTTCAGTCCATGCCATCTCGATTTCGGCTATGACTTCATCATTGTCTGTCAATTCATATCCTATTTCATCAGGTACAGGAGCATCTACCTCTCTGAGTTTATCTGCCATTTCCTTAGCTGCATCGTCAAAAAGTTCATCAAGAACATTGTCCCACTCGCTGCTTGAAGCAGGCTGTTCAGTTGCCGAAGCAGTGACATTGACAGGTTCATCGAGTTTCATATAGATCATTTTTTCAAGACCTATTGTTGTTACAAATGAAAACTCAGGATTGAACTGGAGAATATTGACGAAATGCCAGAAACCGTTCCATTCCATTTCAAACTTTTCGTTGGCAGGATCGGTCTTATCATCAAATACAGCGAAAACGGTATATGGAGTACCTCTGTCCGCTTTTGCCTTTGAGATTGAAATACCTGAGTACAGACTCAGCATTGGATTGTTGGTTCTCGGCTGCCACTTACCGAACATTGTATCTCTGAATGAAAATTGATTACTTGTAAATCGGCTCTGCGAGTTTACTTCATCAAATGCCGTAAGCCATTCCGTAAAGGCTACATTATCTGTTAATGTTGCAGTATTCATAAGTGAAACGGCATAAGCATTAGCATGAGCTTTGAATATGGTTTCTGCCCGTTCCAATGAAAGGTAATCAAGCAGCAGATCAAATGCCGAAGTTTTATCAGGTGTGATTTGATCGGCTCCGGCAACTGTATTAACTGTTGGTTTGTACAGTCTTGCACCCGAAGGCATTTTAAGTGGATTCAGGGTGTCAGTTGAATATTCGTCCAAGGTTTGGAACGCGCTTTGAACATCTTTATAGCTGAGTGACCAAACGATATAATCTCCTGAACGCAGTATAG
>JBJFFR010000060.1:0-19359 GCA_051891935.1 Oscillospiraceae bacterium
TTTTCAAAACGGCGAAACGAACGCTGCGCTTTAATCAGCTTTTTCCTAAAAACCATTTAAACTGTAGACAAAAAATCGGCGCAAAATCCATATATGCAAGAATTTGCCCCATTTTTTGTACACTTTATAATCGGGGATTAGTATAAAAACCGAGAGCTGAATTCAACTCTCGGTTAATTTGTTTATTTTGAAATCACGCCTTAACTTCCGCAGGCTTTTCTTCACCCGGAAGAGGTTCGCCCTTGTAGAGAAGCTTGAGGATGATAGGTGTTGCGATAGAGGAGCAGATGATAAGAAGGATAACAGCAACGAAATACTTCTGATCCATAAGTCCGACATTAAGTCCCTTCGACGCAACGATAAGCGCAACTTCGCCTCTTGTCATCATACCGACGCCGACCTTGAGGCTGTCCTTCCAGCTGTTCTTTGCAAGCTTTGCTGTAAGTCCGCAGCCGATGATCTTTGTGATAAGCGAAACAATTACGAAAAGTATCGAGAAGATCACAAGCTCGCCCGTCATATCAGCGAACGATGTTTTAAGTCCGATATTTACAAAGAAGATAGGTCCGAAGATCATGTAGGAGCTGATATCCATTTTCTGAGCAACGTAATCGCTGTCCTTGATGCTTGAAAGGATGATGCCTGCTGCATAAGCACCTGTGATGTCCGCAATTCCAAAAACTTCTTCAGCAAGGAAGGACATAATGAGTGCGAACGCAAGACCGAATATAGGAATACGTCTTCTGTGTTCGTACTTTTTGTTGAGCTGCTTGAAAAGCTTGTAAACAAGGATTCCGACGCCGATCGTAACAACGAAGAAAAGCAAGATCTGCATGAGTACCTTGCCGATGCTTGAATTGCCCGATGTATCTCCGCCGGAAAGGCTGATAACGAATGTAAGAACGATGATGCCGATAACGTCGTCGATGATAGCGGCGCTGAGGATGAGCGTTCCTATTCTGCCTTTCAGATGTCCCAGTTCACGAAGCGTCTGGACGCTGATCGTTACCGATGTAGCAGTCATGATAGAACCGATGAAGAGCGCACGGAAGAACTCAACAGAGCCTACTGCCGGCATACCGCCGTACATGAGCAGTGAGAACAGAATGAAGCCGCCCAAAAGCGGAACTCCAACGCCTGCGCAGGCAACCGCCAATGCGAGAGGACCTGTGCGGATAAGCTCTTTCAGATCCGTTTCAAGTCCTGCCGAGAACATCAGCAGAACAACGCCGATCTCCGCCATCTGATTGAGAAAATCGGAGGGCTGAACAAAATTGAAGATCGCAGGACCGATAAGAAGACCTGCAATGATCTGTCCGACTACCTGCGGAGCCTTACACTTTTTTGACAAAAGCGCCATAATTTCCGCAGCGAAAATAATGATCGCCATATTCTTGAAGATTTCCATAAACTTCCCTCTTTTTTCAAATTTTTTAACTCATTTATTATAGTATCAGAATATGGATTTTGCATTGATTTTATATTACAATTGTATTTCTTCAATATATTCAGCTAAACCAACAATTGCCATAAAATTTTTAAGCCGGCAATTGTGAAAAATACATTTTATACTAATTCTAAACCGTTCTATAGGCAAGGACGGCAGATAGAATTTTGTCAATCAAAGAAAGCGACCGCAAGTGGGCTTGCCGCCCGGCAAGGGAGCTTGACGTAGAGTGACGAAATTATAGCTGCCGTATCTGTCTATAGGTTGGTTTAGAATTAGGAATACGCTGATTAAAGCGCAGCGTTCGTTTCGCCGTTTTGAGAAATGTACGAGTTTGCGCCTTTGAGGACATTTTGAAAAACGGCTGAAACGTATTAATCAGCGTTTCCTTAGTATTATTTCAGCATATCGGCATATTTCTTATAGTCGGGCATAACGGACGAAACGACCGCATAAAACCTCGGCGAATGGTTCGCTTCAATGAAATGCGAGTATTCATGTATAAAAACATACCTTGCACATTCCTTCGGGTAGGATATCAGCCTTGTATTCATCACGATAAAGCCGTCCGTAACGTGACAGCTCCCCCACCTCGACTTCATTTTCCGCAGCTTTATCGGCACTTTTCCGATACCGAACCGCTCACCGAAAAGCTCTGCGATCTCATCGTTCAGCTCACTGAAAAGTGCGACTGTGCTGTTATAAAAGAAATTCCGCAGAAGCTTCTGAATATAGTCTTTGTTTTCCGTGTCAAATGTTTCGGCAACGAGCTTTCCGCCCGAAACGAAGACTCTGTCCTCGCTCCCTTTTCTGACCTCAACGGTAAGCCTTTCACCGAGAAAACTCAAAACATCGCCGTCTGTATAAACCTTCGTATCATCAAATTCGGGGAGCTTGCCCTTGCTCTCCGCCGACAGCCTTTCTGCCGAAGCTTTGATAAAATCGTACCTTGAACGAACAAAATCATCAATAAACTTCGCAGGAACACGGCTTGGTGCGGAAACTCCGACGCTTCCGTCAGCCTTGACCCTCATATTGATGTTTTTTACCTTTTTTCGGACAAGCGTATATTCAACAACATCACCGCCGCAGTCAACGCTTCGCTTTTCATTCATTACGCATATACCTCATCGACCGTTATAACAAGATTCAGCCTCGGATCCTTCTCCGATACCCGTTCTTTCAGCTCTGCGACTATCTTTTTACGTTCGTTTTCGTCATAATTGTCACGGATAACTATATCAAATATCGCATTTATTGTTTTTTCTCCGTGTGTAATTCTGAAATCGTGTATAGAAATGTTTTCATTGATCTCTTTTGCCGTATCAAGCACAAGCTTTTTCAGTGCAATTACCGTTTCGTCCTTGTCGGCAATGGGATCCATGTGGATAACGAGCATTATTCCAAGCTTCTCGGTAACATCATGCTCAATCCTGTCAATTACCTCGTGCGCATGAACGATATCGGAGCTTTCGGGAATTTCTGCGTGAACGGAGGCAAATTTTCTTCCCGGGCCGTAATCGTGGACGATAAGGTCATGTATTCCGCATATTTCATCCGCTTTCATGATCTCATCCGAAAGCTGTTGTATGAACTCGGGAGATGGCGGCGTTCCGAGAAGAAGCCCGATAGTTTCTTTTGTAAGTCCAAAACCGCCGTACATTATGTAAACCGCAACGATAACGCCGATATAACCGTCTATCGAGAACGGCAGAAAATGTCCGACAGCCGTTGCAAGAATTACTGCGGATGTCGAGATAACATCGTTCACGCTGTCACGGGCGGTCGCTCTCATAACGGAAGAATCTATTGTTTTTCCGATATAAGAGTATGCGAAGTACATCCAGAGCTTTACGAGCAGCGAAAGTGCAATAATTATCATCATCGGAAGGCTGAAGGCTATCTCTTCGGGATGAAGTATCTTGTCAAAGGAAGTTTTGAAAAGCTCAAATCCGACAAGCATTATCAGAAAAGCCACTATGAGCGATGAGATATATTCCATTCTTCCGTGACCATAGGGATGTTCTCTGTCTGGACGGCGATTTGAGAGCTTCGCGCCGATGACAGCCACAAAGCAGCTTCCCATATCGGAAAGGTTATTAAACGCATCCGACATGATCGCGATACTTTTCATTGCCATGCCGATAAATAATTTCACCCCGAACAAGAACAGGTTGCATATACCGCCGAGAACTCCGCCCAGCACAGAGTAGTTCTCACGGACTGTTTTGTCTTCGGTGTTTTCATAGTTTTTAACGAATTTTTTTACAAGTAATTTTATCAATGCTTTCACCCCTGTCAAAATGATAAACAAACGCTGACCAAGCAATCAATGCGTTGATCAGCGTTATTGTTTTTTGTTACTTCTTGATACGGTAGCGCTTCTTCATTCTCTCAACGAATTTTGTTTTCTTTTCCATTGGGAGAATATCGGGGATAACCGTGATAAGGAGAACGCCCGTATTGAAGCTTCCGGAATATCCGCCTGTGCCTGCAGCGCCGCTTCCCGATCCTACATTGTCAAGGTTATCCTTGTAGATAACGAATGCAAAAGGCGAACAGCTTGCAGTTGTGAATTGAACGCACCATACTCCGCCAACATCCACGATAGCACTCGGAAGGACTTCAAGATCGGTAGACTCTACGAAAATATTATCGGAAACCACATCATCAATTGTTTCCGTTCCATCGTCCTTTAAGTGGATAACCGTGATATAATCACGATAGCTCTGCATAACATCGGGAACAGGAACAGTAAATGTGATGTTGAAGCCGTCATTCGGCTCAACCTCGATAAGTGTATTTTCAAGGTAAAGCGAAATATCAAACGGATAAACGATAAAGCTCTTTAAGCCGTTTGCGTAGTTGCGGAGAACTTCCTTTACAGCTCTTGTCGATTCGTCATTCACGGATAAGTACGCGTCAACAGGCTCGTTAAATGCCTCATGGTTTGCAGCAGCCGAGATAAGCTCGCTGTGTGAGATTCCGTAAGGCGCCGTACCCTTGATATTGATAGTGTAGTCAACATCTGCGGCATTTCCTGCAGTCGGGATCGCACTTACAGAAAGCGAATAATCACCGATAACTCTCACACCGTTGACGAATTTGTAAGCAGCAACGATATAAGTATATTTCTTGCCGTTTTTAAGTCCGGTGTGCTCGTACGCACCCTTTGAAACGATGCTCAACGGCTGGAAGTCACCTGTGTTTTCGTCATAAACATAAACGACGTAGCCGTCAACGCCCTTTGTTGTTGACCATTTAAGAGCAATAGCTCTGTTTCCGGGAGTTGCAACAAGATCGTTCGGAGGCGGATAGCTTGCGCCGATCTTGACGGTAATAGTGGTCGTCTTTTCGCTTATTATCTTCCGGTTATTGTCGAGCTTATATGCCACTACATAATATGACCAGGTTTCTCCTTCGGTGAGTCCGCTATGAACATAGGTATTCTTTGAAACATCTATCTCCAGCTTCTTGCCGGTGTCTGATACTCCGTAAACCGTATAGCCGTCAGCGCCGTTGACCTTTGTCCAGCTGAGTATAGCCGAGGTCTCGTTCGTTGTAACATTGAAATCAACGGGAGTTGCAACTGAACCGCCTGCAACAGCAGAGATCGTAACGGACGGTGTGCTGTAAACAGGAACGTTGTTTACTGTCTTATATGCAACAACATAATAATAGTATGTCTTTCCCGCAATAAGTCCCGTGTGGAGGAACTCACTCTTTGTAACATTAAATGTTTCCGTCTTTCCGTCGCAGGTCGCATAAACGATATAGCCCTCTGCACCCGGGACATCAGTCCAGTCAAGCTTTATCTGTCTGTCACCCGATACTGCCGTAAGGTCTGCAGGGATCCCTACCGCACCGCCGATGGTAATTGTTACGGTATTGGAACGATCACCTTCAAAATACTGTGTAGAACCGTCAGAGAGGATCTCAGAACGGTAAGCAACAACATAATAGCTGTAGGTCTGACCGTAATTTACATCAGTATGAATGTACTCGTTTGTCGTAAGATCCTTGCGTATCGTTCTTCCGTTGGAAACAATATAAAGATAATAACCGGTAAAATCGCCTGTTGCCTTCGCCCATGTGATCTTTACGGTATCGCCTTCCTGAACAGCAGTAAGGTCGGTAACCTTTAAGATCGGATTTCCGACAACTGCACAAACGAAATTCGAGTATGCGCTCTTTTTGGGCTCGGTCAATCCCGATATTCTCTTTGTTGCCCTTATCCTGAAAACGTAAAAATCGCCTGCACGAAGACCTGTCAGCTTGTAGCTTGTCTGTGTAATATTTTCAACAGTTGAGGATATGAACTGACTGTTTTTGTCATAGCGCTTTATTTCGATCTCATAGCCTGTTGCTGTGTCAACGGGATCCCATGTAACGGTGATATCCCCGTTTGAAGAAACAGCCTTAACATTCTTCGGAGGATCGAACGGTGTTGTGATCTTGACCGTGTAACCCTCGGCGTACGGTTCATACTCGCTCGCAGGACGCTTTACAACATTATACGGGTCGGAAGGATCGGCTGTGAGCACATAGGATCTTACTCTGAATGTATACTCTATATCGGGAGTAAGGTTATGGATAGTGTAAGAGAACTTATTCGTTTCTCCGCTTACAGCGACATCAGCCGCCTTCTGCGTGATCTCTTTTGCATTCTTGGTGAATACGTCGTCATAGATCGAATCATACGCATCATTATATTCGCCGGAGAAGTTTTCCATGATATAGGAAAGCTTGTTGTCAATGTCATTCCAATCAACTTCACTGTGATTTGCAACGACCTGATCTATAGCTTTCTGTTCAACGTTCTTGGTTCTTTCCTTGAGCGTGTCCGTCTTGATATACTGAATGTCAAAGCCTTCAGCCTTCGGATCGCTGCATATCCACGAGATAGTCGCGTAATCATCGCCGGGGATCACCTGAATAGTATGCGGAGCATAAAGCGCTTCCATTGTAAGCTTCTTTGAAACAACGGCAGGAGGATAGCTCTTGTATCCGTCGGGATTGCTGTTCTTGGTGTTCACAGCCGTAAGATAATATGTATATTCGGTATCATAAGCTATATTCTGATCAAGATATGAAACGGTTGATCCGTTATTGATCGTTGCGATCGTCTGCTTGCTGCTTACGGGGTCGGAACCGTACTTGAAAGTACGCTCAAGGATATAACCCGTAGCGTTCTCAACAGGATCCCAATTGAGAACGAAAGAGGTTCCGTTCTGCGTTACCGTGAAATTCTGCGGAACAGCAGTATTAGTGTAAACTGCAGCAGCATTTGCGTCAATGCTTCCGTCCGAACCTGCTCCGGGGACATGACCCGTGATGAAATAATCGCTCTTGTTCGTATATTCGGCGATGGAGGTAATGCCCTTTGTTCTGTCCCACCTTGCAGGAACGAGATAGTATTTGTATGCCGTTGTAGGCTTGACGCCGCTTGAGGTCGTATCTTCGTAAACGGTGCTTCCGTAGGTGATGGAAGAATTCGCGTCATCAACGGCGGCAATGAGCTTATATGCCTTTAACGTCGGATCCGAGCTCATGTATTCACTGCGGTAAACGAGGTAACCGTAAGCGTTCGGTGCAGGATTGGTATCGAGGATGACCTTTATCGAATCCTGCTGCGTATCACTGTCATGAGTATAGATGACCTTTGTTTTAACATCATCCATTCTTCTTGCAGGAAGCACCCATGAGTTTGAATAATGAGGGATAAGTGTAGTTTTTGAATCACGAAGATCACTTTTAAGAGTTCTGTTATATTTTGATGAAAGTCCGTCGATACTATTGGTGTAATAACCCGCATAGTACCTCTGAACATTCGTACCCTCTCCGTAAAGAAGCTGTGTGCTGTGAGAACCATCGGGATTGACGCTGTCCATATATCTTGATTCAAATCTTTCCTTTAACGATACGGTGTTCGAAGGGAAACCTACAACCATACTATTCTCATCAAGTTCAAATGCTTCAACGAATTTCGATGATTCATTGGTGTAACCTATCCACTGCTGATTTGCGCAGAGGAAAAATACATAGTCAGCGTCGGGGTCAAGATTTATAACTTCAACATAGTCGTCAAGTCCGGTAAAATCGACGTTTTCTTGCAATTTTTTGCTTGTGCCCTTCCAGTTTGAGGAGGTTGCACACTGAACAAAACTTGTCTGACCGTCTTTTGTCATATAGGCATATACTTCAATGCCGTTTATTATACCGTCAGCCCTGCGCTTTTCACTTGCACCGACAGGTCTTAGCTTTACGGGAAGAGCATCTCCCGTTGTACCCATAACATATTCGTTCTTGTTCCACTTGATGCGGCAGCTTGTAGAAGTGATATCGGTGATATCGGTGATCTTCGGAGCCTTGAAATCGTCGAACGGGATGTTGATATCGTAGAGAACGCTCTCATCACCGTCGATCGGAACGAATATGCTGTACTGAACGGAATTATACTTCCAGTCGGCATAGATAGCCGAGGACTGAATGGACGGGAACACGGTCGGAATGAACATCATCACAAATGCAAAGCTCAAAGCGACCGAAAGCATTCTCGGCATAAGTCCCTTTTTAACATATACAATATCGTCTTTTCTTGTACGACGGCGCTTTTCACTGCTCTTTATTCCAAGAAAATTTCCTTCCTTATCGGAAAGAGCAATGTCCAGATTGCATACAATAAAATAGAAAAGCTTCACAAGACCTGCCGCAGCAAGACACGGCAGGAGCAGGAGCACGTTTTTTTCCGCAGTATCGGAAAGCTTCTTTAAAATCCTTTTTCGTCTATTAAAATCAAGCATATATACCCTCCGTAAAGTAATATGTGCATATTTTTCATAAGCATAGATATTTATTAGATTATAACATATTATGAAAAATTTGTCCAGTACGGCAAGGTAAAATTTTGCACAAAAATTCTCTTATTATAACAGCATTTTCTTCAATCCTGCAAAGTGAAGCCTGAATCCTTCGCATATTGCCGCCGCAGGAACGGAAAGCAGGAACCAGAACGCCGAAAACATCACGCATATCTGCCCGAAGAGATTGAACGGCTGTGAGGAATAATCCCATACGTTCCAGCCGAGAAGAAGGTTCACAACACAGCCGACCAGCAGCTCGAGCGAGGTTATGACCGTACAGCCGTAGATACATTTCGCAAGCATACCCTCATCGGGACGTGCGGAAAAATGCCGATACATTATCAGAAGGCAGGCTCCGCCCGTAAGTGTCATGCTCCAATGCGTGAATCCCCGAAAAAGTATCTCTATCATCGAATAAATCAGTCCGCCCGACATAAAAACTGTCAGATTTTCCACAAAGCTTCCCTTTCGCGTCATTGTTTTACCGCCTTTCGCCCGTAATTTTGTGTTCAGCAGTATTATGTGCCGAACGGACAAGAGAAATAAGCGGAAAAATTTCCGATAAAAGACGTTTTTTGCTTATTTTCGTGTTTCTTTCATATATTTAACACAAATAAAGGTTATTATATAATCATTCCAAAGGAAATAACAGCTTTCCGAGGAATCCGAATAAGACAATATCTACTTTCCATATTCTCCCTCTTTTCATTTACGCCGCACCGATATTACGTTTCATCGGTGCGGCACAAGCTAAACTGACCGCAAGGTCTTTTATATAGAAAGCCGACAGCGGAAATATTCGTACACAAAATGTCGGCGGCAAAAAATAATCCGATCACGGTTTATACTAATCCCCGATTAAAAAGTGTACAAAAAATCAAGCAAAAACTTGAATATATGGTTTTGGCGCGGATTTTTTGTCTACACTTTTATCGGGGATTAGTATTACATATATTCCCTCGAAAATTTCTCCTTCAAAAAAATCAGACCGAAGAGTTCCCCCTCTCTTCGGTCTGATTTTTTTTGAAGATATTTCTGCAAATTACGCCTATCGGTTGACTTTGAACGGTGTATATGGTATTATTTAAACAATATGACATAAACTTTATGACATCAAATCTTTGCAGGAAGTGATAGAATGAAATACCCTATTTTATTGGTTCATGGCATGGGATTCAGGGATGATCATGCAGTAGGCTATTGGGGAAGAATACCTCAGAAGCTCAAGGATAACGGCTTTGCCGTATATTTCAGCAATCAGGACAGCAACGGTTCCATTGAATCTAATTCACTCAAGGTAGCCGAGAGCATCGACAACGCCCTTAAAGCCGAAAATGCCGAAAAGGTCAATATAATCGCCCATTCAAAAGGCGGACTGGAAGCAAGATATGCCGCATCAAGCTTAGGCTGCTCGGACAAGATCGCCTCGATCACAACTTTATCCACTCCGCATAACGGTTCAAAAACAGTTGACAGTCTTATGAAGATACCCGAAGTGCTTATATAGGGCGGCTGCAAAGTGACCGACCTGTGGTTCAGGATGCTTGGAGATAAAAATCCCGATACATTCAGCGCGATCTGTTCATTCCGTACAAAGGACGCACAGCGGTTCAACGAGCAGAATCCCGATATCGAAACGATATATTATCAAAGCTACGCTTTTGTTATGAAACACGCATGGTCGGATATGTTTATGTGGCTTCCAAGCCTGGTCGTTCGCCGCTTTGACGGAGAAAATGACGGCTTGCTTTCCCCCGAATCCGTGAAGTGGGGGAATTTCAAAGGCGTTGTAAAAAGCATCGGAAACAGAGGTATCTCCCACTGTGATGAAGTCGATATGCGCCGAAGCAGATTAACAAAAAAACAAGGAAACGGCATTGCCGACATACCCGAATTTTATCTTGAAATTGCAAAGCAGCTTGAACAGATGGGATTTTGATGATCAAAATACAAAATTGCCGATTGGATCTTTCGTCCGATCGGCATTTCTGTTATACTTTTTTCTTCTGTTTTCCCGTTGCACTTTCAATGTCCACTCTCCAGACAGCAGTCCTCGGCAGGCTCCTTTTGACCGCATTATCAAAATCAGCCATATTTGACGGAGTGAAACGCTCGCATATCGCCTTCAAAGCGGTTATCTTTTCTTCGTCGTCCGTGACATTGACAGCCTTTCCTCTTACAACAGCTGATTTGAAATAGGTTGTGAACTTGTCCTCGGCACTAACCACATCAACTGCCGCAGTTATGCAGACATCGGGTCCCTTCAGCATAGCTTCGGTCTTTCGTCCGACATCGGCAGAATGGAAATAGAGCACTTCGCCTATCCTTGCGGCAGATATCGGAACGCAGTAAGGCAGACCGTCCTCATCTATCATCGAGATAACGGCATATTCGGCTTTGTCAAGCACTTCAAATGCGAACCTCTCATCCTCTCTGCGGTCGGTTCTGCGCATAACGGCGGCTTTTTCCGCAGCGGAAGGCTTTCGTACCTTTTCGGCAAAACGCTCTTCACAAGTGCCGAACTCTTCGTAGTTTTTCCGTGCTTCGTTAAGTGAAACACTGTTTGCGCCGCCGCTCATCACGGGGGCACTCTCCTGCAGCTTATCCTTTTCCCAATAGCAGACGGGGCAGATCTCATATTCCTCCGCCGAATCAAGCGATGCACAGCCGCAGCATTTGCATACATATTTCATTTTTAAATCCCTCACTGTCTTTCCCAATAGTCTATCCCTGCACTCGGCTTGAAAAACGTCCGAATATAGCCGTCCGTCGAGAGCACAAGGAACTCGTTCGTTTCGGTATCGTAATAGAGAAAGTCGCCGTCCTCTTTTTCGGTTTTATGCAGAATGTTGTCACCCTCCGCATTTATACTAGGCTCTATTGCAAAATTATCAATTTTGCAATGCCCGGAAATAATATTTCCGGGCGGCGGCTACGCCGCTTGAGCCGCCGTTCATACTGTCCTCGCAAAGCCTATGGCTTTGCAGCCGCCGTTGGCGGCATTGCAAACAATATATTGTTTGCAATAGAGGACAGTATATAAGCTCATTTGCAAGGTCAAGATACTCCTCCTGCGTGATATAGCCGAACTCCGCACCGTGCTTTTCATAGTGGCTGTCGAAAAGCTTCTCACTTCGGAAATAGTATCTCTGCACGGCTTTTTCCGTTTCGGCAGAGGTTTCTTCCAACTTCTCATCGAGATTTGCAGAAGCTATCTCTTCGTAAACTGTTTCATTGACAGCGTTTTCTTCCTGCTTTTCATCAAGCTCTGCCGAAGTAACCTCTTCGGAAACCGTTTCTTCTTTTTCTTCCTCTATAGCGGAAGCTTCTATATAAGCGGTGGTTTCCGATGCTGACTGTGAGCTGTATGTTTCCTCATAGCCGACACTTTCCGAACATCCGCAAAGCATCATCAGAGCCATCATCAATGCAGCGAACACTGTCAGAAAACTCCTTTGCTTCATATTCTTCCCTCTTTCAACAAAAAAGGCTGCTGTTTCAAACGCAGCAGCCTTTTTTATACTTTGAAAATTATTCAGCAGTTTCTTCTGTGCCTTCTTCTTCAAGAAGCTCTCTGATAGACATGCTGATTCTCTTCTTTTCGGTGTCGATCTCTGTGATCTTTGCCTTAACAACATCGCCAACGGAAAGCACATCCTTAACGTTAGCAACCTTCTTGTTAGCGATCTGGGAGATGTGGATAAGACCGTCAATGCTTGGGATGATCTGTGCAAATGCGCCGAAAGGTGTGATAGAAACGACCTTTGCTTCAACTACATCGCCAACAGCATACTCGTTAGCAAACTTGACCCAAGGATTGTCCTCGTCCTTCTTGTAGCCGAGGGAGATCCTGCCGCTCTCGCTGTCGAGTTCCTTAACGAAAACTTCGATAACGTCGCCAACCTTAACGACCTCGGACGGGTGCTTGATCCTGTTCCAGCTGAGCTCGGAAATGTGAACCATTCCGTCGATTCCGCCGAGATCTACGAATGCGCCGTAGTTTGTGATGGACTTAACTTCGCCCTTGAACTTGTCGCCGACCTGAACGTTCTCCCAGAACTTAGCCTTTGCAGCGTCTTTTTCTGCGTTGAGAACAGCTCTGATAGAGCCGACAGCCTTGAATTTCTGCTCATTGATCTCGATGATCTTGAACTTAACGGACTTCTTGAGAAGTGTTTCAAGCTTTTCATCGCGTCTTGCAGTTGCCTGGGAAGCGGGAACGAACACTCTTGTGCCCTCTGTGATAACAATTACGCCGCCCTTAACAACGTTTGTAACTGTACCTTCGAGAACTGCATCTTCCTCTTTAGCCTTAACAAGCTTATCGAAGCCGACCATAGCGTCAACCTTCTTCTTGGAAAGGTTTACGATACCTTCAGCATCGTTGATCTTGATAACGATAAGATCAACCTCGTCGCCAACCTTTACAACGTCGCCGACCTTGAGTGTAGGATCGTCTGTAAGCTCGGACAGAGCGATATAGCCTGTCTGCTTCGTGCCGATATCAACTGTTGCTTCTGTGTTGTTTACGGCAGTTATGTATCCTTTCACCCGTTGACCGGTGTATATTTTTTTGAAAGATGCGTCGAGCGCGCTGGCGAAGTCAAAATCTTCGTCATTGTTTTTGACAATTTCGCTCATTTGGTTTTGTACCTCCTTGATTATATATGCCGGTGTCGATGCTCCGGCTGTGATCCCGACGTTAAAGTTTTCATCGGAACCACCGAGCTCTCCGAGGATCTTATCCCTGTCAAGCTCACCTGCGTCCGAAATAAGAAAGCAGGCTTTGCAATGCTCACGGCAGATGTCGTAAAGCTTTGCTGTGTTGGAACTGCGTTTGCCGCCGATAACGATCATAAGATCGGACTTTTCCGCAAGACGGACAGCGCTCTGCTGTCGTTCGGCGGTCGCATTGCAGATGGTATTGAACACCTCTGCTTCGGGACATTCCGAGCTGATGATACGGCAGCACTTTTCCCATATAATTATATTATACGTTGTTTGAGCAACAATTGCAACCTTTTTTTCAAAATTTTTAAATTTTTTTTGTAAAATCTCACGAAGTTCGGTATCATTACTGCAAATATAAGGAATATTTTGGCAATGTTTTACAATTCCCTGTACTTCATCGTGATTTTTATCGCCGAGAATAATGACCTCAAAGCCTTCCGCCGACTTTTCGGATACTATTTTATGTATCTTTGCCACGAACGGACACGTTCCGTCACAGACGTTGACCCCGAACGGCTCTCTTTTTTCAAGCAGCTCGTAAATATCCCTGCCGACGCCGTGCGATCGGATAACAACATTCGTATTTTCAAGGCTTTCTATCTCTTCGGGCGAATCTATAACCCTTACGCCGCGGCTTTTCAACTCGTTCACAACGGTATCGTTATGTATGATCTCGCCGTAGGTCACAGCTTTTCCGCCGTTATCTATAATATTATACACGATTTTTACGGCTCTGTCAACACCAAAGCAGAAACCTGCCTTATCCGCGATCTTAATCCTGTGCGGCATCGTTCTTCTCCTCCAACCGGAGCGGAGCCTCGGAAGCGGTCAGTGCAGGTCCCTCGACAAGCTCCGTGATAGCGCCCATGATACGCTTTTTCACCTCTTTGAGATCACGGGGAGAGGTACCTTCGACAGCGATCTCTTCGGCTTTTATCGGCTTGCCGAACCGAAGCGTCAGCTTGGAACGGAAGTGCAGCTTTTCACCTTCAAAAATTATTCCGCAGGGAACGACATCGGCGCCCGATTTTGCGGCTATCATTGCAACGCCCGTCTTGCCCTTGCCGACCTTTCCGTCCTTTGAGCGTGTACCCTCGGGGAAAATGACAAGGTTCCTTCCCGAATTGAGTATATTTATGCTGTCGTCGATGACAGACATATCGCCTGCACCTCGAGTAACGGGAAATGCGCCGAGCTTGCGTATGAACCAGCCGAAAAGCTTGTTCTTGAACAGCTCCTCTTTAGCCATGTAGGAAACAGGCAGCTTCATCGGCATCGTAAGAATTACGGGGTCGGCATAGCTGCGGTGATTGGAAGCTAAAACGACGGGCTTATCCTGTGGGATATTCTCCTCGCCCTCGATATGGAAATCATAAAAAATTTTGTACAGCCATTTAACGGGATATCTTACCCAAGCATACACAAATTATCAATCCTTTTCAATAAATTAAATAGTATTATATCATAATTTCAGCGCAAAATCAACAAAAAATTCAAATTTTTCTGATTTTTTCAAAAATCCGAATTTTCTGATATTCACATTTATGCACAAGACCGGTTGTGCGGTTTCATAACAAAACTATATCAGTTTTTCTTGACAACCTTCGACAGATTTGTTACAATAACATCAGAGAGCATATCGCCGCAGCTTAGGCGTCAAACGCATAAAATAGATGGTAGCTTTCGGTAATCTCATAGGTTGCCGGGATCTGTCTTGGCAGCCTTTTACTAAATTTAGGAGGGGTTGCCGTATGGATATTCTTACTGCAATCTACTACATCGCAAGCACTGTTTACTGTGCTGTATGTGTGTATTACACAATTAAGAATTCACATAAATAAGACAAAAACCCATCTATTCGCACTAGATGGGTCTTTTGATATAACAATTAATTAACCTACCGAAAGCGACCGTTTATGCGGTATGCTCTCTCTTTTTATATTATAGCACTTTTCTATGCAGCTGTCAAGCAAATTTCAGCTCTTTTTGAGAAGCTTATTCTTGACAACAATTGACATATTGCATATTTTATGCTAAAATATAAATACCAAGATAAGGGGGTCACAAAATGAAAAAGGTTTTACAGGTTACATCCGTTCTATGCGGAATCCTTGCAATTTCAGCTGTTTGGCTTGCCTTTCGCTCACTCTTCGGAAGAGGATATTTTGTAAGCTGGGCGCTTTTCTCGATGACAAGAGGCGGAACGGCACTCGGAATGCTCGGAAACATCATCGGCATTGCATTCACGGCGATAGGCTTCGGGGCAATGTGTTTTTACGGACTTATCAATAAAAACAAGAAAAGTGCATTTATATGGGGCGTGGTTATGACCGCTCTTTCGATTCTCTCACTTATAATGAGCATATACGGCAGAAGCTTCAACTTCGGCGATATCCTTCTGCTCCTTCTTTCCGGCGCTTATACATACAGCACGATAAAGCTTGCATAATACGATAAGGGACTGTTACAGCACAAACTGCAGCAGCCCCTTGTTTTTTATATCATATCAATTCGCCTTTATCCTGTCCTTATAGAACTCCTCGGGACGGCTCTGGACGGTCTTTATCTCTTTCTTGTTCTCATACATTTTTGCGTCAGCCTGCTGATAAATATCGACCATCTTTGAATGAACGGCTCTGTCATAGGACTCAAAGCCGTAAGCAACGCTTATCCGCATATCATTTTCGCTGTCATTGTTATACTCTTCAACAGCGTTTTTGAAATTGGAAATACCGTTTTCATATCTGCGGAGGATGTCGTCCCCTGACAGCAGAACGGCAAACTCATCGCCGCCGATACGGAAGCACTCTCCGTTTTCGGAGGAAAAAGAGTTCCCGATAAATTCGGCGCTTTTTGTTATCATATTATCGCCGTACTGATGCCCGAAATTGTCATTTATGAATTTCAGATCGTTAACGTCGAACATAACTATGCCGACTCCGCCGACGCTGTCCTTGACCTTATCCAATTCGATAAGTCTTTCCTCGAAAGCGGTGCGGTTCCCTGCGCCCGTAAGACCGTCATGGTATGCAAGCTTGCTGATAAATTCGGTCTTTACGCCGAGCTTTACCGCATTGACTGTGTTTTCAAGGCTTGAGCTGCCGTAGCAGATGACGAATATAAGCAGACCGATCCTGACAAACATAGCCGAATCCGTTCCGATGCCGAGATAGAAACGCACCAGATCTATTACCGTTGCAATAGAAATACTGCTTAAACCGACTCCCCTGAAAACACGGTAAATATTTCTCTTGCGGCTTTTTCCGATAAACATTGAATTTCTGATAACGCTGTAGAAGAATATGACCGCACTCAACGCAAGAATAATGTGAGTCAATTTTAACGTCTGGCGTATATCCGCGATCCCCATTAAATGAAGCGTCCAGCAGACAACGAACTCCGCTCCCGACAGAATACAGAAAGCAGGTGCAAGCTTTTTATACTTGAACCCGAACGCCGAGTCAAGATACAATATCATCGGTATTGAAATAAGCATAAGCGAACAGCAGGAAACCACCTGCATAAGTCTGCTGTCATCAAAGAAAAACTGTATAATATTTGTTTCGGACAAGCACCATACGGCAATGTTCAGCGCAAATAATCCGAGATACATAAGCTCGTGGTTTTTCTTGACCTGAACATTTAAAGGGATATCCGCAATTATAAGCAGCAGACCGACAAAGATCAGCAGTATGCACGTTACAACAGCGACCAGCTTTTCTGCTATTACAGATAGGATAATTCCTGCAGGATTTCCGATCTGTATATTATCAATACCTGCTCTTGAACTTTCATAGGATTTTGAAGCCCTGATCTCAACTGTTTTTCCGCCGTATTCGGGCGAAAGCTCGATAACGCTCCAGCGTGTTCCCAAAGAATTTGTATAAAAAATACTTTCGGGAACATTGGGCGTGTACACAAGCTTGCCGTCAATATAAACAGAATAAAAAATATTCTTGCTGCGGAAGAACAGAGCACAGTTGCTCTCAAGCTCCTGCGGAAACACATTCGTGACCGTGAACTCCTGTCCGACCGGGATCCCTTCCAGCTTATAAAGCTTTGCTATATCGGTTTCCATGCCGTCAGCTGTTTTCCATCCGATGCTGAAATCCGCCGAATCGGAGCCGAGCGCTGCGGACAAAGGCTCGCTATGATTCTTTATGCAGAGAAATACTATTATAAAAAGGAAAAATACAATCATTACTCCGTAAAGCAAATTATATTTTCCGTTGGAACTTTTCATACTTTACCTCATTTTGTCAGATTTGCGCAATAACTTACATTAAGTATATCACATATTCTCCAAACAGTCAACAAAAAAGGGTGCTTTTTTGCATATTTCTACATAAAATCTTTAGTTCAAGCAAAAGATCAAAATCTACGACATGGATATCACATCTGATGCCGCACAACACCGTATTCATCATCAAGCCGGTAGTACGGGCAGGTGTAGTTAGTGCTTGTGAGGAACCTGCTCATCTCATCCTCGTCAAGATTTGCCATGCAGGTGTAGCAGTCATAATCATCATCATAAACGTAGTTAACGCAGGTTTCGCAGTTTGTGGCTTTTCCGTCCTTCACAGCTCATTCCTCCTTCAGCCTTTCAAGCAGCTTTTCGCAGCCGAGCGTAACATCGGCGTATGTAGCAGCAAAATCGCCCGTGTACCAAGGGTCGGCAACATCCCTGCCGATCCCTGCGAACGCAAGCAGCTTGTATATTTTATCATCAGCACCCGTCATCCTGCGCATATTGCGGATATTGGCGGTGTCCATTCCGATAAGATAGTCATAATATTCCCCATCCGCCTTGGTGATCTGCCTTGCACGGTGCGGTACAAGAGGGATATCGTGCCTGCGGAGCTCGGAAACCGTACCGTGATGAGGTGTATTGCCGATCTCCTCGGTGCTCGTAGCGGCAGAGCCGATCTCAAACCGCTCACCCAGACCTTCCTTGTTTACCATATACTGAAAAACACTCTGCGCCATAGTGCTTCGGCAGATATTGCCGTGGCATACAAACAGTACCTTGATCATCATTCACAAATCCTTTCAAATCGCCATTTTTCGCCCATAAATACGTGTTTTGGGCGAAACGCTCCAAGTCAAAAATTTCACGTTTTTTCATCGATTTTTACTTGTATTTACAGTCATTTCCTGTAAAAATCCTGTAAATTAGCATTGATTTATGCCAATTTACAGGACGGTATTTTAGCCAACCTCATCTTGCAATGAGTTCACTTCTCGCTGAATATTTTCAAATTCAACGTGCGTGTAGGTATTAAGAGTTACCCCAATATCTGAATGTCCCATCAAATACTGTAAATGCTTGGGGTTCATACCGGCAGAAGCGCAGTGCGAACAATATGTATGTCGGCAAACGTGAGGAGTTACCTTGGGCATCTTCGTCACATAAATACTATTGTACTTCTGACAAATATGCTGAAAATACTTCTCCCAATGAAGCGCAACCATCGGCATTCCGTTCTTGTCTAAACACAGAAAGCCGCTGTAAACTCTTCCCCGACTATCGGATATAATCGGATTTGACTTTTTATCCATGTTATTCAACAGATTTTCGAAACAGCTGCACACATCATCCTGAATAGGAATAATACGATTACCTGCCTCGGTTTTGGGCGGTTCGATTATATAGCGCATATCACCGGTTCTGTGTAACTGCTTATTGATGTTCACGGTTTTGTTCTTCAAATCAATATCATTTGCTGTCAAACCGCAGAATTCCGAAATACGCATACCCGTGAAAAACAGGATGAATATAACATAATAGTACCTTGAGAAATGCTCATCTTCTTTTACAAACTTCAAGAAATCTCTTTTTTGTTTGTGTGTGATCGCATCTCTGGTCACGCTGTCATTTACAACAACCGTAGACAGCTGAAAGTCAAAGGGGTTCTTTTTTATAAGGTCATCCTCAACAGCCATACGAAAAGCAGGTCTTAACACACCCCTGATGGTATGTATTGAGCTGTAACCTCTGTTCTGCTCCGATTGAAGCTGTATCAGCCACTCCTTGGCATCAGACAATCGCACCTCGTTGATGTTTCTTTTGCCGAAGCTATCTTTTTCAAGAAAGTTTATTACGGTTTGATAACCTGTACGGGTGGATTCTCTTACGCCTTTTTTCAGCAGAACATATCGCTTGACCAAATCAAGCACTGTGATATTGCCGTGAACCATAGATCGTCCTAATGATAACGCTCGTTGGATCTCTCGTTCCTTCTCCCTAAGAGATTGACACTTGCGTTTACCGCTTGGCAAAGAATCAGTAGGTTCAAGCTTCCAGCTGTAAACACACCT
>JBJFFR010000061.1:0-19208 GCA_051891935.1 Oscillospiraceae bacterium
GTACTGCAGTTAACGTAATGCCTATGGTATTCGGTAACCTCAACGACAACTCCGGCACAGGTGTTGCATTTACAAGAGATCCTGCAACAGGCGAAAAGCAGCTCATGGGTGAGTTCCTCACAAATGCACAGGGCGAAGACGTTGTTGCCGGCGTTCGTACTCCTATGCCTATCGCACAGATGGCAGAGAAGTTCCCCGAAGCTTACGATCAGTTCATCAAGGTTTGCGATATTCTTGAAAACCACTATCACGATATGCAGGATATGGAGTTCACTGTTGAAAACGGTAAGCTTTATATGCTCCAGTGCCGTAACGGTAAGAGAACTGCACAGGCTGCTCTCAAGATCGCTTGCGACCTCGTTGACGAAGGCCACAAGACAGAGCAGGAAGCTGTTCTCATGATCGACCCAAGAAACCTCGATACACTTCTCCACCCACAGTTCGATGCAAAGGCTCTCAAGGCTGCTACACCTCTCGGTAAGGGTCTTGGTGCATCTCCGGGAGCTGCTTGCGGTAAGGTTGTATTTACAGCTGACGATGCAGAAGCTTGGGATGCAAAGGGCGAAAAGGTAGTTCTCGTTCGTCTTGAAACATCTCCCGAAGATATCACAGGCATGAAGGTTGCACAGGGTATCCTCACAGTTCGCGGCGGTATGACTTCTCACGCTGCTGTTGTTGCTCGTGGTATGGGTACATGCTGCGTTTCCGGCTGCGGCGATATCAAGATGGATGAAGAAAACAAGAAGTTCGAGCTCGGCGGAAAGGTATTCAACGAGGGCGACTACATCTCCATTGATGGTACAACAGGTAACATCTACGGCGAGATCATCCCTACAGTTGACGCACAGATCGCAGGCGAATTCGGCCGCGTAATGGCTTGGGCTGACAAGTATAGAAGACTTAAGGTAAGAACAAACGCTGATACTCCTGCTGACGCTAAGAAGGCAAGAGAGCTCGGCGCTGAAGGTATCGGCCTCTGCCGTACAGAGCACATGTTCTTTGAACCGTCCAGAATTGCAGCATTCCGTGAAATGATCTGCTCCGATACAGTTGAAGAGAGAGAAGCAGCTCTTGCAAAGATCGAACCTATGCAGCAGGCTGACTTTGAAGCACTCTACGAAGCTCTTGAGGGCTGCCCTGTAACGATCAGATTCCTCGATCCTCCTCTCCACGAATTCGTTCCTACAGAAGAAGCTGACATTGAAGCTCTTGCAAAGGCTCAGGGCAAGTCCGTTGAAACTATCAAGAACATCATTGCAGGTCTTCACGAATTCAACCCGATGATGGGTCACCGCGGATGCCGTCTTGCTGTAACATATCCCGAGATCGCAAAGATGCAGACAAAGGCTGTTATCAAGGCTGCTATCAACGTTAAGAAGGCTCATCCCGATTGGACAGTTAAGCCTGAGATCATGATCCCGCTCGTAGGCGAGGTTAAGGAGCTCAAGTTCGTTAAGGATATCGTTGTTAAGACAGCTGACGCGGAGATCGCAGCAGCAGGTTCCGACCTCACATACGAAGTTGGTACAATGATCGAAATTCCTCGTGCAGCTCTCACAGCTGACGATATCGCTAAGGAAGCTGACTTCTTCTGCTTCGGTACAAACGACCTCACACAGATGACATTCGGCTTCTCCAGAGATGACGCAGGTAAGTTCCTCAACGCTTACTACGATACAAAGATCTTCGAGAACGATCCGTTTGCAAAGCTCGACCAGACAGGCGTAGGCAAGCTCATGGATATGTCCATCAAGCTTGGTAAGCCGGTTAATCCGAACCTCCACATCGGTATCTGCGGCGAGCACGGCGGCGATCCTACATCCGTAGAATTCTGCCACAAGATCGGTCTTGACTATGTATCTTGCTCACCTTTCCGTGTTCCGATCGCTCGTCTTGCAGCAGCACAGGCAGCTATCTCTGAAAACAAGTAATTGTTGAACCGATAAGGTATAAATTACACAAATAAAAAGGCTCTGTATTCGGACTTTCGGATACAGAGCCTTTTTTCGATCGGCAGGTTTACATTTTTTGACGAATATGATATAATATTTCCAATGGATTTGTAATTTTGGAAAATTTGGACTTGTGTTAAAAGAGGAGGACAAAATGCTTACAAATATCGGAACGGAAACGATAAAAACGGAACGTCTGACGCTGCGCAGGTTTGAATACACTGATGATGAAGCGATGCTGAAATACTGGATCGCCGATGAAAAGATACAGAGTATGTACGCCGAGCCTGTTTACACCACAAAGGAAGAGGTAAAAGGTCTGCTTGACAAATATATCGGCTCGTATGAGAGAAATGATTATTACCGCTGGGCGATAATTGACGATGCTTCGGGCGAGTGCATCGGTCAGATCGCATATTTCCTCGTTGACAGTAAAAATCACTTTGCGGAGATAGAATACTGCATCGGTTCGCAGTTTCAACGCAGAGGCTATGCTACCGAAGCGACAAAAGCGGTGGTGAAGTACGGCTTTGAGAAGATTGATCTGCACAAGGTACAGATCTGCACGAAGACGATAAACAAGGCTTCAAAGCGTGTTATTGAAAAGTGCGGTTTTACATACGAGGGTACGTTGAGAGATTATTTCTTTTTCAACGGCGGATATGTCGGAAGAATGTTTTACTCGATGTTAAGAAGCGAGTACAAGGCATAAAATCAATTCTTTGAGAGGTGTGATGCGTATGAAGATGAACAGACATAAGCAGAAACAAACTAAATTTAAAAAGGAGAACTCACATTGATAAGAATTGAACTTTTGTCAGAAACAAACTTTAACGAGAATTCTTTGGATTCTTACACAAGAACGCAGACGGTCAAAAAGGTTTACCGCAAGTCGGGGACGGAATATGCGCTCGTTGAAATGCCCTACACCGAGGACTGGGACGCTGCGAAAAAGCGTCAGGTCGCAAGGGAGCTTTTGAGCGGCGGATACATTTCATACGGTGCTTTTGACGGTGAAAGGGTCATCGGCTTTATCGGGCTTTACAGAAAGCTGAAAGGCAGTTTTATGATACTTGAGCTTATGCAGGTTTCGGCAGAATATCGGGGAAAAGGCATAGGCCGCAGGCTGTTTGAGCTTGGCAGGGAAGAGGCGAAAAAAGCAGGTGCCGATGCGCTGTACATATCGGCTTGTTCCTCGGAAGAAACGGTTGGATTCTACAAGGCTATGGGTGCGGTGATAACCGACGCGCCCATTCGTGAGATAGCCGATGATGAGCCGTTCGATGTTCAGATGGTTTGCAGGATAGGGTGAAAAATGAGATGGATAATGCTTGATGACAAATTGAGAAAAAGGATAGTCAGGAAGGCTGCTCCTACAAAGGATAATTTTTACACTTATCAGAATCTTAATCTTCTGACGGGTGTATATGATGAGGAGAGCGGCGTGATACTGACAAAGACATATTATTTAAGCGAGGGGATAAAGAGATGCGGAGATGCATACGATAGTGCGGCGTACATAATCCTTACAAAGCATTTGAGCTTTATGCTGCGCTGCGGTGAATATTTCGATGGAGAAATGTTTCGGAACATCAAAAGTCCCTGCCCCGTAAAGCTCTCCGACAGCCGCTTGCTTGAAATGCTGAATTTTTACAACGAAAACGCTTCCGAAAGAGTCGCTCTTGCAAAGCAGGCGTTTGAAACGGAGGAATATTTAGGGTACACTCGCTACGGCTTCACCGAGCAATATCTTGAACGGAATTATTTTAAGAAATAATACTAATATCAAATCAACCTATAGACAAATCCTCGGATATAATAATCCAATTCTGCGTCAAGCTCCCTTGACAGGCGACAGCCTGCCTGCGGTCGCTTTCCTTGACTTGGATTATTCTATCTGTCGGCTTTGTCTATAGAACGATTTGATATTAGTATAAAACCAAAACCGACATCCGATCAAATTCGGGTGTCGGTTTTTGCATTTATTTTGATGACAGGTACATTTTATCCATTGAGATACCGAAATAACAATTGTTCAGCTCCTCGATATTTTCGTCGGTTACCTCGACCAGAACCGAAGAACACAATATGTATGTTTCGTCCTGAACAAGCGAGTTCGGATCGACCTTTACGGACGCATTCAATATAAGCGTTTCGTGCGGCTGAAAGGTGTATTCGTGAATATCGCCCGTTGCGACCGGGTGATCGATTACCTTGCTCACAAAGCTTGCGACCTGTTCGTATGAATCCTGTCCTGCCATTATATTTACCGTAAGCTCACGATCGGTCATATTTGTCAGCTTATATGGGATAGTCAGTTCATCTCCGACCGTTATTTTCGGCTGCTGTGACGGGTCAAAGTCCGTTGTAAGCGAAAACCATGCAAGCTTTGAAAAACGCATATTCTCTATCTCGTTTTTTGTAAATGAAGAGTATATGTTTTCTTCGGAAGTATCATCGGGAACAGGTTCTTTTGCGTTAATATAGGATGAGATCAGAAATGCAGCCAATATGATAATAATTACAGCTTCTATAACAGCCGTAAGCTTGATTTTTTTCATTACAGAATCCTCCTTTTTATCCTTTCCACTTTTGCGAAATAGCATATATTCTTTTACAATGAGTTAATTATAGCATATACTTTTTCAAAGGTCAACAACAATATACTTTTTCAAAGGTCAACAACGCAGTTGACATAATCTGTGAAAAGTGATATACTATGTAATATCTTGTGCCTCTATACAGGCTTTAGTTTGATGAGATTTGACCTTTCGGGAGTGTGATAGGTTTTGAATATAATTATTGTCGGCTGCGGAAAAGTCGGGGAAGAGCTTGCCGACCGTCTTAATGACGAGGGCGATAACGTTACAGTCATAGATATTGATCCCGTTAAGGTAGGCAATCTGACTTCACGCATTGATATTCTCGGAGTGACGGGAAACGGCGCAACGCATCTTACACAGCAGGAGGCAGGCATCGGCAATGCCGATCTTCTTATTGCGGTAACAGGTTCGGATGAGCTTAATCTGCTTTGCTGTCTTATTGCGAAAAAAGAGGGTAACTGCAAGACCATTGCGCGTGTCAGAAATCCGCAGTACAGCAGCGAGGCGCCGTATTTAAAGGGTGAACTCGGACTGGCTATGGTAATTAACCCCGAATTTCAGGCGGCTGCGGAGATAGCGCGTGTACTTCGTTTTCCGTCTGCGATAAAAATAGATACTTTTGCAAAGGGCAAGGTCGATCTGATGAAGTTCCGTCTGCCCGAGAACTGCATACTCACGGGCTGTTCCGTCAAGGAGATAGCAACAAAGCTGAAGTGCGATGTTCTCGTCTGTACGGTTGAAAGAGGCGACGAAGCCTTTATTCCGAACGGTGATTTTGTGTTCGAGGAAAAGGACATTATCTCGATAATTGCTTCTCCGACAAACGCAAACGTATTTTTCCGTAAGATCGACTATAAGATAAATCAGGTAAAGGACTGCATAATCGTAGGCGGCGGCGAGATCGCTTATTACTTATGCAGGATATTGAAAAAATCGGGAATTGCGATCAAGCTTATCGAAAAAGACCCGAAACGCTGTGAAATGCTCTGCACGGATCTTCCCGAGGTCACCGTTATATGCGGAGATGCCGCAGATCAGCAGCTTTTGCTTGAAGAGGGGCTTGAAAATGCAAACTCGTTTGCGGCGCTTACAAATCTTGATGAAGAAAACATTATGCTTTCGCTTTTCGCAAGGACAAAGGGCTGCAAAAAGCTTGTCACGAAGATAAACCGCATCGACTTTTTCGATGTAATAAAGCAGCTTGATCTTGATTCGATAATCTATCCGAAGACTATCACCTCCGAGCTTATTGTCAGCTATGTCCGTGCGATGAAAAACACTATCGGAAGCAATGTCCAGACCGTTTACAGCATCATCAAGGGCAAGGCGGAGGCTGCCGAATTCCTGATAAGGGACAATTCTCCCGTTCTCGGAAAGCCGCTTATGGAGCTGAAGTTCAAGCCGAATGTTCTCGTTGCGGTCATCCTGCGAGGAAACAGGGTCATTATTCCACGAGGCAGCGATATAATTGAGAAGGATGATTCGGTCATTGTTGTTTCGGATATTCGTCCTCACGATATATCCGACATTCTCGACTGACAGAGGTTATTGAAATGAATTTTCCGATGATAGTTCATATCCTGGGCTGGATATTGAATTTTGAGGCGCTTTTTCTTATAATGCCGCTTATTTCAGCGGTAGCTTTCGGTGAAAACACGGTAGTTTCGATACTTATAACGATCGCTGTGTGCGCTGCTATCGGCGTCCCGATCGCAATGAAAAAGCCGAAGGAAAGAAGCCTTCACTCCCGTGACGGTTATGTTATAGTGTCATTGAGCTGGATAGTTCTCAGCGCATTCGGTGCATTGCCGTTCGTTTTTTCGGGAGCGATACCAAGCTATGTTGACGCACTTTTTGAAACCGTTTCGGGCTTTACGACAACGGGAGCTTCGATACTTACAGAGGTCGAGTCGATGCCAAGGTCGCTTCTGCTCTGGAGAAGCTTCACGCATTGGGTCGGCGGAATGGGTGTGCTTGTTTTCATTATGGCTTTTCTGCCGCTTTCGGGCGGACAAAATCTGCATATAATGAAGGCGGAAAGCCCGGGGCCTTCGGTAAGTAAGCTTGTGCCGAAAATAAAAACAACGGCGCTGCTGCTGTATGCGATCTATCTTGTATTGACAGCGATGGAGTTCGTGCTGCTCCTTTTCGGCGGTATGAGCGTATTTGAAGCGCTGAACACATCCTTTGCAACTGCAGGAACGGGCGGTTTTTCCGTGAAGAATGACGGACTTGCAGGCTATTCCGATGCGGTGCGGATGATCGTAACGGTATTTATGATACTGTTCAGCTTTAACTTCAACGTCTATTTTCTGATTTTGAGCAGGAAATTCAAGGACGCATTAAAAGTATCCGAGGTATGGTATTATCTTGGGATAATCGCTGCTGCAACTGCTATTGTGACCGTGAATATACGGGCGATGTTCCCGTCTTCGGGGGAAGCCTTCCGTGCAGCGATATTCACCATTTCTTCAATGATATCTTCAACGGGCTTTACGGCTGTTGATTTCAACCTCTGGCCGGAGCTTTCACGAACGATAATCGTTCTGGTAATGTTCATAGGCGCCTGTGCAGGAAGTACGGGCGGCGGCATAAAGGTCTATCGCATAATCATTCTCTTTAAGAGCATGGGCAAGGAGCTGCACATGCTCATACATCCGAAGCAGGTGAAAAAAATACGCATGGATTCGCATGAGATAGAGCATGAAGTCATTCGCTCGGTCAATGTGTTCATGGTATGCTTTATCCTTGTTTTCGTTATCTCGCTGCTGTGCATATCCTTTGAGGACTACGATCTGATAACGAATTTCACCGCTGTTACGGCAACGATAAACAACATTGGACCCGGACTTGAGCTTGTCGGTCCGACTGCGAATTTCAGCTTTTTCTCGCCGTTTTCAAAAATGGTGCTGATATTCGATATGCTTGCAGGCAGATTGGAGCTTTTCCCGATGCTTCTTCTTTTCTCGCCTGTTACATGGAAAAAGTAAATAATTCTATCTGTCGGCTTTGTCTACAGAACGATTTGGAGTTAGGAAAAAGCTGATTATTGCTGCGGCAAAGCGCAGCGTTCGTTTCGCCGTTTTGAGAAATGTACGAGTTTCCGCCTTTGAGGACATTTTGAAAAACGGCAGAAACGTATTAATCAGCGTTTCCTTAGTATAAAATATATATTTGCGGCTCGTCGGAAAGTTATTTTCGTCGAGCCGCTTTATCGGAGTTTATATGAAAAAAGTGTTTTTGATCGTGTCGTTGGCTGTGATGCTTTTATCGGGCTGCTCTGCCGCTGAAGCGGTGACATATACATCCATAACAGCTAATGAAGCGAAGGAGCTTATGGACAGCAGGAACGACTATATAATTCTTGATGTCCGAACCGAAAAGGAATTCTCGGAAGGACATATCCCGGGAGCGGTGCTTATTCCCGATTATGAGATCGCAGAAAGAGCAGCAAATGAATTGCCCGATAAGGATCAGCTTATTCTTGTCTATTGCCGCAGCGGCAGAAGAAGCAAGATCGCTTCCGAAAAGCTGGCGGAACTGGGATATAAAAACGTCAAGGAGTTCGGCGGTATCATTGAATGGGGATATGAAACGGCTGTGGATTGATAGTTTATGTAAACGCCGAATTTATTTTTCCGGAAATACACTAATCCCCGATAAAAGATTAGTATAAAATAAGCAATTTATCAACACTTGATTTGAAAAAAACAAAAGCTGTATTTCGGGGATAGCCTGAAATACAGCTTTTATGTATTTATTGGTTTATCATAAAGTCTGCTGTTTTATACGATCAAACCTCATTGGAATAACCGTATTCGGTATATGCTTCTGCCTTCGGAACATAGGCTGTGACTGCAAAAGTATATTTATTCTTGCTGCTGTACTTTATGGTTTTGCTCAATTGATCGCTTTCAAGCTTTTCGATCTGTTCATACTTTCCGCCGTTTTTGCTCACCCATACATAGTATGTCTTCGCTCCCGAAACCTTGTTCCAGGAAACTGTCAGCTTGTCTTTGGATTTCGTCACTTTTACGGCAGGAGCTTTAGGAACAATGCTGAACTTGATTTTAAGCTGTCCTTTATAAGAGCCCTTTCCCTTTATTACCGCCTGCGCTACGCCGACAGATTTATTGTTGCTGCAGGAAATAGTGTAATCTGTGCCTTTTTTGAGAGTGTATTTTCCGTCGGTGATCTTTACGGTCGGGACGCGCGCCTTGCCGTTATAGGTGCAGTTTTTGATCTCGGCGACCTTCAGCTTGCTGATATCAGTCTGAACAATGTTAGACTCGATACCCATTCCCGTGGTCATATCATCGGACACAAGGGAATACTTTCCGCTCGGGACTTTGAAAGCCAAGGGATCAACGCCCAGACCGCCCGGAATGGTTGACTGCAAATAAGCGGAAAACCATTCCTTTGAGTTGTACTCGTATCCGTAATCGGTCGCATAGTGAAGATAAGGAACTTCCTTTCCTGTTATCTGCAGCGACTTATCAGCAAGAATGTGGCATAATTCGTGTACAATGGTTCTGTCGGGGAAAGCGTCGTTTTTAAAATCATTGAGAACGTCGGAATAACAATTGAACTGTGCAATACTGCCGCCCAATCCTCTGAAGCCGCCCGAAAGCTGATCAAGCGGGACAAAGAGAAATGCCTGATCGTATTTCTTTTCGGAATAAAGCTTGTCGAGTATCTTTTTGACTTTAGGTGAGGTTTCGTCCAGTCGGAATCCGTCGATAGTTAAATTTTTGAAGTAATCATCGCCCTTATAAATATAAGGTGCAAGCTCATTTTTCGTTATCGTTTCGTCAATGACAACATAGCGGATGTTTTTTACCCCAATTTTCTTGCCTGACAGCTCGGGGAGCGATGTTTTGAGATTGTTCAAGGCTCTTTTTATTGATTTTTCATCATCGGCAGAAAGCGTCGCCTTGTTTTTGAGTGTTTTGCCGACAGAGTTTTTTGCTGTTGCATCAATATTTCTGAAAACAACCGCTAATATTTCCCAGTTAGTTGTAAGTTCTGCCTTTTCGAGCCGGACATCGCTGAACCATGCTGTACCTTTGCATTTTCCGTTGTAGATGCCGTTTTGCAGGCAAAGATTGTAGGTAGTTTCGTTTCCTGTTGTGAAGAAGAATTCAAGCTGTTTCCAACCCTTGTTGGTCGTGTAGCCGGAATTCTCATAGCTGTAGGCTTTTCCGATGCAGGCGCCCGATGTTTGGACCTCTGCTTTCGGATCGAGAGCATAACCTGAGTATTTTATCTTAGCGGAAAACCTGTATGTTGTTTTCGGCTTTACTTTAAATGTCTTTTCAACATAGGCTATATTATAGTCCTTGTTTTGGATTTTGATAGAATACCTGCTGCTGTCGGTATGTACGCTTGAATCAACGGAAAAAGTAGAGCTTTGGTTTCCTGTCCAGCCCAAATAATCCTTATAATCCGTATCAGCCCAGCCGACCGCCCACTTATCGCTGTATCCTGCTGCAGAAGCACTGATTCCAAAGCTGAATATCATTGCTGCCGCAAGTACAAGTGCCAGAATTTTTTGTGTGAATTTCATTACAATATCCCCCTTAATTTTTGCTTTTTGAGAAGAACTCTAAAATAAATTATATCATTAACAGGAAAGATTTTCAATAAAAATGCGGATTTTATTATATTTTTCTGAAAAAACACTATCCCCGATAAAAGTGTACAATAAGCAAAAGCCGTACAACCTGCCATAATTGCAGGTTGTACGACTTGTTGCGTTATTTTTTTATCTGTTCTTTTCGGAAATGAACTTATTATATACCCATTTTCCGGATTTGGAAAAATCAGTTTCATTCCATTCGGAAAGCTTTTGATTGTTTAGTGTAAACACGCTGCATTGATCCGAGCTGTTTGCAAGGCTCCAGCAGATATAGCTCAAATTATGCTTGTTGATAAGCTCAAACCATTTATCTCCCTCGGCGGTATTGACATTGCCTTTTCCGAATGAATCGCTGATATTGAATTCGCTTATGAACACGGGCAGTCCCGATGAAATGCAGACATCGGCTTTATTGCGGAGCTGCTCGGTGTGCGTATCGGCATAAAAATGCAGCGAATACATTATGTTGTCATATTCAAGCGGAGTTTTTAGCGCACAGTCTACATCCTGGCTCCAGGTCGGAGTTCCGACAATAATTACAGCGTCGGGAGCGTTGTTCCGTATTATCGGGATGATCTCGTTTGCATACGATCGTATATCATCCCATTCGGCGGAGGTGTTTGGTTCGTTGCAGATCTCGTAGATAATGTTGCCGTGATCCTTGTAGAGCCTGCTCATCTCGTCAAAAAAGATTTTTGCTTCGTCTTTATAAACATTCGGATCCTTTTCGTCGAGAACGTGCCAGTCGATGATAACATACATTCCAAGCTCATCGGCATAGCTCACAGCCGACTTAACAAGCTCTTTAAGCTGCTTCTTGTTTCCGTCGGTGCAGTAGCCGCTTGTTTCGCAGGTATATAACGCAAGCCTCACACAGTTTGTATTCCAGTCGTCCCGAAGCGTGCGGAAGGCATCATGATTCACATACTGCGGAAACCATGCAAGCCCGTGCGTTGACATTCCGTAAAGTCTGTATTTTTCGCCGTTCTTATCAACAAGAGCTGCGCCGCGGACGCTTAATTTCCCGTGCTTTTCAAACGGTGAAGCTGTTCTTTTTCCGTTTTCCATAATACCCCCGTTAATTTCCGTAAAACTGTTTTGTATGATATGGCAGAGTTTGTTTCGATGTTTAGGAAAACGCTGATTAAAGTGCAGCGTTCGTTTCGCCGTTTTAAAAAATGTACGAGTTTCCGCATTGGAGGACATTTTGAAAAACGGCAGAAACGTATTAATCAGCGTTTCCTTGGTCACTTATTATTATACTTCATTTAACGGATACAATATATGTTTTAAAATAAATTATTTATATCAGAAATATGGATTTAGGCAGGAATATACTTTTCAAAGCTGTTCATTTCATTTTGAAGGTCTTCAAGAAACCTGCTTATGTGATATCCGTCGGTAGCTGCATGATGACAGGTGATCGAAAGCGGCATCAGCGTTCTGCCGTCATTGCAATAATATTGCACGGGAGCTTGACGCAGAATTGGATTATTATATCCGAGGATTTAGTCTTACGGTTGATTTGGAATTAGTATTAGCATTATTCCCATTAAAAAAAATCTGATTGCAATCCCGGTTTTATTTCCTTAATAATTGAAATCACTTCATAAGCATTTTTTATTGCATTTTCAAGGGAAACAATAAGCTTGTCGCAGGCGGAAACGATATCTTCGTCATCATCGGGGGTGTTGAGTATATCAAGAAAACTGTTCCCGTCCATTCCGTCATCGAATTTTTTTAACATTCGCAGAATAGCGGATAAGGAATAATTTGCACACCTTAACGAGCGGATGATTTTAAGGCGGTTTAAGTCGTTTGAGTCGTACACCCGATAGCCGTTCTGCTTCCGCTTTACGGTGAGAAGTCCATTCATTTCCCAGTTGCGTATCGTGTCTATCGTAAGACCGAGCTCCTTTGCCGCCTGCGCCCTATTATAGACGATACCGTTCGGCGCAGGCTGCCGATACAGCATTTCGCATAGCTCTGCGGCTTCTTTGGCTTTTTCTGTTTCTTGTTCCGCTATGCGGATATATTCCTCTGTAAGCTTGATCGCTTCATCAAAGCGGTATTCTGCGGACAGCTTTATAACTTCGATCATCCGTTCACGAAGTCCTGCCTGCAGAACTTCGATCCGGAGAGCTTTTCGTGCTAACCGGAATTGTTTGATATGTATATCGGTATATACCCGATAGCCGTTCGCTTTTCGCTCGGGTTTATGTATCAAGTTCCATTCTTCATACATCCTTACGGTATTGGGGTGCAGCCCGACAATTTTTGCGATCTGACTTGTGGAGTAGACGGCGGTGTTTGGTTTTTCCATTTTTACCTCTTATCTGATGTTTATGTACATAAGCTGAATTTTTACAGAATAACGGAGATAGGCAGCGTAGGGTCAAAGCTTTCGCTTCCGTTTTCATGGCTTTCACCGATAAAAACAAAATCATCGGGCAGCTCCCTCGGTGTAAATCCCGTGTAACGCTTGAAGATTCTATTGAAACTGCGTATAGTCCCGAAGCCTGCCGCAAGAGCGGTTTCTCCTGCGGAGAGATCTCCATGGGAAAGCATTTTTACCGCCTCGCTTACACGGACGATGTTCAAGTATTCGGAGAAGGTCATTCCCGACATCCTGCGGAAGTATTTCGAGAAATACGGCTTGCTAAAGCACATGAACTCCGCCGCTTCTTCAAAGGTTATGTCGGCATAACGCTCGCCGATCAGCCGCAGCAGCTCCTTGTATGCGGTGCTTTCCGAATTGCTGTTCAGCGCTTCGGTCTTTTCGTTCCTGAAAATTTCCGCGATCATTGCCGTAACAAGTCCTGCGCAAACGACCTCACAGTATTTTTCTTCTGCGGATATTTCCTGTCTGATTTTTTCAAAAACCTCCGCTGTGGGATAACGGCTTTCAAGCAGCGGACAAACAGGCGTCTGTGCTCCGACTGCGGAAGAAATAAGCTCCGAATCTATTTTCATAACGGAAACAACGCTGTCCGTTTCGGCTTTTATATAATGCACAGCTCCGCTTCGGATGAAAACGCAGCCGCCCTCGGAAAGAGCATAGACCGTGTTTTCCGCCATTACTTCGGCAGAGCCTTTTTCGGCGAAGATAAGCTCGCTTTCAATATGCCAATGGGGAAGATTCTGCAAGCCGCCGTATCTCTGCACCGTGACCTGCGATTTCCCCGAAAGAACGCTTTGCTCGTATCGTGCTATCATAATGCTGCCCCCTTTTTCTCATTATACCATAAAGGTTAATAAATGTCTATAATCGGGAAATAAGGTTCTTGAAATAATCTGCCGTATAAGCTATAATAAGTATAACAATACTTATACTAATATCAAATCAACCGTAAGACTAAATCCTCGGATATAATAATCCAATTCTGCGTCTGGCTCCTATGCAATGTAATTGCATTGAAGGGCATACAGCCTTACTGCGGTCTGCCTCCAAGGTAAACAAGTTTACCTAACTTGGATTATTTTATCTGTCGGCTTTGTCTATAGAACGATTTGATATTAGTATTATACGGAGGGAACGGCTATGAAAACATTGTATTTTATCACGGGAAGTCAGGATCTTTACGGTGAAGAAACTCTTGCGCAGGCGGCAGCGGATTCAAAGGAAATGGCAGCTTTCCTTAACGAAAAGCTTGGCGAAATTGCAGAAGTTATTTTTCAGCCGATTGTAAGGAACAGCACAGAGGCTCTTGCGGTCTGCACAAAGGCTTCGTCCGATGAGGAATGTATAGGCGTTATAATGTGGATGCACACTTTTTCTCCTGCGAAGATGTGGATATCCGCACTTAAAGTGCTCAAAAAGCCAATGCTTCATCTGCACACGCAGTACAACGAAAGACTGCCTTATGAAAGCATTGACATGGACTTTATGAACCTTAACCAGTCCGCTCACGGCGACAGAGAGTTCGGCTTTATCTGCACAAGGCTTGGAATAAAGCGTGAGGTCGTTTCGGGATATTACAAACACGCCGATGTTATCGAAAAAATACGCCGCTTTGCACAAGCCGCAGCAGCCGTTGACTTCGGCAAGGGCATGAGAGTCGCAATGTTCGGAAACAATATGCGTGATGTTGCCGTTACCGACGGCGACAGAGTGGAAAGCGAGATAAAGTACGGCTGGAACGTGAACTACTACGGCATAGGCGACCTTTGCGACATTATTTCGGGAGTTACCGATGAAGAAATTGATGCAAAAATGTCCGAGTATTCCGAAAAATATGCAATGAACACGGACAATGTTTCCGCTGTAAGAGAGCAGGCGAAATATGAAGCCGCTCTTGAAAAATTCCTTGAAAGAGAGAATGTTTCCGCATTTACCGATACGTTCCAAGACCTTCACGGACTTGAACAGCTCCCCGGGCTTGCTGTACAGAACATTATGGCAAAGGGTGTAGGCTTCGGACCCGAGGGCGATTACAAGACCGCCGCTCTTGCCGCTGTTCTCTGCAAAATGTCAGAGGGAAGATCGGGTGCAACAGGTTTCCTTGAAGATTATACATACGACCTGCCCGAGGAAAACGAAACCGAGCTTGCTTCGCACATGCTGGAGGTTTCTCCCGTGTTTGCGGCAGAAAAGCCTAAAATAGAGGTTCACCCTCTCGGAATCGGCGGAAAGTCCGACCCTGCGCGGCTTGTTTTCGAGGGAATAACGGGCGAGGGTATCGCAGTTTCGATGATAGACATGGGCGACCGTTTCCGTCTTGTTTGTGCAGAAATTACCCTTGTAAAGCAGCCCGAAGCTATGCCGAAGCTGCCCGTTGCGAGAGTGATGTGGAAGCTGAAACCCGATTTTGCCACAGGCTCGGCGGCGTGGATATACGCAGGCGGAGCGCATCATGCGGTAGTTTCAACTGCGCTGACTGCGGATGATATACGCCTTTTTGCAAAGCTGACCGACACGGAGCTTGTAATTATTGACGGCAAAACGGAGCTGAACGCATTTGAACAGCAGCTTGAAATGCTTGACGTTATGGCGAAAATACGGAGGTAAAAAATGATTTCACTTGATAAGACTTATCTTGGAATAGAACTCGGTTCAACGAGGATAAAGGCTGTACTTATTGACGATAATTATTCTCCTTTGGCATCTGGCAGCCACGAGTGGGAAAACCGACTTGAAAGCGGCTATTGGACATATTCTCTTGATGATATACACAGCGGAATAAGGAGCTGTTTTGCTTCGCTTGCAGAGGATGTAAAGGAGAAATACGGTGTACCGCTCACGACTGTCGGCGCAATGGGAATTTCCGCAATGATGCACGGCTATATGGCATTCGACAAGGACGATGATCTGCTTGTTTCGTTCCGCACTTGGAGAAATACCACTACAAAGCAAGCCGCAGATGACTTAACGGCTGCGCTCGGCTTTAACATTCCTCAAAGGTGGAGCATTTCGCATCTTTATCAGGCGGTGCTTAACAAGGAAACTCACGTTCCCGAAATTGTGCACATCACAACGCTGGCAGGCTACATAAATTATCTTCTCACGGGCGAAAGAGCGGTCGGAATAGGCGAGGCTTCGGGAATTTTCCCCGTGGAAAATGGTAAATACAACGAAAAATATCTGAAAATCACCGAAGAAAGGCTTGCGGCTCACGGCTTTGACAAAACGCTTTCGGAGGTTCTTCCTTCGGTAAAGCTTGCAGGAGATAAGGGTGCAGTTCTTACCGAAAGCGGCGCAAAATTCCTTGACCCGACAGGCACATTCAGATCGGGAGTTCCCGTTTGTCCTCCCGAGGGTGACGCAGGAACGGGAATGGCCGCAGCGAATGCTGTCCGAATCGGAACGGGCAATGTTTCCGCAGGAACTTCGATTTTCTCAATGCTTGTGCTTGACAAGAACCCCTCTGCGGCTTATCCCGAAATTGATATGGTGACAACTCCCGACGGTGCGCCCGTGGCAATGGTACACTGCAACAACTGCTGCTCGGAGCTGGACGCTTGGGTGAAGATGTTCGGCGATTTTGCGGAGCTTACGGGCAATAAAATCGACAAGTCCAAGCTGTATGAAACACTGTATAAAAACGCAATGACAGGCGATGCCGACTGCGGCGGAGTTACGGCGTTTAATCTCCTGTCGGGCGAACCAGTTGCAGGGGTTGATGAGGGCAGACCGATGTATTTCCGTATGCCTGACGGAAAAATGAACCTTGCGAACTTTTTCAGAGCCGAGATCTATTCGGCGTTTGCTTCGCTTAAGATCGGTATGGATATCCTTTTTGAAAAGGAGCAGGTCAAAGCGGAGCAGTTCACGGGTCACGGCGGTCTTTTTAAGGTAAAAGGCGCAGCGCAGCAGATACTTGCCGATGCGCTCAACACTCCCGTTTCCGTTATGGAAACAGCAGGCGAGGGCGGCGCTTGGGGAATGGCTCTGCTTGCGGCATATATGGAAAAAGGCAGCGGAAAGAGCCTTTCGGACTGGCTCGATAATGAAGTTTTCTCGGGAATGGAAAAGCTTACCGTTTCGCCCGAAGAAAAAGGCAGAAACGGCTTCAATGAATATATGAAGAGATACAAAGCTGCGCTCGGCGCAGAAAAAATGTTGGGAGAGGTGAAATAAATGCTTGAAAGCTTAAAGCAGGAAGTTCTTAAAGCAAATCTTATGCTGCCGAAATACGGTCTTGTCACGTTCACCTGGGGAAATGTTTCGGCGGTCGACAGGGAAAGCGGAATGATAGTAATAAAGCCCTCGGGCGTTGAATATGACGGTATGACAGCCGATGATATGGTGGTTGTGGAGCTTGCAACGGGAAAGGTCGCAGAGGGAAAATACAAGCCTTCAAGCGATACTCCGACGCATCTTGAATTGTATCGTGCGTATGAAAACATCGGCGGTATCGTTCACACTCACAGCCGTTGGGCGACCTCGTTCGCACAGGCAGGAAAGGGCATTATCCCGATGGGAACAACGCAGGGCGACTATTTTTACGGCGAGATACCCTGCACAAGAGCGATGACTCCCGAGGAGATCGGCGGCGAATACGAAAAGGAAACGGGAACGGTCATAATCGAAGCATTTAAAGGCATTGACCCGATGACGATCCCTGCGGTGCTTGTTAAAAATCACGGTCCTTTTGCGTGGGGAAAGGACGCTTTGGAGGCTGTTCACAATGCGGTGGTGCTTGAAGAGATCGCATTTATGAATTATCACGCCATGGAGATAAATCCCGATTCGGGGCGTATGCCGCAGGAGCTTCTTGACAAGCATTATCTGCGCAAGCACGGCGCAAACGCATATTACGGACAAAGATAAGGAGAATTTTATGATTTACACAAACCCGATATTAAAAGGCTTTTACCCCGACCCGAGCGTATGTAAGGCGAACGGCAAGTATTATATGGTCTGCAGCTCGTTCCAGTACTTCCCGGGCGTTCCGCTTTTCGAGAGCGAGGACTTGGTGAACTGGAAGCAGATAGGACACGTTCTCACACGGAAAAGTCAGGTCATGCTTGAAAAGATAAACAGCTCGGGCGGTGTTTTTGCGCCGACTATCCGCTACAACAACGGCCGCTTTTATATGGTCACGACCAACGACACCACGCACGAGAATTTCTACGTTTACACCGATGATATTTACGGCGAATGGTCGGAGCCTATCACGGTCAAGCAGGGCGGAATTGACCCGTCGCTTTACTTTGAGGATGGCAGGACATTTTTCATGAGCAACGGCAGCGATGACAACGGTGTTGGCGGAGTTGTACAATGCGAGATAAACATTGAAACGGGCGAAAAGCTCTCCGCAAGCAAGTGTATATGGCAAGGCTCGGGCGGACGTTACCTTGAAAGTCCTCATCTGTACAAAATAGGCGAATACTACTACCTTATGGCTGCCGAGGGCGGCACGGAATACGGTCACATGATAACCTACGCACGTTCAAAGTCGGTCTGGGGACCGTTTGAGAATTATCAGCACAATCCCGTGCTTACAAACCGCAACAAAGCGCCTTTTATCATTCAGGGTATAGGTCACGGCGACCTTGTTGAGGATTATAACGGCAACTGGCACATTCTCTGTCTTGGCTTCCGTCAGATACATATGTGGATGCCTTATCACAATCTCGGACGTGAGGTTTTCCTCATCCCTGCGCAGTTTGACGGTGACGGCTGGTTCACTGCAGGCAAGGACGGAACCTGTGCGGAAAGCTATGAGCTTGAGGGTGATTTTGCACAGGCTCCGAAGAGAAATTACACCTTTGAAAACACCGATTGGAGCATTGACTGGTGCTATCTCCGTCACCCTCACCTTGAAAATTACGAGCTTTCGGCAGACAAAGCCGTTCTGCACGGAACGGACATTACGCTTGACGATACCGATTCACCGACCTTTATCGGTACACGTCAGAGGGACTTTAAGCTTGACCTTGCCACCGAGCTTTCGGTTGACGGCGGCGAGGCAGGCGTTACCGTTTATATGTGCGAGGACGAGCATTATGAAGTCGCTCTGCGCAGGACGGACAGCGGCTTTGAAGCTGTGCTGAAGCTTAACATCGGCGGCATAAAGCATATTCAGACCGCTGTGCCTGTTGCTTCGGGCAGCGCAAAGCTGAGGATAACTGCGGACAATCTTTTCTACAACTTCTATGTTGGAGATACGCATCTCGGCTGCGGTCAGACAAAGTATCTTACAAGCGAGGTTTCGGGTGGCTTTACAGGCGTTGTTATCGGACTTTATGCCGTCGGCGGCAACACTGCTGTATTTGAAAAGCTTTCGATCGATTATTTGGGATAACGAACGGCTTTGCATTTTCTGTCAATAAGATTGTAATACTAATCCCTCATTAAAGTGTAGACAAAAAATCCGCGCAAAATCCATATAAAGCTGTTTTCAACAGCTACAAGATTTTGCCCCATTTTTTGTACACTTTATAATTGGGGATTAGTATAAAAACCAAGCACTATAATCAGTTATCTAAAAGTACAAAGATCTTCACAAAAACCATATTAGGGAACCTCTAAAAACCTCCTTCACGGCATATTTTCTATGACTTACATCATCT
>JBJFFR010000062.1:0-18710 GCA_051891935.1 Oscillospiraceae bacterium
TACACCGATGTGCAGGAGCTTACCAGAGAGATGTGCCTTGAACTGATTGAATACATCACCATTGACGAGTATGCCGCTGACAGACCGAGAGATATTCATATTTATTACAAGTTACTTGAAAAGCCGCTTCCTCACAAGAAGTATCTTGAAGTGGCTAAGAATGAAGAAACCGCCTGATTTGGCGGTTTGAGAAGATTATATTATTGTGTGACCTTTTGCGATGTTTGCTACTTTGCAGATTTATGCTCATTCGTTCCAGTCGGCGCAGGCAGCGGCTATGGATGCGGTAGCTGAAGCACTTCCGTTGACACGTTCTGACAAGTAAACGTGTTACTGTTGAACAAAGGCATTTTACATAAGAACAACTGTCTGCTGCAGCGTGAGCTGTAACAGGCAGTTGTTTTTTCGTTGGATAGTGGTTAATGGCGTGAAATGAAGATTTGAGATTTTGATTATTGTTCGGTAAGGGGTTTATGTCTGTCAGGAAAGCCTCGTAAAGCACGAAAACAAGTCGTTTGCGTGCTTTTTGGCGATAGTGGCTTTATAGCAATTTTTGTGGGTAATGTAAAGAATAATTTGTCGTAAATGTCGTATACATCGATAATATCCCGATTAATCAATCTTCCACACGATTGATACGGCATGTTTTGAACAGCGGGAAGAATAATGATTTGAAATATGCCGGCTTTTTCATGTTCATTTTGATGATGTAGAATATCCACAGCGCTTCATATTGTGTTAATAAAAAAATAACTATATATACGAATTGCCCTATTGACTTTACAGTAGCTGTAAATTATATAATTTAATCATAAAAGTAATGCACAATTGAATGCTGATAGTACATAAGGCAGAAATTATGTTGTATTGGTATCAATTTAGAAATGTGCAAATTGAAAGGGCGGTTGGAAGTATGTCAAAGAATTGTATAAGTGTTAATTCAGATAATTCAGTTCAACTTTCATATGGTGGACTGGAAGTTTCTACTGAGGTAAAAGGGAAAGATTATGCGATAGTTGGAATTCCATTCGATATCAGAACTACTTATCGTCCGGGAACCAGATTTGGTCCTGCAGCAATAAGAAGAGCATTTGCCAAGGATAGTTATAACGAAGCAGTTGGAATTGATACTTCGAAGTATGTTAACGGAGTTGATTATGGTGATTTCTTTATGAGAAATTCCGAAAAATCATATCTTGGCCCTATGACTGATGAGATGAAAGAAATTCTTGAAACGGGCACTGTACCAATTGTTCTTGGCGGCGATCATTCAATTACTTTCCCCGAGCTGCTTGCATATAAAGACGTTTATGGTCCGGTTTCAATAATTCATTTTGATTCTCACACGGATACATGGGGAAGTGAAAAAGATAAAGAGCATCACGATCATTCTACCCCATTCAGGAGAGCAATTGAATATGGCTGTATTGATCCGAAAACATCTATCCAAGTCGGAATGAGAGGCGGTCTTTTTGATGTTTCTGATTTTGATTTCGCAAATGAAGCGGGACTAAAGCATGTTTCGGCAGTTGAACTTCATCATATGGGGATGGAGGCTGCAGGAAAGCTTATAAGGGAACGTGTCGGAAATACAAAGGTTATGGTTACGTTTGATATTGACTTTGTTGATCCTGCGTTTGCACCGGGAACAGGTACACCTGTACCGGGCGGCTTTACTTCCCGTGAAGCACTTGAACTTGTTCGTTATGCATTGATCGGACTTGATATTGTCGGTTTTGACATTGTGGAAGTTGCACCTAATTACGATGCAGGTGAGATTACAGCGCTTCTTGCCGGAAGGCTTGTTCATGAGTTCATTACTTGCATTGCGTGCAAAAAGGCAGGAATCACCGAATATAGCAGGAAAGGAATGAATGTTGATGTTTGATAAAATAATCTCCGAAGAAACTCTTAATAATATTGAAAAGCGTAAAAAGAATAATTTCCAGACCTTATTTGATCTGCCGTACAAGCAGACATTTGATGGTGAGGATTATTGCATAATGGGTGTACCTTACGATACCAGCGTTACAAATCGAACAGGATGCAGATTTGGACCGAGGGCAATCAGAAATGCATACGGAGCACAGCGCCTTTCCTATGAGCAGGATAATGCATACAAGGTTGCAAATCTGAAAGGAATGGATATGGGCGATATCGGTGTAGTTCTTGGATATGTGGAGGAATCCATGGAGCTTATCCGTCAGAATACAAAGAAAATTCTTGACGCAGGTGTTACTCCGATCACACTTGGAGGCGATCATCTTATCACTTATGCAGAGCTAAAAGCTTGTGCGGAAAAGTATGGTAAGGTTGCTATGATACATTTTGATACCCATGAGGATACATGGGATTATGGCGATATGATCAAATACAATCACGGAACGCCTTTCAGAAATGCTATCGAAGATGATCTTCTTGATACAGAGCATTCGATCCAGCTCGGTATCAGAAGCGGCGGCGATACATATCGTTTAAAATACGCTGCTGACCATGGCATGGAAGTTATTACAGCAAGAGAGCTTCACAAGATAGGCATTGCAGAATGTTGTCGGAGAATAAAGAAAAAGGTCGGAGATGCCAAGGTATTTGTGACATTCGATATCGACTTCCTGGATCCTGTTTATGCTCCGGGAACAGGAACACCGATGCCGGGCGGATTCTCAACATATGAAGCTTGTGAGATCATTCGCAATGGTATTCAGGGACTTGATTTTATTGGCTTTGACCTTGTTGAAGTTATGGAAAACTATGATCCTGCAGGAATTACTGCAATTAATGCAGCCGCTATCATAAAGCAGTTTATTATTGCTCTTTCAAAAAAGAAAGCGGCTATGAATGATTAAGAAAGGCGGTCGTTTATAATGGTAAAATGTCCATTTAAAATTGATTTTGGTTCATTTGGAGACGGCCCTTCGGGTTTCTTCGGGGTTCCTATTGCAACGGATATAAGCGGATATGATCTTATTTTCGCAGCCGTTCCGTATGAGTGTGATGATACAGCAAAGCCGGGTTCAAAGAAAGGCTCGCAATATTTCAGACGTGACCATTTCGGCTACGGCTTTTGCGATCAGGGACTTGATATTGACATGGCGCACAGCATAAAGGCAGCTGACTGCGGCGATCTTATTATTGACAGTTCGTCCAAAGAAAGTGCAGCCGGATCCATCAAGCTCGCAGTTGAAACGATCTTGTCGACAGATGCGGCTTGCTTCACTATAGGCGGAGATGATATGACTGCCTACCCTCAAATCAAGGCTGCTTATGAAAAGTATGGCAAGCTTTCCGTTGTTCATTTCGGAGGCTCTGTGAGCACATCGCTTATGAAGGCGGTTTCTGAAGGAATGTGTGAAAACAGCTCGTGCGTTGAAGTGGGCATCAGAAACGGAATGGCAGAGTATTCATCGGATATTGAAAAGTATGGCATAAACGTCATCAAGGCTTCGGATTTTGATTATATGAAGCTGACTGATATAGGAGAAAAGATCAAAGCAATAGTTGGAAATAAGCCTGCAGTGGTACTTTTCGATGTTAACTTTTATGATCCTGCTTATGTTACATCAGCTGCAAAGCCTTATCCGGGCGGAATGTCTGCGTATGAAACCGTTGCTGTTTTTGAATCGGGTTTAGTGGGTCTTGATATTAAGGCAATATCGGTTTTCGGAATGCTTGCTTATAATGACCCCGGCGAAACATCGCTTAATAATATGGCAGAAGCGGCCTGTAAGCTGTATGCTGTGGCTGCATACAATATCGCTTCGGTAAAAGAAGCATAACACATAACGTTCCTTATAAAATCGTGCATGATTTGCAGATACAGGTCATGCATTGATTTTTTAGGAGAGAATCAGATAGAAATAGGGTGAGCAAATGTCTAATGTAACCTTGGATCTTAAAGCTGAAAATAAGGAGTTCAACAAAAGATTTATTTCAACAATAATGCCGTTGATCATCTCGTCGATATTTTCACAGTGTCTTACCTTTGTGGATCAGTGGATGGTGAGCACGGTGGGAACAGAAGCTATTGCTGCTGTCGGCGTTTCAACAAACTTTTTCAGCGTTTATTTCACTTTTTTGTATGGATGTAATACAGGCGCAGGGATCTATTTGACCAGATATTGGGGAAAAAATGATATTCCCGATTTCCAGCGCATTTTATGGGCGGCGGTATTTACTACGTTGTCGGTCGGAATGTTGATATGCGGATTAGCAATTGCTTTTCCGAGAGTGATAATAAGACTGTTCAACAATGATCCGCTTGTAATGGTTCAAGCGGTTCCGTATATGAGAGTTGTCGCAATATCATATATTTTGAATGCTATATGCTTTACGGTCAGCCATATGTTCAGAAATATGGGAAGAGTTAAGATTCCCATGGTACAGGGTATTGCAAGTGTACTGTTGAATGCATTTTTTAATTATATCTTTATTTTCGGTAAGATGGGATTTGAACCGATGGGTGTGCTTGGTGCTGCTCTCGGAACTCTGGTGACAAGAATTATTGAAGTTGTAGCGCTGCTTATATATCTCTTTGTATCAGATAATCCTGTTAAGGTCAATTTGTTTTCGGCAATAAAACGTCTTAACAAAAAAACATTTATTGAGTATCTGAAAACTTCTCTTCCTCTATGTGCTAATGATATGCTTTGGTCACTCGGTCTTTCATGCTATTATATGGTTTATGGAAGCAGAGGAACTGAAGTATATGCCGGAATGAGCATAGTAAATACAATGGAAATGTTTGCGAAACTCGCTATAATGGGATTTGCGGGTACCTGTACCATTATTCTTGGTATAGAGATAGGAAAAGGAGATATGGACAAGGTTGATCGCTATGCAAAACGATTCAACAGGATATCCATTATTGCAGGTCTGATTTCCTGCAGTATTATCCTTGCAATGATGATCCCTATTCAGCGGATATACGGCATAAGCGGTACGGTTGAAGGCGAATGTGTGAGAAACTGTATGATGGTTCTCGCAATCTACTGCATACCAAATGCTGTAAACTGTATAAAGGTCGAAGGTATTTTCAGAAGCGGCGGCGACGTCAAGTACCTGACATTTATGGATGCCGGAAGTATTTGGATCGTTGGAATGCCGATTACACTTATTCTTGGATTGGTTTTCAGAGTAGATATCTGGTTTGTATATGCAGCTCATATTGCAATTGAGTTGTTCAAGCTTCCTCTTGGTCAGCATAGATTGAAATCGGGCAAATGGTTCCATAATGTGACCGAGGCGATCGATGTGAGCGAAAGTGATATGCCGGTTGCTGACGGAATAGGATAAGATCAATTCATTCTCACCCTAAAAAATAATGCTTGATTTGTTACTCTTCGGGACATCTGAGATTTCAGATGTCCCTTTTTTAATAAACAATAAATGAAAGATGAAATGTTAATAAATTCAAATCCGCAAAAAGAGCCAAAATGTTTTTGTTATATAAATATTAATAAAAAGTTGCAAAATATTATGAAAAACACCTCAAAATGGTTGATCTTGTTGCGATATCAGAGTTTTATCAATAATAATTATGTGCATAATGTAGAAAGATAAAAAAATACTTGACTTTACAGTAACTATAGGGTTTATAATATAAGCAGAACAAAGGGAAAGCAAAAATGAAATTCCTTTAGAAAAAAATTTCAAAAGTGGTGTTTGATATGGCTTATTTCAAGTATATCGTCAAAAAAATATTTCAGCTTATTATGATAACATTCATCGTATCATTCCTGGTGTTCTTTGCGCTTAGATTGAACGATTCAAATCCTTTGACGGTGATAATCGGCAATAAGCAGTCTACTCCGGAGCTCCAGCAGCAATACACGGAACAATTTCATCTTGATGAGCCGCTGCTGAAACAGTACATCATCTGGCTTAAGGCTATTGTTTCGGGCGATCTTGGGATAGATTATGTTCAGAAACAGCCAATATTGAATCAAATTGTTGACAGAATACCGATAACCATCGGGCTGGTTCTTTTCTCATCAATACTCGGAATGCTGATAGCTATCGTGCTTGGAGTCATTTCGGCAATGAAAAGAGGAACATGGGTCGATTCAGCACTATCAACGTTGATGCTGTTCTTTTCAAGCATACCAACATTTGTGTTGAGTATTCTAACTATTTTGTTCCTATCAAGATTCGTTCCGGGATACAGCTTCATTGGTACATATTCCAATTTCAGCGAATTTATTTCCAGAATATCCGTTCCGAGCGTGATCATGGCTATTGGACTGGTGGCAACTCTTGGAAGAGTAACAAGATCGAGTATGATATCTCAGCTCCAGGCACCTTACATGACAACAGCTAATGCAAAGGGCATCAGCAATTTTGAAAAGACATTCAAACATGCATTCCATAATGCAGTGATCCCTGTTCTTACAGTTGCCGGATATATGTTTGCCGGATCAATAGGTTCAACGGTTCTTATTGAACAGATCTTCTCCCTTCCGGGAATCGGCGGTATGCTTGTAACAGGAATTCAGCAGAATAATTTTCCTGTTGTTCAGGTCCTTGTTCTTGTAATGCTGCTTTCATATTTGATAATGAGCTTTGTTGTAGATATTCTTTATGCAGTTGTAGATCCTCGTGTTGATATAAAGTAAGGGGCTGTTCGTTATGAAAAAGAAATCAAATGTAGGTAAATTCTTTACCCCGAAAACAACGATATCGGGATCAATCATTTTGATAGCGGTTTTTATGGCGGTTTTTTCAGATCTGATCGCACCTTACGACCCAACAGAAGTTGATCCTGCATCAAGCTTTCTTCCGGCGTTTTCTCCGGGACATATTCTCGGAACCGACAAACTTGGAAGAGATCTTCTTTCAAGACTTATCATCGGAGCACAGAGTTCCATGCTCAATGCGTTGCTGATCGTTCTTTTTGAAGTTGTGATCGGCGTTCCGATAGGTCTTATCTGCGGATATTATGGTGGAAAGTTAGATGCCATAATAATGAGAATATGGGATGTTGTTTGTGCTATGCCTTCATTGCTGCTGTCCTTCGTTTTGATAGCTGTATTTGGCAGAGGAAATTTTACAGGTGTTATGGCGATCGGTATTGCATTCATCCCGCTTACGGCTAAAATGGCAAGATCGCTTATTATTACAGAGAAAAAGGCCGTTTATGTTGAAGCCTGCAAATCAATGGGATATTCGGATATGAGGATAATCTTTTCTCACATTCTTCCCAATGTTATTACCACGATGATAGCTCAGTTCACAATGGATGTTGGTGCTGCAATAGTATCAATGGCAACGCTTAGCTATCTTGGACTGGGAATTCAGCCTCCTGATGCTGACTGGGGAACTCTTCTTGAAAATGGAATGCAGAATTTCTATAATAATAGCGTTCTTCTTGCAGCTCCGGCAATTGCAATAATGCTTGTTACGGTGGCAGTTAATATTTTAAGTGATGGAATTCAGGAATATATAGATCCTTCCCAGAGAAAGCTTCCTACTTTCAAGCAGTATGAAAGAAAGCTTCTTCGGGCACAGCTTCCGGAAAAGAAGGAACAACCGGTCGGGGGAGAAAAAATATGAACAAGGATAATGTTATTGAAATAAAGGATCTGACAGTAAATTTTATGACTGTCAGAGGAATAGTATATGCCGTTCAGGGTGTAAATATTTCTGTAAAAGCCGGTGAGATCCACGGAGTCGTTGGAGAGAGCGGATGCGGAAAGAGTGTATCCACTAAATCAGTTATGCGGCTTCATGATGAAGAGCACACAAGATACTCGGGCAGCATAATGATAAGGAAGACTGATGGTTCTGAGGTTGATATCCTCACTCTTTCTGATAAACAGATGAGAGAAATCAGAGGAAAAGATGTTGCAATGATCTTTCAGGATCCGATGACCTCTCTTAATCCGATAATGAAAGCAGGAGAGCAGATAGCCGAGCTTGTAAGAGATAAACTTGGAATGAAAAAAGATGAAGCAAAAAAATATGTTATCAGTCTTTTTGAAAAGGTTGGCATTCTTCCTGCAGAACAGAGATATGAACAGTATCCATTTGAAATGAGCGGTGGTATGCTGCAGAGAATAATGATCGCAATGGCGTTATCCTGCAAACCCAAGCTGCTGATAGCGGATGAGCCGACAACAGCTCTTGATGTTACCATACAGGCTCAGATACTAAAGCTTGTAAAGGAGCTTACCGCCGAAAGCAATACATCAGTAATTTTTATCACCCATAATCTGGGAGTAGTTGCTGAAATATGCGACAGTGTTTCGGTAATGTATGCCGGTAAAGTTTGTGAAAGCGGTTCTGTTCTTGATATTTTTGACAGACCTTCCCATCCATATACACAAGCATTGCTTAAGAGCAATCCAAAATCGGATAATATGGGTAAATACATGACAACAATACCGGGAGCTCCGCCGCTGCTGTATGACAGATTTGATCATTGTCCTTTTGCAGAACGATGTGACTGCAAAACAGAAAAATGCATGAAAGAATTTCCAGTTCTTGAAGAAGTTGGAGAAGGACATATTGCTTCCTGCTTTTTAACTCACGGAGGTGAAAGCAATGGCTGAAACCGAATATATTATCGAGGTCAAACATCTGAAAAAATGGTTTAGAATGGGTGGCTCGAAAATTGCTAAAGCAGGAGTAAGCTACCTTCACGCCTGTGACGATGTAAGTTTTAACATCCGCAAGGGTGAGATATTCGGAATAATCGGTGAAAGCGGATCGGGAAAATCCACAATAGGAAAATGTATTCTGAAGCTTCAGGATAGTGATTCGGGTCAGATAATCTTCGATGGAACTGATATTTTCGGATATACACCTAAACAGATGAAACCACTTAGACGTGATATGCAGATGGTATTTCAGAATCCGCTTGCATCATTTAACCCAAAGAAACGTCTTGGTGATGCGTTTAAGGAATATGCGAAATTTCTCGGAATGAGTGATGAGGAATATAAAAAGAAAATGACTGAATTGCTTGAATATATCAAGCTTTCCGATGACGTTCTTTCAAGACTGCCGAAGGAATTATCGGGCGGACAGCTTCAGCGACTTGCAATTGCAAGAGCGCTTATGTCGGAGCCTAAATTTGTACTTGCTGATGAACCTGTATCCGCATTAGACGTTTCGGTTCAGGCGCAGGTGCTGAATCTTATGATTGATCTTAAAGAAAAACTTGGACAGACAATGCTTTTTATATCGCATGATCTCAATGTTGTTCGACATCTTTGCGATAGAGTTGCTGTAGTGTATCTTGGAGTTATAGTTGAAACAGGTCCGATTGATGAAGTTTACTCAAATGTAATGCATCCGTATACACAGGCTCTTATTTCAGCAAAGCCAAAGGAACATCCGCTTGAAAATAAAGAACAGATAATTCTGCAGGGAGATATTCCAAATGCAGTAGATGTTCCGGAAGGCTGCAGGTTTGCCTCAAGATGTTCAAGATATAAGGAAGGCCTTTGTGACCACAGAACACCAAAGCTTAGGGATATGGGCAACGGACACTTTGTTGCTTGCCATTACCCTAACGGACATAACCCCGAGAAGTAAGTTTAAAATGATGCTGCTTTGAATTGGCAGCAGAATGGAGGAATTATTATGAAAAAGTACAAAAAAGTGATCGCCGGTGCAATGGCTGCTTCAATGGTTGCAGCTTTGGCAGGATGCAGCAACACTTCATCAACAACCGGTACTGCCGATACAGGAAGTGCGGCTGATGAATCCGGACTTGTTGTTCTGAATGTTGCATCAACAAATCAGCCTGTATCATTCGATCCGGCTGATGCAAACCTCGTTGTTAACCAGTACACCCAGTACGACTGTTATGACACGCTTGTAGATTTCAACCATGAAGGAACAGATGTTGTCCCATGTCTTGCTGAAAGCTGGGAACAGGTAGATGATAAGACATATACATACAAGATCAGAGAAGGCGTTAAATTCTCGGATGGTTCTGACCTTACAATGGAAGATGTTCTTTATTCTATGAACAGAGTAACAGCGGAAAACTACGGAATGAGCTATCTTTTTGAAAGCGTTGAAAGCTTTGAGGTCGATGAAGCAACAAGAACACTTACTGTTCATCTTTCTCAGCCGGACAGCACATGGAAGTATGTGCCTGCTACAACACCATGTCAGATCGTCAAGAAATCTGTTTGTGAAGCAGAAGGCGATGCATACGGCACAAACGAAGGATCTGTTGTTGGAACCGGCCCATATAAGTTTGTGTCCTGGGCATCTGACTCGCAGATCGTTCTTGAAAAGAATGAATACTGGTGGGGTGATCCTGACACACTTGCGATCGACAAGATCAATTTCTATGTTATGAAGGATGCGAGCACAATTGCTCTTGCAGTAAAATCAGGTTCCGTTGATTTTGCACCGAACCTTACCAATGAAGTTATGCCAACATACAAGAGCCTTGATAATTTTACTATTATTCATGGATTTGAAACAAGCACAGCCTTTGTTGCTCTCAACACACAGGTTGCTCCTTTTGATGATGTCAATGCCCGCAAAGCACTTGCATACTGCATAGATTCCGCGCTTATTCAACAGACTATCGGCGGCGAATATTCAGCTCCGCTGGATGTAACACTTCTTACAGAAGGTATGTATTATCAGGATGCTGATAAGTGGCATACTGCAGTAAGCGAAATGGAAGACTACCGAGTTCAGGATTATGAAAAGGCTAAAGAATATCTTGCAAAATCAAAGTATCCCGATGGATTTGAGTTTGACTTATATACAATGAACAGTAATGTTACACAGGCTGAACTTATTCAGTCAATGCTTGGTGATATAGGCATCACAATGAATATCAAAGAGATCCTTCCGGCAGACGGATTCACATATCTTTATGGTTTTAACGTAGATGAACAGGGACACAGACCGTATGCTGCATTCAACGGAAGCTGGGTATCGGATTACGTTGACCCTGTAGGCAACTTAAAGACAATGTTCCATAGTTCCAATACTGCTCCGGGATGTGCAAATCAGGCTATGTGGACTAACAGCGAATTTGATGAACTTATCAACAAGTCTTATCTTACAACAGATGAAAACGAACGTCTTGGATACTTCATTGAGGCAGCTAAGATAGCAGCTGATGACTGTGCTTATATTCCTCTTTATGCACCGGAAACAGTTTATGCTATCAGTAATAAGTTCTCTTATGAACCAAGCCCACAGAACTTCTGGAATTTCTCCTACAAGGATATTTCAGTCAAAGAATGAGTTATCTTCATAATGTATGCAGCAAAGAAAATTTGCTGCATACGTTCGGAATAATGTGACGAAAGGATAGAGATTGTATGATCGGCTCAATCGATACGATCTGGCTTGCGATATGCACTGTTTTGGTGTTCTTTATGCAAACAGGCTTTGCAATGCTTGAAACAGGATTTACAAGGCAGAAGAATTCATGCAATATCATAATGAAGAACTTTATGGATTTTTCGATAGGTTCTTTGTTCTACTGGTTTGTTGGATTCGGAATTATGTTTGGAACTACAAGCGGAATTACAGGAGTCATTGATCTGTTTACAGCAGGTGATTATTCCGAAGTTGTGGGAAATGTTCCGCAATCTGTATTTATGGCATGGCAGCTTGTTTTCTGTGCAACTTCGGCAACGATCGTATCCGGAGCAATGGCTGAGAGAACATCCTTTAAGGCTTACGTTATATATTCTGCGATAATGAGTGCGGTGGTATATCCAATATCGGGATGCTGGATATGGAATGCCAACGGATGGCTTGCAAAACTCGGATTTCATGATTTTGCAGGCGGTACAGCAGTTCACCTTCTCGGTGGAGCAGCCGCATTGGCAGGAGCTGTAATGCTGGGTGCCAGAATCGGAAAGTATGACGAAAAAAAGAAGTCAAAGGCTATCAGAGGACAGAATATGCCAATAGCTGCTCTTGGTGTGTTTGTTCTTTGGGTAGGCTGGTTCGGATTCAACGGAGGCTCAACAGTATTTAGCGCGGATGGATTTGAGCTGTCGGCAATTGGCGATGTATTTTTAAATACTATTATCTGTTCTGCTGCATGTTCTGCCGGATCAATGATCATTACTATGATCCGTTACGGAAAGTCCGATGTTACAATGACGCTCAACGGTGTTGTTGCCGGTCTTGTAGCAATAACTGCCGGTGCGGATGAGGTTTCACACGTTGGCGCTCTGGTGATAGGAATCTGTGCTTCTTTCATTATGATTTTTGGAATTGAGCTTATTGATCAGATCATGAAGATCGATGATCCTGTGGGAGCTGTCACTGTACACGGTTTCTGCGGTGCCTTCGGTACGATAATGACAGGAGTTCTTTCCACAAAGAATGGCGTTCTTTATACCGGACTATTCAATCAGTTCTTTGTTCAGATCATTGGTGTTCTTGCTGTTGCAGTTTATGGATTTGCAGTAATGATGATCGTATTCTTTGTACTCAAAAAGACCATTGGCATCAGAGTATCAGAGGATGCCGAGATAAAGGGACTGGATAGATCGGAGCATGGATGGACAGGAACCTTTGTAGATTATGGTGCTGTTGAGCATAGTCTGGATTCAGCAGCTTCTGTAATTGATCTTGCAGAGCCGCTTGACAGTTCGTTGTATGTTGCTGATGGTAAGATACGCAAGGTCGTTGTATTGATGAACAGCGCAAGATTTAATGCACTCAAAGATGCGCTTGATGCGATCGATATTACAGGAATGACAGTAACTCATGTAAACGGCTGCGGAATACAAAAGGGAAGCACCGATTATTACAGAGGTTCTGAAGCAAAATCACATCTTCTTCCAAAGCTCAAGGTTGAGATCGTCATCAGTACCGTGCCTCTCGGATTGTTGGTCGATACCATAAAGAAAGTCCTTCACACCGGAAAAATCGGTGACGGAAAGATATTTGTATATGAGGTCGAAAACGTAATAAAGATCAGAACCAACGAAGAGGGCAAAATGGCTCTTGAATAATACTTGCCGTACAGTCAAAATGGCTGTGCGGCTAAGTTGCGTATTATTAATTGGTAAACATTGACTGATAGGTGAGGTGTATGATGAAGCCAAAAGATAATTTGCTCTCAATAAAAGATATTGGAAAACTGCGCGGAGTTACTTCGCAGACACTGCGTTTTTATGATCAGATCGGAATATTCAAGCCGGATTATGTTGACCCTGAAACAGGATATAGATACTATGATCCCGAACAGTATGAAAAACTGGGTACTATTCTCGAACTCAGACAGCTGAATTTTTCGCTGGATGAAATAAAAGAGTTCTTTACCGACAGAAATCTGTCAAAATCGGCTGATATGCTTGCAAAACATTATCATGATCTCGAAGAAGAGATTGCTGTCAAGCAGAAGCTTGCCGATAAAATAAGCGAAAAGCTGGAATTTATTGAAAAAATCAATAAGGGAGGTATTAAGGATAAGGAATTCATTATAAAAGAAATTCCGACAAGGTATGCAATAATAGGAAACAGAAACGGCGAAGTTGAAATGCCCATGTCCTTTATGCATCTTGAGAGCAAGCTTAAAGAAACTGCTCCTATAATTGCTTCTGACAGAATAGGTTTTTATTTGAATTTCTCGGATCTGACCCAGGCGTTTGATATGGAGAACTGGAAAAGTATGGTCTTATGCGATAGGAAAATGGAGAATGACTTTCATTTTTGTGAGATCACAGGAGGAAAGTATCTGTGTGTTTATTTCAAAGATTATAAGGCAGACAGGGATTATTTTCTCGCTCATTTCGTTGAATATGCTAAATTCCATGAAATTGAACTCAGCGGCATAATGATACAGCAGTTTATAATTGATGTCACACTAACTGACCGATCATCCGAAACCGTATTTGAAATACAAGCAAAAATCAAAGAATAATATGAAAGGAATGATATCATGCATCTGACACCAAGAGAGCAGGAACGCCTTATGACGCATTATGCAGGCGAGCTTGCGAAGTCACGCAAAGCAAGAGGTTTAAAGCTGAATTATCCCGAGGCGATAGCGCTTATCACTTCCGAATTGCTTGAAATGGCAAGGGACGGAATGACTGTTACCGAGCTTATGAGCGAGGGAAGAAAGATCCTAACCGCTGACGAGGTAATGGACGGCGTTCCCGAGATGATTCACGAAATACAGCTTGAAGCAACATTCCCCGACGGAACAAAGCTTGTGACCGTTCACGAGCCTATCATCCCGAACGGAAATGTTATCCCCGGAGAGGTCATCACCGAAGACGGGGATATTACCATTAATGAGGGCAAAACGGCTGTTGAAATGACCGTGACCAACACCGCCGACAGACCTGTTCAGGTAGGCTCACATTTCCATTTCTTTGAAGTCAATAAGGCGCTTGAATTTGACCGCAAAGCGGCTTTCGGTATGCGCCTTGATATTCCTGCAGGCACGGCTGTGCGTTTTGAGCCGGGAGAAAGCAAAAAGGTGAACCTTATTCCCATAGGCGGAAACCGTGTAGGTTTCGGACTTAACGATCTGACCTGCGGCGCTATGGACGATGAAAACGTGCGTGAAAATGCTTTCGGAAAAGCAAAAGAACTTGGTTTCAAGGGGGTGCTGTAAATGTTCAAGATGTCAAGAAAACAGTATGCCGATATGTATGGACCCACAACAGGCGACCGTGTAAGGCTTGCAGATACTTCGCTTGTTATCGAGGTGGAAAAGGACTATACCGTTTACGGCGAAGAAGCAAAATTCGGCGGCGGAAAATCCCTTCGTGACGGTATGGGACAGTCCTGTTCCGTTCCAGACAGCGAATGTCCCGATACAGTCATTACAAGCGCTCTTATCGTTGATTACACGGGCATATACAAGGCTGATATCGGTATCAAGGACGGCAAGATATGCGGCATAGGCAAGGCAGGAAACCCCGATATTATGGACGGAGTTACACCGTCACTTGTATTCGGTGCAGGTACGGAAGCTATTGCAGGTGAGGGACTTATCGTCACCGCAGGCGGAATTGATACCCATATCCATTTTATCAGCCCTACACAGATAGAAACCGCTCTCTATTCGGGTGTAACAACAATGATAGGCGGCGGCACGGGTCCTGCTGACGGTACGAATGCTACCACTTGTACACCGGGCAAGTTCAATATTGAAAAAATGCTTGAAGCTGCCGAGGAATATCCAATGAACCTCGGATTTCTCGGAAAGGGCAACAGCGCAGACTACAACACACTTGCAGAGCAAATTGAAGCAGGTGCTTGCGGTCTGAAAATTCACGAGGACTGGGGCGCAACACCTTCGGTAATAAATCAATCGCTGAACGTTGCCGATAAATATGATGTTCAGGTTTCTATTCATACAGATACGCTCAACGAGGGCGGATTTGTTGAGGATACGCTGAATGCGATAGGCGGAAGAACTATCCATACATATCATACCGAGGGCGCAGGCGGCGGTCACGCTCCCGATATTATCAAGGCTGCGGCTTTCCCGAATATCCTGCCCTCGTCCACTAACCCGACAATGCCTTTCACAAGGAACACTATCGACGAGCATCTTGATATGCTTATGGTTTGCCATCACCTCGACAGCAAAGTTCCCGAGGACGTTGCTTTTGCGGATTCACGAATTCGTCCCGAAACTATCGCAGCAGAGGACGTTCTTCACGATATGGGCATTTTCAGCATGATGTCAAGCGACAGTCAGGCAATGGGCAGAGTAGGCGAAGTCATTACAAGAACATGGCAGACCGCTTCAAAGATGAAAGATCAGCGTGGAGTTTTGCCCGAGGATAACGACAGAAACGATAATTTCCGTGTAAAGAGATACGTTTCAAAGTACACGATAAATCCTGCCGTTACACACGGTATTTCCGATTATGTAGGCTCTGTTGAAGTCGGCAAAATGGCTGACCTTGTGCTTTGGAAGCCTGCAATGTTCGGCGTTAAGCCCGAAATGATAATCAAGGGCGGATTTATCTGCGCATCAAAAATGGGCGATGCAAACGCTTCTATCCCAACACCTCAGCCTGTGGTATATACAAATATGTTCGGCGCACACGGACTTGCCGTAAAGCGCTGCTGTGCAGATTTCGTATCACAGCTTGCCGCAGAGGACGGTATCGCAGATAAGCTTTCACTTCAAAGAATGGTTCTGCCCGTTAAGAACTGCCGTGACATAGGCAAAAAGGATATGAAGTTCAACGACAGAACGGGAGATATAAAGGTAGACCCCGATAACTATCATGTTACCGTTGACGGTGAGGATATCACCTGTGAAGCAGCAGAAACGCTGCCGCTCACTCAGAAATATTATCTATTTTAAAATAAACGGAGGAATAAAATTATGGCATGTTTTCTTGTACCAACAGCAGAGGCTATTGTTACGACAGTCGTTGCTAAAGCAGTAAAAAATCACGAACCCGAGAAAAAGGACAATGGCGAACTTCAACTTTCCGAAAAGCTTGGCTGGCTCAACAAAATGCTTTGGGGCGGTTCCGCTCTGCTTGCATTCGAGCACGTTTGGCATGGAGAGGTAACTCCCTTTTTCCCATTCCTTACAGCAGCTTCCGACCCCGAAAGTACGGCGGTGATGCTGCAGGAAATGTCAACCTCGGGAGTAGCTATGGCGATTCTCGTAACAGCAGTATGGGCAGGAATGGTTGCTGTAAGCAGCGTTATTGAAAAGAGAAAAACAACCGCAGAGGGAGGAGCAAGATCATGACACTTTTAATTACAGTAATAGCAGCAGTTATCTGCACAGTTATTTGGTATGCAAACGAAAAGACAAGAAAGCTGAAGATAAGCACACTTTGCTTTATGTACTGGGGCGCTTCGCTTATGTGGCTCGTTGACGCTGTTGTTGAATATCTTGAAGCAGGTGCAGAGTTCTTCGCTCCTGCGGCTGCAGATATGCTCAATGACGGTTTCCTCGGACTTTCCGTTGTCGCATTCGGAATGATCATCTGGGTAATTACAGTCATTGTGAAAGACCCAAACGGAACAGTTAAAGAAGCACTTGCAAAAAGACAATAATATGACATTCAGGGAGATATAAAAAGTGATAGCTGAAAAAATAATCGGAAAACTCGGTGAAACAACAAAAAAAGTCGATACGGTGACTATCGACTGGTTTGAAAGAGATAAAAAGCTGCTCAGAAAAACCGTTTCATCGGGTGAAGAAATTGGCATAAAGATTGAAACACCCTTGAACGAGGGCGACATTCTTTTTGAAGATGAAGAAAGGGTAATTGCAGTTGAAATTGCACCCTGCGACCTTGTAAGCGTAAGCGTTTCTTCAATGAAGGAAATGGGAAGACTGTGCTTTGAGCTTGGCAACCGTCATCTTTCGCTGTCGATTGCGGATGACTGCGTGAAATGTCCATTTGACGAGCCTACGTTTGAGTATCTGAAACGGCTTGGATTCAATGCAGTAAAGACCCACGAAAAGTTTGCAGGCTACATTGAATGCAGAGCGCACGCGCATACGAACGCTCATTCCCATGATGAACACGGACACCACCATGAACACCACCATGAACATTGACGGCGGTATCCTCAAGCTGATGCAGGCGCTTGACAGCTTGTTTCCCATAGGTTCGTTCACACTTTCAAACGGTATGGAAACATACACGCAGAAAGAGATCGTCACCGACGGGGCAAGCTTGTCTGCGTTCCTTGACGCATATCTTTACACACTTCCGTATAACGACGTAGGATTTGCGGCGAAAGCTGCATTGGGTGAAGATCATCGGATGCTTGATGAGCTTTGTGCAGCTTCAAAGTCACCGTATGAACTGAGAAACGGCAGCAGCAAGCTTTGCGCTCGTTTTATCAAGGCGGAAGATGTGCTTGGAAATTACAGCGGATTAAAAAAATATGCGGAAGATATATCCGCAGGAAAATGCGGCGGATATCATTGCATTGCTGTGGGTATTTTCATGCGTGATATCGGGATAGATGTGAACGAGGGACTTTGTATGTATTTTTACAGCCTGCTGTCATCGCTTGTCAATCATGCGGTGAAGCTTGTTCCGCTTCGCCAGCTCGACGGTCAGAAAAGTCTTTCCGAAGCTATGGAGAAGATACCCAAAGCCGCGGAAAAAGCACTTGCGGCGGATATATATGACCTCGGCATCAGCGGCGGAGGATTTGACCTGCGTTCCATGCAGCATGAAAAGCTATACTCACGAATTTACATTTCCTGAAAGGTTGATAGAAGATGTCTTATGTAAAAATCGGCGTAGGCGGACCTGTTGGTTCGGGAAAAACTGTGCTTATTGAACGTCTTACAAGAAAAATGTCGGAAGAATACAGCATTTGCGTTGTAACAAACGATATTTACACTAAAGAGGATGCAGAATTCCTTATCAAAAACTCTGCACTTCCGCCCGAAAGAATTGTCGGCGTTGAAACAGGCGGCTGTCCTCATACTGCTATAAGAGAGGACTGTTCGATGAATCTTGAAGCGGTGGACGAAATGGCGAGAAATTTCCCCGATGTTCAGATCATTTTTATCGAAAGCGGCGGAGATAATCTTTCGGCAACATTTTCACCCGATCTTGCGGACGCTTCGATATATGTTATTGACGTTGCACAGGGCGAAAAGATACCGAGAAAGGGTGGTCCGGGCGTTACACGTTCCGATCTGCTCGTCATAAACAAGACCGATCTTGCTCCGCTCGTTGGCGCAAGTCTTGATGTTATGGCTTCCGATTCAAAGCGTATGAGAGGGGACAGACCGTTTCTTTTCACTA
>JBJFFR010000063.1:0-3501 GCA_051891935.1 Oscillospiraceae bacterium
TGACAAAACTCATAGAGGATTTGCCGTGAAGGAGGTTTTTAGAGGTTCCCTTATATCATTTCAAGTATATCGCCGACAGTGCGGTCTTTGTTTTCGATACCTCTGAACATTACACGGCAGAGATAGTAATAGAAATACTCCATTTCCTGTGGGGTCACAACTGCTTTCTGATATTCAAAGTTGAAGTTAAGACCATTGTCGTTTACTCTGTGCATTACTGTAAGATAAAGAGCCTGTGCAGCAACGCCGTTGGAATACCACATATTCTTATACGGGATATTGGGGACGTTTTCGGGTTTTTCGAGAGTCATCGGCTGATATGTAAGGCTCATGCACTCGTAGTCGTTTCCTCGGGGAATGTTCCACTGCTGCTGACGTCTGCCGAGAAGCTCAACTGCGTCAAAATTAGCGTGTCTGAACAGCTTGTTCTGCTCCTCCTGAATAATACGGCAAGCGTCGATGAACTTTGTTTCGGGTTCGATTATTGTTCGGAGTGGGAAGAAATGGATCCTTGTGCCGCCCGATCTCTTTTCGGAAAGTGTTGCACGTCTTGAAACGCAGCTCTTGATAGAAACGTCCTTTTCATCGTTGTTGAACTTGGAAAGAACGGTTCTCATTCCCATGAGCAGCAGGCATACGAAGGGAACGTTATTCTCGTGGCAGAATTTCATAAGTCTTGCCGAAGGGTCGGCTTCAAGCTCAAATACCGAAATCGCTGCATCAACGTTGGGAGAGTGGATGCGAAGGCTTCTCAAATTCGGGTCGTTCTTTTCTCTTCGCTCGGTGAGAAGTCTGCCCATACCCGTAAAGTCGGTGTAAATAGGCTCGCTCTCGGCGATCTTTGCTGCCCAGTATTCCATGTCCTTCTGCTTTGCCGGAGAGCCTGCTTCATAAGCAAGGTCCTTTTCAAGCTGTGCGATATAGCTTGACATAGGCTTCGGCATCGGGTAATTATACATCTTGTGGCAGTAGATCTCCAGAACATCACGGTAGAACGTGATTATTGCGCTTGAATCCATTGTAAGATGATTGACATTCATATAAAGACCGTTGTAACCGTCGGGAAGCTTTATCATAACGATACGGTTCATAGGAGAGCACTCAAAATTGAAGGGTTTTTCCGTCCATCTTCTCATTTCGTTATGTGCGTCTTCCTCTTTCCAGTGCGAAAAGTCGCAAAACTCGATAACTCTGTCGTCATACGGAACAAGGAACTGATAAAGCTGCTTTACGCCGTTTTCCTCGATCTCGGTGAATCTTAAACGCATCGAATCCTGTCTGATAATAGCTTCATGTATCGACTCGCGGAGGACATTGAAATCGGTATCCTGCTTGATGTAAAGACCTGTTCCGATATTGAGCAGCTCGTTTCTCGGGCAGGCAAGTCTTGAGTAATTATGTATTCTCTGGGCTGCTGTAAGAGGATACGCATCAAGTGATACACCGTTTACCGTTATCTTTCTCATGGCTTTTTCCTTTCATTATCAATTTAGAGGTTCCCTTATATCAATCAAAATATTTGCTTACGAATTCCTTTTCGGTTTCCTCGTAAAGAAGCTTGTTTTCATAGCAGCTTGAACCGTGTGCTGCGCCTTCAACCACCAGCATTTTCTTTTCACAAACTGCAGTGTCGTAATTCAGCTTTGACATTTTTGTCGGAACGAATTTATCCTCGCTGCCGTGAATGAAAAGAACGGGGCTCTTGTTTGTTTTCAGCGCATCAAGGGTGGAATAATCCTTGAAAATGTAACCTGCTTTTTTCTTGCACATAACGTTATTTATATTCATTATCGGGAAAGGCGGCAGATGATAGTCTTTTTTGAGGACGTGAGAGAAAATATCGTACGGAGAAGTGAATGCGCAGTCAGCGATGATGCCCTTAACGTATTTCTGTATCTCGTCAAAGCCCGAAGTCATAAGAACCGTTGTTGCGCCCATTGAAGTGCCGTGGAGAAGTATCTTCTTGTCCTCTCCGAAGCGCTTGTTCACATATCTTATCCATTCGAGCAGATCAAAACGGTCAAGGATTCCGAAGCCGACATATTTTCCTTCGCTCTTTCCGTGAGCTCTTGCGTCAACAATGAGAACATCATATCCCTGATCGTGGAAGAAGCGAGCGTGAGAGAGATATCCCTGCATTGCGTGACTCGTGTAGCCGTGACAGCCTATCATTATCTTGTCGGAAGGATTCTCCGCAGGAAGATAATATCCGACGAGCTTCAGACCGTCATTGGACTTTATTGCGATCTCTTCAAAGGTCTGTGTTTCGTACCATTCCTTGTTCGGAACCATAATTTTCTGGTATTCCGCCAGCTTTGCTTCATCGGCAAATTCCTTCATGTTGACTCTTACCTGTTCCTGACGAGGAAGGGTTCGGTCGTAAAGCACCTTTGCGCCTATCAGCGATGCGGCTGTTCCGACCGCTGCCAGACCAAGCAAACCATAGACAAACTCCATATAATTTCAGCCTTCTTTCATCAAATCTCCGACCATCGGTCGAATAGGGGTTTAAAAAACATCGACCGGTGGTCGAACTTCTGTATTTTAATAATAACATTTTTTCGACCGTCGGTCAAGAGTTTATAAAAAATATATTGTATTTTCCAAAAGTTTGTGATATAATTGTAAAAACACTTTAGGAGGAAGCATGATTTTATGAAAGCTGATAAAAAGGAGATAATTCTTGATGCGGCGGAAAGACTTATGATGAAAACATCACAGAACGACATCTCTGTTTCACTTATTGCAAAGGAGGCAGGCATCGGCAAGGGCAGCATATACTATTATTTCAAAAGCAAGGAAGAAATAATGTATGCCGTTATCGAGCGTGGCTACCGCAAAGCGCTTCATGAATATTTCAGCTGTATTGACAGTCAGCTCCCTGCGATAGAAAAGATAAAAATGCTCTTTTTCTGCACAATTAAAAAGGAGTTCAACGACAACCGTGAGAACCTTTTCCGAAAGCTCCATGTGAATGAAGATGTTATCCTCCATAATTATGTGAAGCATATCGCCCTTGCCGAAATGTCGCCTGTGCTTGAAAAGCTTCTGCTGCAGGGCATCGAGGAACGCTCTATCTATACGGACACGCCGAAGGAATCCGCCGAAATGATAGTTGCAGTCCTTTCGTTCATTCTTGACGGAACGATATTTGAAAATGATATTGCAACATATAATAAGCTAAAGGTATTTGCAAATGTTCTGAATATCTGCCTGTCCGCCGAAAAAGGCAGCTTTGATTTCCTTTTTGATGTTGATATTCTGCAATCATAATTTACTGTTTTTACATTAAAATTACAACGGCGCTGTCACATTTTTTGCGACAGCGCCGTTTTGGGTTATGATTTGATTGTGCAAAATTTGGGAAAAATCTTTCCCTACATATTTTCAACAAATGTGCGCAAATACGATAATTACGCATTAAGCATTACGCATTACGAATTACATTAAACCTGGCTGTTGTGGTCAAGGAAGTCCATAACGTCATCAACAGTTGTGAAT
>JBJFFR010000064.1:0-18469 GCA_051891935.1 Oscillospiraceae bacterium
TTGGTCGTATTCTATCCACCGTCTTTATCCATAGAACAAATGGTTATTAGTATTAGATGAGATTACCGGAAACAAACGAATTTTTTATGAAAATCTAAAGTGTATTTTAGATTTTCATTATTTTGGGGAGAAGCCAAAATGCATTAGGCAGAAATTGTAACATGTGCAAAAATTTCGAATGAAACCTTGACTTGTGCGCATAATAGTATTATAATACCATTAGAGAAAAATGCACATAAACACAAATTTATCTAACGCAAGGAGGCTTGTTATGATAGAACGCAAAAAATATCTTGATAAGCTTATACGAAAGAAAGAGAACGGACTTGTCAAGGTCATTACGGGAATAAGGCGCTGCGGCAAGTCATATCTGCTGTTTGAGATATATCACCGCTACCTTAATTCTATCGGTGTTGACGACAGTCATATCATTGAAATTGCCCTTGATGATGACCTCAATGCGCAGTACCGAAATCCGCTGGAGCTTGGCAAATATATACGCAGCCTTATCACCGACAAGGAGCAGATTTATTATATCTTCCTTGATGAGATACAAAAGGTTGCGTCAATAAATAATCCGTATCTTGATTCCGAAGATGAAAAAATCGGTTTTGTTGATGTTGTGCTTGGTCTGATGAAGATACGCAATGCAGATATTTATGTAACGGGAAGCAACTCCAGAATGTTATCGTCCGATATTCTCACGGAGTTTCGTGGCAGAGGTGATGAGATACGGGTAAATCCGCTTTCCTTTGCGGAGTTTTATGCCGCTTATGACGGCGATAAGCGTGACGCTTGGACGGAGTATTACACTTACGGCGGAATGCCGCTTGTGCTTGTTCAAAAAACGCATGAGGACAAGGCAAAGTATCTGCAGGATCTTTTCAGCAAGATATACCTTGATGATATTATTGCCCGAAACAAGATTGGTCATGATAAATCCGTGTTGGAGGATCTGCTGAATGTCATTTCCTCTTCGGTAGGTTCGCTTACAAATCCGCTTCGTATTTCCAACACGTTTTCAAGCATTACGGGCAAAACTATTTCGGATGATACGATCGCAAAATATCTTGACTGCTTTGTGGATTCGTTTCTGATATACAAAGCACAGCGTTACGATGTAAAAGGACGAAAATATATTGGTTCGCCGTTCAAATATTATTTCTCCGATATAGGACTTCGCAATGCAAGGCTGAACTTCCGTCAGCAGGAAGAAAACCACATTATGGAGAATATCATTTACAATGAGCTGCTTATGCGTGAATACAGCGTTGATGTGGGTGTTGTGGAGTATTCTGCTGCAAGAAGTGATAAGAAACGGAGCAGGACACAGCTTGAGATCGACTTTATAGCAAACAAGGGCAGCAGCAAATATTATATCCAGTCTGCGCTGAATATTGACACAGAGGAAAAGCGTACACAGGAGATAAACTCGCTTGTCAGGGTCAATGACTCGTTTAAAAAGATCGTTGTTGTAAAGGATAAGATTATCCCCTGGCATGATGAAAAGGGTATACTTTATATCGGAATTGAGCAGTTTCTGCTTGATGAGGACAGTATGAATATTTAAATTTTTCACGGAAATGGTAAAGTCCATTTCCGTGATTTTTTTGCATATAATAGTATTTCGTACACTATAACATTAAGTTTTTTATAATCAAAATATCAAAGATATTCGGTAATCATAGACCATCTAACATAAAAAAACGAATGCACTTGATTCACTGATTTCAGATATGATATCCTCTCTATTCAGTTCTATAAATATGTTCAAAATCGAATACATCTGCTGAATTTTTATATTATCTGATAACATATACGTAAAACTGATCAAGAAGGAGGATACACTATGTATCAGAATGATTTTAAAATAACAGCTGATGGATTCGGCATACATACATTTGAGCTTACAGGATCCATAAGAAGGGATGAATATGAAAGCATATCCTACAAAGCTGGCAGAAAAAAGTTTTACTGTAATGATGGAAATAGTGTCTGCATCCACCCTCAGATACAGGGAATAAGAATGTGGCTTAATCACCCGGCCGAGAATGTATATACTATCAAAATCATTGTTACTCCAAGAAAGCTTATTGATGTAGACTCTGATGCCGTTTCAATACTACGTCCATCAGATAATTATGATTGTCTAATGACCGTGCTGACAGATATTCTGCAAGACTGTATTGGAAAAAATTGTAGTGTTTGGTTACTTACATTATCAAGAGTCGATTGCTGTGTAAATATAATGCTTTCCGAAAGCTTTGCTGCTCAACGCTATATAAAACTTATCCGAAAGTCGATGAAATACAATGATAATGCCAAAATAATCATATACCCAACTGATGATCCCAATGCAAAGGAAAAAAACAAGCACAGTTTCCGCATAAACACAGGTGATGTTACTTTTACAGCATATGATAAGTATTTTCAGCTTAAAGATATTGGAGGACACTTTGAAAAAGAATCGGAAGCTTTTCTTCGCCTGGAACTTTCGCTAAATAGGAATGAAATTCTAAATCTCACACACAATCGATCATCAAAAATACCGATGCTTAAATATTTAATGCGTCATAGTAAAAAAATCTTCTTTGATTACATAACAGAATATTTCTTTCCGGGAGATTACTGCTATCTTGAATATATGGAATCTCTTATCGAAAAGTCAAAATTGAAAGACAAGATGAAAGATAGGATGTTGTTATTTTCGGCTATACAATGTGAGAAGCGATCTTTCCTTTCGGCTAAAAAGGAGATGATGAAATATCTTGACTCTACATATAAATTTAAAAATATGCTTTCAGCGTTTGAAGATCTGAATATAAATCCCATATCATTATCGTATCGTGACAAACATGGTGCGAATGTTATACCGGGGCTGTATAAGATACTTGGTTTATGAAAGAGAGGTTTTATATGATGAATAAAAAGTTTTTATCGGTTGCTGAAGCAGCTGAACAGCTTGGCGTTAGCAGAGCAACGATGTATCGTTATCTGCAGGATAAGACTATTCCTGCAGTAAAGCTTGGGGGAAACACATGGAAAATATCCGCCAAATACCTGGAAAATCTTGAATCAGAAGACAAAAAAATTGAGCCTTCCTGTTATGATGCAGGAGAGGCTCAATGATCAAGTTTCTATGCTTTCCGTTATGCTGAAATCTTTGTCAATGTTGATATTTACGTCTATCCTATCTTTGTACACCATAATAGAATCAACATAGTTGTCGATTATTAATCGGCGGTTTTCAATATCTCCTTGAATAAGCATTGTTTTAGCTTGTTCAAATGCTTCACGAAGCTCGTCCTTGTTTATTATCCCGTTGCCTGCCAGCTTCATATTGATCTCCGTAAGCTCGCAGCGACATTTTTCTCTGTCCTTTTCAAATGCCGCAAGCTGTTCTGCAAGTGCGGCAGAGCCGGTCTGTGCCATTACTGCAACAATATTTGCTATTTTGGCGTTAAGGCTGTTGATAGAACTTTCGCATAATGCTTTTAGCCTTAACAGGTCAGCATTTCGGCTTATCGCAAAATCGGTGTAATGTGCAGCAATGTCTTCAAACAGGCTTTCTTCAAATATTCTGTCTACCAGAAGCTTCATTATCCTATTTTCAATATCGCTGCAGCGGATAGCTTTGTTGCTGCAATGGATGGATTTGTTTTTACGGCTGCATCGGTAGGAAATGTACTCGGGGAAGCGCTCGGAAGCCTTCTGATAATTGCCGATATATCGGGAACCGCATTCTCCGCAGATCATCTTGCTGCTGAGCAGGTATATGTGTTTTGTCGAAAAAGCACCTGAGGTGTGTTTTCTTTTTTCAAAGATCGACTGTACCTTGTTAAATGTTTCTTTGTTCACAATACAAGGTATTTTGCCTTCGATACGGATAATGTCGTCTTCGGACTTGTGCTTGCGGGAGTTATATTTACCGTCTGCGCTTTTTGATGCACGGAGGTTGAAAATATAAACTCCCGTGTATTTTTCGTTGTGCAGTATGTCACGAATACTGCTGCGGCTGTACGGATTGCCGGATTTTGTGCGGCAGTCGTGGGTATTCATATACTCGACTATTTCCGCATAGCTCTTACCGGCAAGGTACATATCAAAAATACTTCTTACAATAACGGCTTCATTTTCATTAATAATGTACTGGTGCGTGACAGGGTCAACGTCATACCCGAGAGGCGGTTTGCCGCCGTTATGGCGGCAATTGTAGGCGTTCTCCATCAAGCCTTTCATAATTTCTCTTGAAAGGTTCCTGCTGTAATATTCGGCTATGCCTTCAAGCAGCGATTCAAGGATAACGCTTTCGGGGGAGTCGTCAAAATTTTCAAGGACAGATACTACCTTTATGCCCTGCTTTTTCAAGTTGTGCTTATATACGGCGCTGTCGTATCTGTCACGGGAAAACCTGTCCAGCTTGTGGACTATGACAGCTTCAACGTTCAGCAGCGGTGCCTCCTGAATCATTTTCTGAAACTCAGGACGGTTATCCGTAGTTGCAGACCTTGCTGAATCTGCGTAGTACTGCACGATAGTGTAGCCCTCACGTTCGGCAAAGCTATTAATTGCACGATTCTGAGCGTCAATGCTTTCTTCACGCTGATTACTGCTGCTGAATCGTGCGTAAGCAACAGCTCTTTTCAAGTTTTTAGCCATCAGCTGCTCTCCTCCTTCTTTACCTTGTTAAGGATTGAGTATATGCACAGAAGTGCAATATCCTCCCTTACTTCCTTTGGTACGGATTTACCTGTGGGGGTAATATTAATGGGTCTTTCGGGGATAGATTTTTCATTGTTTAACATGGGAATTCCTCCTTATGGTATATTACATTATAATGATATATATTTTCGTTTGCCGACCTTACCGACAATTTCTGCCGACAGAAATGTGTACCGCCTTACCTGCAGGCATATAAAATTGTCGCAGGTCAAACGACGCAGCAGCTTTGTTTATCGTATGTTACGACAAAAAGACAAATTCCTGAGAAACGATAGGGGATCTTTCGGAACTGTACTTGTTATCTTCAATTGCCATTCGAGCTGACTCATTAAGATGCATCAGAAAATCCGCATCGTAATAGCAGTCGCTAGGGCTAAAGATGTTTATGATCTCCGGACAGTTATATTTTAAGGTTTTGGCAAAGATATTTAATTTTCCGTAGATATATTGCTCAATATAGTAATATCCATCCTCGTCTTCGTAATCTGACATCCTTTGAAACTTCTCTTCCTGACAAGCATCGTACAGGTTTTGCAGCGTGCTTTCATATATTCTAGTATAGCCCCTGCATATTGCAAGTTTTTTTATTGCTAAAGCAAAAAGATAAAACGCACAGCGCTTATCCGCTCTTAGGATTTGGCTGTCAAGCAAATCAAGAAGAGAGTTTACAGAAGTTGTCAACTCCTCTTTATCAGCAGACGTATATACATCCGCATAATCCCGGAAAAGCATATAGCGTTTATCCCGGGTCAATTCATACGCTTTGTTTGCCGCTGTTTTCAACAAATTCCTGTTACAAAAGTTCATTTCACGGCTTACATAAAGCTGCTCGACCTTAGTAAACACTTTCGCTGCGAGTTTGGCAGAAGTTATTTCTTGGATAATGGCGTGAGCCTTTTTTATGATCATACAGAGCTTTTTTGATGAATGTATGTACTTGTGGCATCTGAAGAAATAGTCAAACCAATTGTCCCTAGGAACCATAGGTGCTAAATCTTCTAAAAGTTTAACCAGTACCCTTTCATTTTCGGCATTGACCTCAATAAGACCTGTTATGGCAATATGGGCTTCATCATCTGTTTCGAGTTTCTTGCCAAAGCAGCTAAGAATCTCCAGTTCGTTTAAATCGGCAAAAATAAAACTATTCATTTTGTATTTCCTCCTTAGGGATTTTTATTTTGATAACTCTGGTATCTTTGTTATCGAGCCTAACCCGGTTATCCGTATTAAGATCAAAAATTGGCTTGTCATTTTTTACATTAAGAAGTATTCCCATAGAAATGAGTTCCTTCTTGATGTCTTTATCTTTAACAGCGCTGCCGTTGGGAAGTTCCTTGCGGATCATTCCAAAAAAGGCTCTTTGCTGCGCCACAGTAAACATAAGGATATTGTTGAATCTATATGCAGCAATATCCGATTGTGTTGAGGACGCCCTTATAACGCTCACATCGCTTCCCACTATATTGTAGGGTACAACTTTTTCTTCGAATATGATCCTATCTATCGCCTGACGTATATAACCGGAAAGCGACGCCTCGGATATATAGCTACACTGTATTTTGGCAGAATTATAAAGGACTGTAATTATGCCCTGTTTCAACTCAAACAAGAACTGATCGGTTATCCCTATTTCCTGGAAAAATTCTGCAAGAAAACTAAAATAACTGAGAAGCAGAGTATGATTGTCGAGTATTCTGTCGTGGTGAATGTCCTTATATTTATCGGAAAGTTCATTTCTCGCAGGGTAATAACCCTCGGAGAAATCTGCTATATCGCTGATCTCTCCGTTGGTAACGGAAAGTTTTGATACAAACCAGCTTAAATAGCAAAGAAAGAATTTATCTTTTGCATCCTTACTTTTTTCCAGAAAAGCTACATGCTCAAAGCTGATCTCGCCCCGGACAAATTCGATAGGCAAAAGCCTCAGTATGCTTGAGTGTACTGTTGTAAATATAGCTTCAGCAGTAACTACAGCCCAAACGCTTGTTTCCAAAAGTTTGCCTAAAGCAGTCGTTTTTTCTGCTCCTATATCACCGAACGTGCGGATAACAGCTTCAAGCTTTTCCGTAGTCTTGCTTGCGCATTTGCCGATTGAAGTATGCTGCACATCGTCTATTACAACAACACCGCAAAATTCCGATGAAAGCTTCTTTTGTACAGCTGCTTCGGTAGAGGTTGACAGCGAAATGAACCGACTTTCATCATAAGCATCAAAAAATGCTCTGGAAATGGTCGTTTTACCGCAACCGCTGTCGCCATAAATATATGGAAGTACCGTCGGCTGGCATTTCCTGCGCTTTTCCGGAGGCAGACTTTTGATAATCTCAAAGGAAAGCCCCATAAGCTGTATCATAAGAAGCAACATAGCTTTTTCTTTGGTACAGCAGCTCAAAAACGCCTCGAGGATTTCTTTGCAGGATGCTTTGTCTTCGTCAGTCATAGATCCGGGAGCAGATGTTTCAATGCGTTTGCCGTTATATATTACATATTTATGGTCGTATGTAAGTCCGTCTTCGAGGTATTCCTCATCGGAATACAAACCGTTTTTAGCGGCACACATAAACAAATCAAACAGCCGTACATAATCGTTATCCGGCATAAGTCCATACTCTTTAAGCATTATCAGCTTTTTACGAAATCCGCTGCAGTTAAGCTCATTATCGCTGAACAGAAGCGTTTCGCAGGTATAATCGGTTTTAACGACCAGAGCATCCACTTTCTTTTCCGAAGAATGGGTGATCTTGCTGAAAAAACGGCTTTCTTTTGTCGGAAGAACGATGATCTTTGAAGATATTGTCGTGTTACCTCCGAACTCTACCCGGAAGGTAGAATCGCTTTCCTGATTATATATTTTTATATTACTGCGTCCAAGCTCCTGAATCAGTCCATCGAGCCAGGACTTAACCTGCTCCGGCGGTGAGTTTGCAGATATGAAAATATTCGATGAATTTATCATATTGGTTTCCCTCCTTGTCTAAGGTTATGATAATATAGTATCTCATATTAGAGGTAAAAACAAAGGGCAGATTTTTTTGATTTTTTTATCGTTGGGAATACCTGAAAAAAGTAAAGCCGCAAAACGTGTCTGTAACGTTTTGCGGTTTTGAGTAATATTGTCAGTATTATAAATCATGCCATAATGTGACAGTTTTGGCTTTACGGTACAGTATAAGAAAAAACAAGAAGCCTGATGTGAGTGCTGACAACAGCTCACATCAGGCGTTTATCATTCTTGAAGCAGGCCTTTCATATAGGCAGCAACCTTAATTTTCTGAATTGCGTCCATACGTTTATAATCATATAGAATATTTTTTTCATCTTCAGAAAGATTTATAACTGTAACGCATATTTTTGAATCACTGAATCCCAGAAGATAGTCGGTTGAAACTTGAAAATAGCTTGCGAGTTTCATAATCATCTGAATATCAGGTTCAGACTGACCAAGCTCGTATTTGCTTATCATAGCCTGTGATACGTTCATATCTATTGCTAATCGCTGCTGGCTTAGATGGCGTGATTCACGAAGTTCTTTTATTCTATGCATATTATCACCTATATTAATAATACAACTTTTATGAATATTTGGTATTCTTAACAGTTGTAATCTTTAATCAGATCGGTTATAATGATCATAACTGTAGAGAATTATTGACATTTTTTGATATAAAACGCTATTATCATAAGCAGTAGGGGTAGGAATATGCATTTATCAGAAACGCCAAATGATCACGGAATATATCCGTTGTCGGCAATAGATCCAAACGAAATAAGATACGATATTATTGGCAATATTGCGCTGGTAGATGCGGATCTGCTCGATGCAGGAACAAGGCACCCGAATCTTGTCATTATGAAACTATCAGGTTATTTTAAGGAGAATGGCTGTACAGTCCGACTTATCGAAGATTATTCGGAATTGTTTACCGAACGGACTCTGATAAACAGCAGTATGCTGCCCGACGATTCCGGCTACGACTTCTCCAAAGCTCTGGAGTACGATGCTATTTATATATCAAAAGTATTCGATTTTACAAAGATAAATACAGAACTTCTTACCCTGCCGAACGTATATATCGGCGGTACAGGCTTCTTTTTTGATCACGCTCCCAAGCTGCCTGATTGTATCGAGCATCATATGCCCGACTATCATATTTATGATCAGTATATCGAGCACGATACTACTCACAAGAATAAAGAGGTCTATTTCAAGGATTATCTGAACTACTCAATCGGCTTTGCCACAAGAGGATGCTTCAGACAGTGTGCCTTCTGTGTTAATCACAATGTTAAGCGAGTGAACTTTCATTCTCATATTTCTGAATGGTATGATCCTACCCGTAAAGCAATATATCTTTGGGATGATAACATTTTCGGATACGCTCATTGGAGAGATGTATTTGAGGAGCTTAAAGAAATAGGCAAGCCTTTTCAGTTCCGTCAGGGTATGGATATACGGCTCTTGACCGAGGAAAAGGCAAAGATACTGAATGAAGCCAAATATCACGGCGATATTATTTTCGCCTTTGATCATATAGAAGATGCGCAAATTATCGAGGAAAAATTGAAACTCTGGCGGCAGTATTGTCATAAGTCCACCAAGCTGTATGTTCTTGCGGGATTTGCTTCACAGGACGAGCGTGAAATAGAGAGCGTGTTCAGGCGAATACAGATTCTTATTCGTTATGGCTGTTTCCCTTACATAATGCGTCACGAGCTTTATCAGACAAGTCCATACCGCAGCTTATTTATAACCATTGCCCGTTGGTGCAATCAGCCGTCCTTTATGCGTAATTATTCTTTCAGAGAATACTGTGAAGCAAATCAGGCTTATCATAAGACGGAGGGAACGTTATGCTCAGCTATGGCTGCTATGACCGAATTTGAAGAGAAGTTTCCCGAAATAGCTGCGGCTTATTTCGATATGAAATACAATGAGCAGGAATACGTAAAAGAACGTAAGAGATTAAAAGCTGAGAAAGATAATTAAAAGCTTCTGAAAAAGCAGAAAAAGGAGGAATAAAATCTATGGATATGGATTATACCTCTGCAATCCTTTCATCAGATTATGAAACGGCTCTTAAAGCTTTTTTCTTCAATTATAGCGATTCATTTGAAAGCACCGATAATTGTGACGAAAGATGTATAAAAGCTGCCGATATAATGATAAAACACATAAGTGATATGTGTATGGAAGATATTATTGATTTCATTGACGATAATGATGAGCTTATCGGTACTATGGATTCAAAGAATATCCCTCAGTTCAGTGATATAAACTATGTAAATACTATACTTTCTACCGTAAAAACAAATCCTGATGGCGATTATGAACTGTTCGGATATTACTATAAAAAGGATGCAAAGGAAGGCGCCCATCGCAAATATGGTGAAAATCATTATAAAACGGCGTCGATTATGGGACTTGTTACCCGAAAGACACCGTTTCGTGTTACATATTTCGGTGAGTGTTATATGAAGCTTTCAGAAAAGGAAAAACTGCTGCTTCGTCCCAAACTGTATATGAGAATCCCTATAATTCAGAAGGTTATGGCAGATTCATTGTATGGAAATGCTTATCCTACGGAGCTTATGCGGACTTGCCTGAGTGAAAGTACAGTTATCAGGCGCAGGTCAAATGTGAAAACTATGGTAAAGGAGATTTGTGACCTTTGTAATGACAGTATAAATCTCTTTGACAAATTTATCTGGGAGTAATTTCAGGGGTGATCAGGCTTGGTATTGGATTTTTCGGATTTACCGCTTAAAGTCGCATATGATTCGGGTGAAGATGATCTTGTATGGGATTTCTACATTCCCGTACTGTCAAGGGCGAATTCATATGACAGAATAGCAGGGTTCTTTTCATCGTCATCACTTGCAATAGCTGCAAGGGGGATAAGCGAATTTATATCAAACGGCGGAGTTATGCGATTGGTAACGTGTCCGCAGCTTAGCTCCAACGATATATCTATGCTCGAAAAGTCCGTCAACAATATGGACGAGATCTTATCCGAGCATTTCATAAAATCCTACGATGAAATTGAAACTGAATTCCAAAGGGATCACGTTAAGGCTTTGGGGTGGATGCTTGCAAACGGAAAACTCCAGATGAAAATTGCCGTAATAAAAAAGAATGGAAGATGTTTATCTCAAGAAGAAATAGTTGGCAGTGGCATTATGCATCAAAAAGTCGGGATAATGCGTGATCAGGCAGGAAATATATTGACATTCTCAGGTTCAAACAATGAATCCGTATCGGGCTGGATGGGCAATACGGAAGAATTTAAGGTGTTTATGAGCTGGGAGGGTATGACCGATTTCATAAATTCCGATATTCAGAAATTTAACAACTTCTGGACTGGGCATAGAAGTGATGTTGAAATCAGAGATGTACCACAGGCAGTAAAGGAACATTTGCTGAAAGTAAGCTCCGATTTTGAGCCGACAATGATCAGTTCAAAGAAATATTCAAGGCACAGCATAGTGAAAGAAAAACAGCCGCTGAAACTGTTCTATTATCAGGAAGATGCTGTCAAGAAATGGAACGACAATAACCGTCAGCTTTTATTGCAGATGGCAACGGGAACAGGTAAGACAAGGACAGCAATAGGCTGTATTAAAAATGCTCTTGAAGATACGAAAAAAATTCTGATTATCATTTCCACTCCGCAGCCTGATTTGTCATCTCAATGGAAAACTGATATTGACAAGCTTGATATTGGTCTAAAAAACTCAATGGAAATCAACGGAAATATTCTGAATTGGGACATTGCACTATCAAAAGAGATACGGAAGCTCAGTACAGGGTTATATGAGCATTTAGTTGTCTATACAACACACGATATATGTCATTCGGAGAAATTCCTCCATAAGCTGCAAAACTCATCATCAAGGATAACGAAGTTCCTGATCGGTGATGAAGTTCACGGAATGGGTGCAGGAAAAATGAAAAATGCCCTTGTGGAGGATTATACTTATCGACTTGGTCTGAGTGCAACTCCGCAGAGGTGGTTTGATGATGCAGGCAGCAAGCTGATTGAAGAGTATTTCGGGAACGATTCGTTTGTGTTCTCAATAGAAGATGCGTTAAGGGAGCATAATCCGCTGACGGGCAAAACCTTTCTTGTTAATTATCATTATCACCCCAGATTTATTACTATGACGGATGATGAGCTTGAAGAATACAAGAAGCTGACCGAAAAAATCAGAAAGGCAAGCTGTTATTCTAAGAATGAAGAAAATGAATGGCTGCAGCGTTTGAGATTTCAGCGTGCGGGTATTGAGAAAAAAGCCCGTAATAAGTATAACGAGCTAAAAAGAATACTTGATGAAATCGGTGAGGATATTTCCGATACGATTATTTTTGTGGATCCCGGACAAATCAATGAGGTTATGCGAATACTTGCTTCACGAAATATTACAGCTACTCCATATACTCAGCAGCAAGGTACGAAGCCTTCTGCAAGATATGGAGGACTATCTGAACGTGATTATATTATTGAATATTTCAAAATAAAAAAGTATCAGGTGCTTGTTGCGATAAAATGCCTTGATGAAGGTATAGATATACCAAGTGCCAAAAGGGCAATCGTTATGGCAAGCAGTACAAATCCGAGAGAATATGTTCAGAGAATCGGCAGAATTATTCGTCAGGCTCCTGGAAAGTATCAGGCAGATATTTATGATATGATTATCAAGCCTGATCTGAACGGGTTCAATGATGAAATGCGGCAGTTTGAGCTGCGTATTTTTAAGAAAGAAATGGACAGAGTGCTTGATCTGAGCAGAAATGCTCTTGACAATGTAACTGTCTGCAATACGGTTTATTCGATTCTGAGAGAGGTGCAGAAATGAGTCAGCTTACAATAAAAAATCCTACCTTTGCAAAGCAGCTTGAGGAAAAGACAAAAGACGATCCGATAATGAATGAATTTCTCCATACCATTATTGAGAGCAGCTATGAAACTTCCCAGTTTAGGAGAAAATACTCCGATGCTATTGATAAAGCTATCGCTCAGATGAAAGAGGGGAAAACAACGTGAGATTTGAATCAATAAAGATACATAATTACAGGCAGTATCGTGATTTGATATTTGATTTTTCCCTCAATGGGGCGAATGATATTCATCTGATCATTGCCACCAACGGAACCGGAAAGACGAATCTTCTAAATGCCATAAATTGGTGCTTGTACGGGGATGAACCTCACGCTTCGGGAGTGGCTGTTGAGGGTGAAGAAAAAGCGGATAAGCTGCCCCTTGCAAATATTCAGTCGCTGAGTGAATGTCGTAATAACAAAGACTCTATGTGTATGGTATCTGTTGTTATTGAAGCTACCGATGCAGGCAGCAAATACACATTTACAAGAACGGCAAATATCTCTGTGGAAACTGAATTGCAGGCAGGAAAGGATAAATTTGAGATAGGCGTTACTGCGGCTGACGGAATAACCAAATTCTTTGACGGTGAAGCTGCAAATGAGATAATTTCAGAAAAGATGCCTAGAAAAATCAGGGAGTATTTCTTCTTCGACGGTGAGCAGCTTCTGAACTATTTCGGAGTTACGGGTACAAACGTATCTCACCTTCGGGACAGTATCTATGAGATCGCTCAGGTAAATATTATTGAAAATTCAGTAATTAAAAATTTGGATGTATTTATCAAGAATTATCAGAATCAGATCAAAAATTTATCTCCGAACACAAATTCCATTGCCGATGAAATTGAAACCATTCAGAAAAATATCGATAGCAAGGAACAGGAGATCAACACTCTGACCGAGCAGATCGCAATGGCAGAGGAGGAAATTGATAAGTGCAATCAGCTTATTAAGAATACGGAATCCATTGTTGAGGATAATAAACGATTTGAGGACAACAAGGTAGAAATAAAGGATAAGGAAGCCGAACTCATAACAATAAAGAAGGATCTGGCAAAATTCATTCGTCAGTACCTTGTTAAAATAATGCTTAGAGATGTGAATACCCGTACAAACGAGTATATCGAAATGCGGCAGAACGACAATGATATTTCACCTGTTGCCGATATTGATATTCTGAAAAATAGTATTCAGACGCATAAGTGCGCTGTGTGTGGAGGAAATCTTGCACAGGAAACAGAGCGCCATTTCCAAGAGCTTATTCAGAAATATGATTCTAACATATCTCTGCAAAAACTTGTCGAGATCAAGAATGATGTGCGCAGAGGACTTGATGTAAGCGAGTATGAGTCTGCAAAAAGAGCATTGTTTGACAGATTGAACAAGACAAATGAAAAAATACGGAAGATTCAGGAAGAAAATGAAGTTCTTTTCAAGAGAATTTCTACCGTAACAGGTATTGATGAAATCGAAGCAGCTACGCATCAGAGAGAGGATAATGAAAAACTCAGGGATTCCAACCGTGAAAAGATAGGCAAATATAAGGAACAGCTGGAGTCTATGAGGAAAAATCTGCAGGAGAAAAACAAGGAGTATTCCGACGCTCTGGCAGCAAATCAAGCGTGTAAGGAGATCAGAGAAAAATACGAATTTGTTCAGAGAGCAAAGGATCTGCTTGTAAAAATCAAAAATGGCATAGTAACCGATATTACAACACAACTCGAAAACAAAACAATGGAGCTGTTTGATGCGCTGATATGGAAAAAGGGCACATATGGCAGGGTTGAGCTTGATGCAAATTTCAGATTGAAGCTGTATCATAAGATTACAATGTCATCGTGCCTTAACAGCTGCTCGGCTGCAGAGAAGGAACTGCTTGCACTTGCGTTTACACTTGCTGTTCACGAGGTTTCGGGTTACGATAATCTACTTTTTATTGATACCCCCGTTGGACGAGTGTCTGATGAAAACAGAGAGAATTTTGCTCAGGTACTGCTTGACATAAGCAAGAAAAAGCAGATTATTCTTGCGTTTACACCCTCCGAATACTCGGAAGAAATAAAATCGGTACTGAATGACGGTACGGCATCGACTGTATCAAAGCTTGATACAGACGAGATAACTACAAGAATGAGGTGATTCGATGGCTGACAGACTTTCAATTGGAACTCAGTACAAGGATCTGATAGAAGATTTTGACAGGGTAGATTTGCTAAATATGAAAACAAACGGAGAAAGAGCGGATATATTTATGATAGCTCTTGCTCTTGGAGTGAACAAGGGAGAAAGAACACCTTCAAAGGCAAAACAAGGATTTATCCTTGAAAGCGTAGCGAAAGGCAAGGATTCGTTAATGTCCTATATTTATTCCGTGGCTGTTGATGAGCTTCGCAAGAGTGGTCAGGAAAATCAGATCACCGATACAAATGTTGTATATGGTATTGCAGAAGAATATGCAAATACGGGATTTGAGTTAATCAAGCAGATGATTCCGGATTTCGACAAATATGACGAAGAAGAATTTGATTTTGCTTTGATTGAGATGATGGACGAGCTTATCAGCTGACTCTATTTGAGTATGAGAGTTTCGTATGAGGATAATCTGTTCAATAGAATTAATATGGGGTAACCGTCACATACATCTACCTAGCCCACAAAATGCTCTGATTCACTCGCTTGCAGTTAATGCTTGTGCAAATGGTTTGAATGTTGAATTTTTTTACAGGATGATTACTTACGATGCACCTGTTATGCCTTGGAATGAATGATCAGGCAGATATAGGCTCTTTGCTGATTTGGTTCGGTGGAGGGCTGGTTTTGTTTATGGACGAGAGAGGATTTGATGGTTACATTACCCCTATCGGGTTTACCGGTAGGGGCGTGATTTTTTTGAGGACGTTGGTGGGTTTGACGGTTACAATGGGAATATCTGCCAAATGAGATCGGGAACAAAAACCGAAAAACGTGTATGACAACGTTTTTCGGTTTTTGGTGTGATATTGAAAGATTAGGATAAAAAACTCCGGGAACAGTGCAAAAGTCTGTTCCCAGATTTTAATTATTACAAATATTTTAAATCTTGTTTTTTACAATATCTGTTATGCGTTTAATACTAAACACCATTTAGAATTTGGAAAATCAAGCCGACAATCTCGAATATATTGGATTTTGGTGCAGATTTTTTTAAGTGTTTTATTGGTGTTTAGTATAAGCTTTTCCTCGGTTTTAATAAGCGACTATGCAAAAGTAAATATTATTTTGGGGCAAGTTTTTGATGTTATGGAGTTTTGCAGGCAGTAAAATAATACCTGGTTGAAATTTGACGAACTATATCATGTTGTTAAGTAAACATCGAGAGGCACAGATTTCCAACTGAGTTTTCGTCAGGAATTTACAATTTACTATGATTAATAAGTTTGACTGCTTTATTATTTCTTTAAATTACACGAGGACTTTAGTTAAATTGATTTGATATATGTTTAAAGCTGCTTGCATTATCAAATTGAGGTTCAATAGCTAAATGACCGTGTGTATCAACATAGCCCCATTTATCATTTAGACTTATAACAGCAAGTCCGTTTTCAAAATCAAGTGCTTTATCAAATTGAGGCTCAATTACAATAGAACCGGTTTCATTAATATATCCAAATTTATCATCAATAGCTACTACTGCCAGTCCATCATTAGCAAAATTGCGTGCGTAATCGAACTGAGGTTCAATTATAATAGAACCAGTTTCATTAATATAGCCAGATTTGCCATTCAGTTCAATAAGAGCAAGCCCATCATCTGCAAACCCATATGACCAATCAAATTGAGGCTCAATTACAATTGATCCAGTTTCGTTAATATAGCCAAATTTGCCATTCATATCTACTGCCGCAAGTCCATTATTAGCAAAGTCATATACAAAATCAAATTGAGGTTTAATTACAAAAGAACCTGTTATATCAATAAAACCATATTTCCAAGTATTATTAGTTCTAACTACAGCAAGTCCATTATTCGTAAAATCATCAAATTCGTCCCATTGTGATTTAATCTCAATTACAATATCCCCATTTTCATTAATATAATAATGTTTATCATTTTTTTCAACAACAGCAAGACCATTAGCAAAATTGCGAGCGTAATCAAATTGAGGATCAATAATAAAAGAGCCTGTATCATTAATATAACCCCATTTGTTATCCATTTCAACTAAGGCGAGATTGTTATCAGTAAATACATATTCGTCATCAAATTGTGGTTCAATTGCTAAATTACCATTTGTATCAATATAGCCCCACTTATCGCTTATTCTAACAACAGCAAGGCCATTACTAGCAAAGTTATAGGCCTCATCAAATTGTGGTTCAATCACAAAAGAACCTGATTCATCTATATATCCCCAACTACCATTTAATGAAACTGCTGCTAATTTTAATGTGTCAGAGCTATTTGATATTTGGCCGTCAGTCATTTGAGATGGAATCTCTTCAATTTGTGGTGAAGCTTGTTCATCTGTAGCATGGTAAGTTTCAGTGTTTTGGCTATTATTAACATCAGATGAAGCAACAGTATTTTGAACTTGTGGATTTGGAAACCTACCAATTATAATAATCAACATACATATTATAACAATTATAAAAACAATTATTATTCCAGTTATTGTTTTCTTCTTGGCTTGTATTATTTCTTCATTTTTTTGGATTTCTATATGTTCAGATTTCTTTTTTTCTTCTATTTCTGTTATTCTTTTTTGACATTTTTCTAATTGCTCATCAGCGTCTTTCCAGCCGGGAATTTTTTTATAGTTTGCAATAGCTGCTTCAAGGTCATAAATTGTGTTATACTGTTGCTTTTCCAATGCATTTGCATAAATTCGATCATTTCTATACGTTTCGGACAATTTCGAACATTCTTCAACTTGTGCGATAGCATCCTTAAAACTAATAATTTTTTCAAATTCCGATTTTGCTCGTGCATAGTCATTCTCATCTTTGGCTGATAACTTAAGTTTGACAGCATCATCATAAATGAGATTACAGTATTTGTTTTCATATTCATCGGCTTTAGATTTTGAATCTGAGTAATCAGGGATTCTTTTGAACAAGGTCACAGCTTCGATGTACTTTTTCGGAGAATCTGCTTTCGAAATAATCTTTTCAGCTAAAAAATAAATAGCTTGGTTTGAATAATTCTCCAGCTTTTGCTTGAATTCATCATCACCAAAACGTTGAGCTTTACGATAACTTTCAAAATCCGAAAGTGATTTAATGTCTGACATCATATCGGCACATTTATCAGGAATGCTATCTTCGGGGAAAATATTATATTCCGCCATAAATTTAGCAAGGTAGGCTTCGGCATATCCTGCATCAACATCAAGTGCATTTTCACTATATTCGTAAGCTTTTTCCCAATCCCCATCTTCAAGGAAGATAAGCGCACGTTTTAAAAGTGCATCAGCTGGCAAATTTCCGGTATATGGTGAAGGTCTTTCGACTACTGTTTTAGGAGAATGTGGTTTTACTGCTTTTACAGCATTTTCTTCTTTTGGGGGAAGAGGTGCAACAACCGTGACAGGCGGTTCTGTTGCTTGGAAAGTAACACTTTCAACGGTAACTTCATTATTGTTTAAACTTTGATTATATTTTTTAATCTCCTTATCCTGGAATCTGCTTCCGCAGTTGTTACATATCCAGAATTCACTTGTATTTTTCTTACCGCTTCCGAAAGAACCACATAGAATCCCGATAGGTCCCATTAATATATATCCGCAACATGCATCGCTACCTTTGAATCCGCGTTTTGTGGTGTTAGAAATCAAGTTGATATAGTATAATAAAACTTGACACAATCCAACCACGAAAATATAATAAAAAA
>JBJFFR010000065.1:0-3475 GCA_051891935.1 Oscillospiraceae bacterium
GCGTTCACGAAGTTCGTCGACAGGAATATTGATAAATCCCTCCACGTGGCCTCTGCTGTATTCCGTCGGTGTGCGCGTATCGAGAAGTGTGACGTTCTCATCTCGTTGCAGACTCTCAGTATCCTCGTAGTACCACTGCTTTACCACGCCGTTTTTGATGTTCTCTACAATATAGCCTGCCATGTTCACGGGGTCCTTTGCCGAGGAATAAGGCGGAGCGTAAGCAAGGTCGAGTTCCGCAAGTTCGTAAGCTTTCATTCCGGCACGGATAGCGGTTGCAATGACATCGATCCGCTTGTCAACACCGTCAAAGCCAACGATCTGAGCACCGAGCAAACGATAGGTGTCTTTTTCAAACAGTACCTTCATGGTCATCATCTTGCCGCCGGGATAATATCCGGCATGGCTCATGGGAGAAAGAATGACCTTGTCGGTAGAAAGTCCGAGTGCCTTCGCTGTTTTGTCATTAATGCCGGTAGAGGCGGCGGTCATGTCGAAAATCTTGATAACCGAGCTGCCCTGACTTCCCCGGTAGTGACTGTCAATACCGCAGATATTGTCAGCGGCGATTCTGCCCTGCTTATTGGCAGGACCTGCAAGGGAGATCAACGCACCCGTATCGGTTACAAAATTTCTGATCTGAACCGCATCACCGACAGCATAAATGTCGGGAACGGAGGTTTCCATTCGGTCGTTCACCACGATACTGCCCTTGATACCGAGTTCAAGACCTGCATCCTTTGCGAGCGTGGTTTCCGGAGCAACGCCGATCGCCATTACGACCATATTGGCGTGGAGCGTAGGAGAATTTTTTAGTTTCACACAAATGCCGTCATCAGTGTCGGCAAAGCCTTCAACGAACCTGCCGAGCATAAGATTAACGCCGTTTTTGCGTAGCTCTGCATGGATGAAGGATGCCATATCGCTGTCAAAAGGAGCCATGAGCTGGTCGGCGGCTTCAACGAGTGTGACATCTATCCCAAGCTCACGGAGATTTTCCGCAACTTCGATTCCGATAAACCCGCCGCCGACAACAACTGCGGATTTTGGATATTTCTCATTTATAAATTTCTTGATTTTCAGCGTGTCCTCAACCGTGCGGAGCGTGAATATCTTATCGCTGTCAATGCCTTCAAAGTTCGGCTTGATCGGCTTTGCACCGGGCGATAATATGAGCTTATCATAGGTTTCGGTGAAAACTGTACCGTTCTCAATATTTTTTACGGTGACCATTTTGCTTTCGGGGTGAAGTGCCGTTACCTCGTGGCGCACATTCATTTTGACACGGAAACGCTTATAAAAGCTCTCCGGTGTCTGCAAGGTCAAGTCACCCTCATCCTCAATCGTTCCGCCGATGTAATACGGAAGTCCGCAGTTGGCGTAAGAAATAAAACCGGAACGCTCAAAGACTACGATTTCAGCTTTCTCGTCAAGCCTGCGTATTCTTGCCGCCGCAGTCGCGCCGCCGGCAACACCGCCTATTATTACAACTTTCATCTATCTCACGACCTTTCCTCGGTACGACAGAATGCCGCCGATATCCTCTACATTTGTGTATCCCATTCTTTTCAGGATGCTTGTTGCCTGTGCGCTTCGTGCGCCGCTTCTGCAATGTACGAAAAGCGGTGTGCTTTTATCTTTTATGATTGACTCTACTTGCTCTATGCTTTGTAGGGGAATATTTTTGCTTCCCTCAATATGCCCCTCGGAATATTCCTCCCGTGTACGAACATCCAAAAGCACCGCTCCTTCGGTGGAAAGAAAACTTCTCACACCGCTGTTTATATCTTTTGTTTGCAAAAAACTGAAAAATCCCATATCACACCTCACAGCATAGCAAGGATCTGTTCCTTCGGTCGGGCACCCATCGCTTGACTTACGATCTTGCCGTCCTTCATGACCACAAGGGTTGGAATGCTGTACACACCGAACGCTTCGGCAAGCTCGTTTTCCTGATCAACATTTATCTTGCCCACCTTAATATCGTTTCTTTCCTCTGCGATTTCATCTACTATGGGACTGACCATCCGGCATGGACCGCACCAATCCGCATAAAAGTCGAGAAGTACGGGCTTGTCGGAATTTTTCACTTCATTTTGAAAATTAACTTTATTGATTTTGATAACTGACATTTTTATGTCCTCCTTGTTTGATCTACACCCGAAGTATACCGCAATTCTTCTGCTTCTTCCGTGATGTTATCACTTTTCGATCTCACCTTTCCAATCGTTGATGCCACCGAACTCTACGACATTCGAATATCCGAGTTTAACAAGCTTTTGGGACGCTTGCTTGCTGCGGTTACCGCTTCGGCAATATACCAGAATCAGCTGATCCTTATCGGGGAGCTCGGATATTTCATCCGTGCCGATGCTTTCGTTCGGAATATTGATCGCATTCGGAATATGCCCTGTGGCAAATTCGTCTGGACGGCGAACATCAAGTATGATGTAATCGCTTTCGCTTGCCATCATTTCCACAGCTTCGCTTATGGTTATTTGCTTATACGTTACATCTTTATCTGTCGAAACGGCACATCCTGTGAGGAGCAAAACAACAAAAAGGATAAGGAATAATCTGTGTTTCATGTTCTTTACCTCGTTCATTACACTTTTGATTTATTATACCACAGCATCAAGTTTGTTCCGTGATGTTGTTACATATGATCAAAAAGTGGTAATAACACAAACTGCATTTCATTTTCCGTCTTTGACGGGGACTATACAATTATGTTGTATGTTGATGTGATTTTGATTTTTGTCAGTCTCACTATTTTGATATTTCGATGTATCTGAATATTTGATTATTCACGATTGTTTACATCAATGAGGTTTACTTGTCTGTAATTTTGTGTTATAATAAACTCATCGATAAATAAGAATTTAAGAAATAATAATATGAACACGCAAAAAACGGAGGTTTCCTATGAATTACGATATAATTATTATTGGCGCAGGCCCCGGCGGTATATTTTCTGCATATGAGTTGAGCACACAAAGATCGGACCTTAAAATTGCTGTTTTTGAAGCCGGACACACCTTGAATAAGCGCAAATGTCCCATTGACGGTGAAAAGATCAAAACCTGCATCGGTTGCAAGAGCTGTTCCATTATGAGTGGCTTTGGCGGGGCAGGTGCATTTTCTGATGGCAAATATAACATCACCAACGATTTCGGCGGTACGTTGCACGAATATATCGGCAAAAAGAAAGCTCTTGACCTTATGAAATACGTTGATGAGATCAATATGCGCTACGGCGGCGAAGGGACAAAACTTTATACGACCGCAGGCTCGGCATTCAGCACCGAGTGCGTTAGGCATGATCTTCACCTTCTCAATGCGTCCGTTCGTCACTTGGGTACGGATATAAACTATATCGTTCTTGAAAATCTCTTTGCGGAGCTTGATAAGAAGGTTGATTTCTTCTTTGACTCTCCTGTAGAAACCATTTCGATTATTGACGGCGGTTACGAGG
>JBJFFR010000066.1:0-4316 GCA_051891935.1 Oscillospiraceae bacterium
CACAACGTTGAATGTTTCAAAAAGCAGATGAGCAGATTTATCGACTTTTCCGAGGATAAGGCTATCGTTGTAAACAACGGCGACTGGCTCCTTGATCTTAACTATATTGATGTGCTCCGTGAAGTGGGTGCTTGCTTTAGCGTAAACAAGATGCTCACCTTTGAATGCTACAAGCAGCGTATGGAAAGAGGACTTACATTCCTTGAATTCAACTACATGATAATGCAGTCTTATGACTTCTATATGCTTTTCCAAAAATACGGCTGTAATATGCAGTTCGGCGGCGATGACCAGTGGGCAAATATGCTCGGCGGCACAGAGCTTATCCGCAAAAAGCTCGGCAAGGACGCTCACGCTATGACGATCACTCTTCTCCTCAACAGTGAAGGCAAGAAGATGGGCAAAACTGTAAGCGGCGCTGTATGGCTCGACCCCGAAAAGACTTCGCCTTATGATTTCTTCCAGTACTGGAGAAACGTTGATGACGCAGACGTTATCAAGTGCCTTAAAATGCTCACATTTGTTCCGATCGAGCAGATCGAAGAAATGGAAAAGACGATGGAAGGCGCTGAACTAAACAAGGCAAAAGAGCTTCTTGCTTATGAGCTTACAAAGCTTGTTCACGGCGAAGAGGAAGCAGAAAAGGCTCTTGCTGCTGCAAAGGCTATTTTTGCAAACGGCGGTGTTTCCGCAGATATGCCTTCAACAGAAATTCCTGCAGCCGAGCTTGAGGGCGGTATCAACATTCTTGACCTCCTCGTAAGGACCGGTCTTTGCCCATCCAAGAGCGAGGGCAGAAGACTTGTCCAGCAGAACGGTATTGCAGTTGACGATGTAAAGGTAACAGACCCGAATGCTGTTATCACTATTGATGACTCTGTTGTTATCAAAAAGGGCAAGAAGATATTCCATAAGGCTGTAAAAGCGTAAAAATAATGCCGCCGCAGAAAAAAATCTCTGCGGCGGCTTTAATACTAAAAACCATTTAAACTGTAGACAAAAAATCTTCGCATAATCCATATATGCAAGATTATGCTCGATTTTTTGTACAGTTTTTAAATGGTTTTAAGTATAATATCTCCGAAAAAAGCAAATAAAACAAAAAGGACGCTTCTTTTGAAAGCATCCCTTTTATCCATTACAATTGCGGTAATTATACTGCACGGGTAACCTTATTGGAACGAAGACATCTGGAGCATACATAGATATGTGTAGGAGTTCCGTTAACGATTGCCTTTACGCGCTTAACATTAGGCTTCCAAGTTCTGTTTGTACGACGGTGTGAATGGGAAACCTTTATACCGAAAGTAACACCCTTTCCGCAAATTTCGCACTTTGCCATAGGGTTACACCTCCTTTTTAATAGTCGTTACATAGTCAACGTTAAGATTATACCATAAGTAAAACCAAATTGCAAGTGTTTTTTCAAAAAAAATCGTAAAAAACCAAAGTTTTTTATTTTGTACAGAAAATCGTCAAAATCACTTGTGTTTTTTTATAGAATATGGTATAATTAATCCGATTAGTTATTATTTGGAGTGTGTTTATGAGTACGATTTTGTCGGGAAGGCTGCTTTCTTTTCTTGTTCGTCTTATAGTTCTGATGATAGCTTTCCCTGTTCATGAGTCAGCGCACGGTCTTACAGCATACCTGCTCGGTGATGATACTGCCAAGAAGCAGGGAAGGATAAGTCTTAATCCTGCAAAGCATATAAGCCTCTGGGGAGCGCTTTTTATGCTCTTTGTCGGTGTAGGTGCGGCAAAGCCTGTCCCTATTGACGCACGAAAATTCAAAAATCCGAAGGTCGGTATGGCTGTTTCTTCGCTTGCGGGACCTGTTTCAAACCTTATACTGGCATATATTTCGATGATAGTTTTCCGAATCCTCTATATTGTTGAGTATTTTAAAGGCACAAGTCTGATGTTGAGTGTTTTTGAATACATCTTTGAGTACGGTGCGATACTTAATATCGGACTTGCTGTGTTCAATCTCCTGCCGATACCTCCGCTTGACGGTTCAAGGATACTGACCTTGTTTCTGCCGCAGGAGAAATATTTCGGCATAATGAAGTATGAACGCTATATCTTCGGAGTGCTGTTCATTGTCGTTTTTTTAGGTCTTCTCGATAAGCCGCTTGCTTTTCTGCAGAACGGCACAACAAACGTTTTGTGGCAGCTCACGAACTGGGTGGATTCCATTGCCAATATTTTTGTAAAAAATAATAGCATCGGGGTAATCTGATTTGGATACGATATCTTTTAAGCTTGAGGTGTTTGAAGGACCTCTCGATCTGCTTTTGCACCTTATTTCAAAGCATAAACTGAATATAAACGATATACCGATAGTAATGCTCGTTGACCAGTATCTTGAATATATCGACAAGGCTGTTGACAAGGATATGGAAAGCGCGGGAGAATTCCTTGAAATGGCTGCGCAGCTTGTGTACATGAAGACGGTTTCGCTTCTGCCGCAAAGGGAGGAAGCGGAAGTCATGAAGAAAGAGCTTGAAGGACGTCTTATTGAGTATTCGCTCTGTAAGCTTGCTTCGGGTCTTATGCAGCAGCGCTATATCGGCAACAATATTACCGTCCGAAAGCGTATGCACATTGAATTTGACAACACCTATCCGCTTATACACGATCCCGAGGAGCTTCTTGCGGCATACAAGAATATCGGCGCAAAGAAGCCCGAGGAACCGATAAAGCTTGATTCGTTCAATACTATCGTAAAGAAAAAGATCGTTTCCGTTACTTCAAAGATAGTATATGTCCTTAGAAATCTTTATAAAACAGGAAAATGTATGACCGACAGCCTTTTTGACGGTCTGACCGACCGATCGGAGAGAGTTGCGGTGTTTCTTGCGATACTTGAGCTTACAAAATCGGGACGAATACTGCTAAATGACGATAACAGCGAGATAACTTTCAACAAAGACTATGTTAAACTGTCCCAACCGTCCGAAAATGACGCTCCTAACTATGATTAAAGGGGAAATGACCTGAAAATGAGATTGAATGAAGAGCTTTCGATAGTCGAAGCAATACTTTTTGCAAGCGGCGATCCTGTTGAAAAGACAAGGATCTCGCAGGCTTCGGGCATCGAAGAGGAAACCGTTGAAAAGATAATAAATATGCTCAATGACCGCTATGAAGAAAACGAAAGTGCGATGATGATAATCAAGCTTTCGGACAGCTATCAGCTTTGCGTGCGTGAAAAATTCATTGAGTATATCCGTGCTGCGATGGAAACACGAAAAGCTGCTCCGCTTTCACCTGCCGCAATGGAAGTACTTACGATCATTGCGTATAATCAGCCCGTTACAAAGGGTTTTGTTGAACATATCAGAGGAACGGACAGTTCAAGCGTTGTTAATTCTCTTGTGGAAAAAAATCTGCTTGAAGAAGCAGGAAGACTTGACGTTCCGGGAAGACCGATCGCTTATAAAACAACTTCGACATTCCTGCGGAGCTTTCAGCTTTCTTCGCTTGATGATCTTCCTGCAGTCCCGAACGGTGATGCACAGGTAAGTTTTGATGAGCTGCTTATAAAGGAAACAACGGCAACAGAAGAAAATGTAGAGGAAGAACCAAAGGAATAACTTTATGACTGCACTTATTATAATTGCGGCAATACTGCTTCTGTTTTTTCTATTGTTCAAAGCGAAGATACGAGTAGAGCTGAAATTTCTCGGCGGAGTGATGGACTTTAAAGTAAAGTATCTATGCTTTACAGTATTTCCGCTTAAAGAAAAGAAGCCAAAGCGTCAGCAAAAGAATAAAAACAAGTCATCCCCCGAAGAAACCATCTCTGAAGCGGAGCTTTCCGCAGATGCGGAGGAAGCAGCCGGCGAAGCGGAGGAGTTTGTTGAAAAAACTGCCGATGAGGCTGTCGATTCAGCGAAATCAAACGATGAAAAAAAGAAGCTTTCGGACACGTTCAATATGATAAAGGTTCGTATTGAACAGTTTAAACTGCTGTGGGAAACCGTAAAAAAGTTTTTCACCAAGCTTTTTAAAGGAATAAGAATAACGAACCTTATGATAGATTTCGTGATAAGCGGAGAAGACGCTTGCGCTGCTGCCGTGAATTACGGAAAAATCAGTGCGGCAGTTTATAACGGTATTGCAATGTTAAAGCTTATGTTCAAAGTTTCCGTAAAGACGGTCGATATCGGCTGTGAATTTGAGTCGGGGAAGAGCAGTTATGACTGCGCTGCAAATATAACGCTCGGACTTGGAACAGCTGTCGGATTGCTGCTTGGCGCAGCTTTCGGCTATTTGAAAAACAAAGGAAAAATTGATGAACTCGGAGCATC
>JBJFFR010000066.1:4416-60838 GCA_051891935.1 Oscillospiraceae bacterium
AAAAATTGATGAACTCGGAGCATCGTTGGAGGCTTCATCTTCCGAAAGCTCCGATTCAGATAAAAAAGAAGAAACATTAACGGCTTGATTTTTCAGGCAGAAAGGATAAAACAATGGATGATAAGGTAAAAGATTTAGTCAGGACTTCACTTGATAAGGTAAAGGAGCTTTCCGACGCCGACACAATAATCGGCGATCCTATAAAGCTTGACGGAGTTACGATAATCCCCGTTTCAAAGGTTTCCTACGGCTTTGCGGCAGGCGGTTCGGATCTTCCGTCAAAGTCGGGCAGCGAGCTTTTCGGCGGCGGAACGGGCGGCGGAGTTACTATCCAGCCTATTGCGTTTATAGTTGTTGCAAACGGTGATGTAAAGCTTCTCCAGATCAATCAGGACAAGTCCTCCGCAGGAGCTATCGTTAATCTGGTCCCCGAGCTTTTTGATAAGGTACAGGGCTTGTTCAGCAAGAAAAAGTCTGATGATGAACCTCTCGGAGTAACGCCCGATATCAATACAGACGGACTTAATCTTTCACTTGATGATGAACCCGAAGTGACCGAGAAAAAAGCGAACAGCTCAACGGAATTCGATTTCTAAAATATGATATTCTATCATAGTATGTACCATCGAGAAAAAAGGTGGTATTTACTATGAAAAGATTTTTTGCTGCAGTTCTGTCGTGTGTAATGCTTACTGCCTTTACACCAAAGACAAACGCTGTTCAGAGTATTACTCTTTCCGCAAAAGCGGCTATTCTTATTGAAGCGGATACGGGAGCTGTTATTCTTGCAAAAAACGAGAACAGCAAGCTTCCTATGGCAAGCACAACGAAGATCATGACTACCCTGCTTACATTGGAAAGCGGTGATCTTGACAAAACATATCCCGTTCCAGATGAGGCGCTTATGACAGAGGGGTCATCTATGGGACTTTGCTTCGGGGAAAGCGTTACGAAGAATGAGCTTTGCTACGGAATGATGCTTCCCTCGGGCAATGATGCCGCAAACACGGCTGCGCTGCTTATCGGCGGAAGCTTTGAGAATTTTGCAAAGCTGATGAACCGAAGAGCGTATGCGATCGGTATGAAAAAAACAAATTTCGTGACTCCGTCGGGACTTCACGATGACGAGCATTATTCCACCGCCTATGATATGGCTCTGCTTACACGGGAAGCAATGAAAAACGAGCGGTTCTGCGAGATATGCCGAACAAAAGAGATAAAACTGTCCTCGGACGGTCTTCAGTCGGATAAATACCTTTCCAATACTAACCGTCTTCTGAAAAAATACCGGTATTGCATTGGCGTAAAGACAGGTTTTACCGATGAGGCAGGAAGATGCCTTGTATCGGCTGCCGAAAAGGACGGTGTAAAGCTTATAGCCGTTACACTCAATGCTTCGGATGACTGGAATGACCATATAAAAATGTATGAAACCGGCTTTTCCTGCGCGAAACGTGTTAAGCTTGATAGCTTTACAGAGGCCTTTGACGTGAAAACTGTCGGCGGAATCTCGGACAGTATAAGCTGCAGGCTTTCATCACCGCCCGAATGTACGGCAGTGAACGGCACTTTGCCCGATATTTCCGAGAAAATATTTCTTCCCGATTTTGTGTATGCTCCCATTATGCAGGGCGATGAGATCGGGTATGCGGAATACAGCGCTAACGGCGAAGTATTTTGCAGGTGTTCTATCGTTGCGGATCAGGCTTGTCCGTATAAAAAAACAGATGTGAAAAAATCCTTATATAATAGTGTGATAGATAAGCTGAAAAAGCTTTTTGAATAAAAAGGAGAAGTATTGTGGAAAAAATAAGACTTCAAAAGCTCATTTCCGAGAGCGGATTATGCTCCCGCCGCAAGGCAGAGGAGCTGATAATCAACGGAAAGGTCAAGGTCAACGGACACCCTGCTTCGATCGGCGACGGTGCGACCTACAATGATGTTATCACCGTTAACGGTGAGCGAATTTATCTTGAAAAGAAACGTAAAAAATATTACATCATGCTCAATAAGCCGAGAGGATATGTGACAACGATGTCGGATGAACTCGACAGAAGATGTGTTACTGAGCTTCTTGACGGACTTGATGAGCGTGTTTATCCGATCGGAAGACTTGACAGGAATTCCGAGGGAATGCTGCTTTTCACGAATGACGGAAAATTTGCAAATGATATCATGCACCCGAGCCGCCACATTTCCAAGACATATCGTGTTACAGTTCGTCCGTCCATATCCGAAGATCAGCTTGTTAAGCTTTCTGCTGGAGTTGAGATCGACGGAAGAAAGACCTTGCCGGCAAACGTTGAAGTCCTCGATGAAAAAGAGGGCAGGGTAGTGCTTCGTATGATAATCCGTGAGGGAAGGAACCGTCAGATACGTAAGATGTGTGAAGCAGTCGGACTGGAAGTTGCACGCCTTCGCAGAACTGCTATCGGTCCCGTGAAGCTGGGTATGCTCAAACCGGGAACATGGCGTGAGCTTACTTCCGAAGAAGTGAAAGCTCTTCGCAATGCTGTAAGTGAACTGTAATACTAATCCCCATTTAACCGGTAGATAAATTGGGCAGCTATAATTGCACCATTCGTCGTCAAGCTCCCTTGCCGTGCGTGATCTCCCCCTGTGAGGGGAGGTGTCACGAAGTGACAGAGGGGCTGACCGACAGACCAGCACGCCTGCGGTCGCTCTCCAAGGTAAACAAGTTTACCTAATTGGTACAATTCTATCTGCCAATTTTATCTACCGAACAAATGAGGATTAGTATGAAATATGAACAATTTGAAAAAATACCGGAATTAATCTTGCCAAGCCGGAACAAATGATTTATAATATATGATGGTGTAATTTTATGTATTGAACGGAGGAACGTTTATGTTGACTGAAAGCCAGAAAACCAAGCTCGCCGACTACAAGAACAGTGCGGCAGCTTCGACAAAGGCAAAAGAAAGACTTATTGAATTATTCGACGATGGTGTTTATACCGAGATCAATACCGCTGTAAAGGCTGAAGATGCTGCAGTTGTTACTGCGTACGGCTATGTAGACGGAAGCCCTGTTTACGCTTTTTCCCAGGATAAGAGCGTTAATAACGGTGCTGTTACAAAGTCTGTTGCAGCAAAGATCTGCAAGGTGTATGAGCTTGCATCGAGGAACGGTGTTCCCGTTGTTGGAATCTTTGATTCAAACGGCGCTGTTGTGACCGATGGTGCGGACGCTATTGCAGCTTACAGCGAGATACTTGCATATACAAATAATCTTTCCGGCGTTGTTCCGCAGATCGCTGTTATCGCAGGCACTTGCGTAGGAAGTGCAGCTCTTATCGCAGCTTCTTCCGATTTCGTTGCTGCAACCGAAGACAGTGCGATCTACCTTACAGCAGGTGAGGGCAAGAACGGTGCCGATGCTGCAAAGCTCGGCGGTGTATCCGTACTTGCAAAGGACGATGCAGAAGCAGTAAAGAGCGCAAGAGATATCCTTGCTCTTCTCCCTGCAAACAACCTTGCGGTTGCTCCCGAATTTGAATATACAGCTCCTTCAAAGGCTGCAGACGGCAAGGCAGCGGATGTTGCCGAAGCTCTTGCAGACGAAGGCAGCGTTATTGAGCTTTCAAAGGAATTCGGCAAGGCTTCTTATACTGCTCTTGCTACTCTCGGTGGTTCTGTTGTCGGAATTGCCGCAACAAACAAGACTGCAGATAAGCTTACATCCGATGACAGCTCCAAGCTCGCTCGTTTTGTAAGAACCTGCGACGCTTTCTCCGTTCCTGTTGTTACCGTTATTGATACAGAAGGCTTTGAAACTGACGATAATATCCGCGATCTTGCAAAGCTTGCAAATGCTTATGCTGAAGCAACAACTGTTAAGGTTTCCGTTGTTACAGGCAATGCGATCGGCTCTGCAATGGTAGCTCTCGGAACAGCAAACGCTGATATGACATTTGCATATCCGAACGCTGTTATTTCTCCCGTTGCTCCCGTTACTGCTGCAGAATTCCTTTATCATGACAAGCTCAAGGGAGCAGCTGATGTAAAGGCTGAAAGAAACAAGATCGCTGCTGAATATGCTGAAAATGAAGCTTCTGCTTTTGCCGCAGCTGAAAAGGGCTGCGTGGATGCGGTCATCACTTCCGATGAAGCAAGAGCAAAGATCCAGTCTGTACTTGAGCTTATGGCAGGAAAGCGCCTTAACAAGCGCCTCCCCAAGAAGCACAGCAATATGCCTTTCTAAGGAAACGCTGATTAATACGTTTCCGCCGTTTTTTCAAAATGTCTATGTCAGAATGACATTAAAGACAGGAAATTCGTACATTTTTCAAAACGGCGAAACGAACGCTGCGCTTTAATCAGCTTTTTCCTAATCTTTTATCCTGAAAAGAATGATTATCCGACAGTTTTCTGTCAAATATAAATTGAATGGAGTTAATACATAATGAAAAGATTTAATATTACTGTAAATGGCAAAGCTTATGACGTAGCAGTAGAAGAAGTTTCCGGCGGCGCTGCACCTGTTGCTGCTGCTCCTGTTGCACCCGTTGCCGCTCCTGCTGCAGCTCCGGCACCGGCTGTTGCTCCTGCAGAAGGCACACCTGTAACAGCTCCTATGCCCGGAACTATCCTTGATATCAAGGTTTCCGTTGGTACAGAGGTCAAGGAAGGTCAGGCAGTAGCTGTTCTCGAAGCTATGAAGATGGAGAACGATATCCCTGCTGCAAAGTCCGGCAAGGTTGTTGCTATCAGCGCAAAGAAGGGCGATTCCGTTCAGACAGGCGATGTTATTCTTACAATTGCATAAGGGAACCTCTAAAAACCTCCTTCTCGGCAAATTTTCTATGACTTATATCATCTGCTGCGTTATCAAACCTTGTAATACATCAAGTATTACTGCGGTTTGATGCCTTGCAGCTGATATAAGTCAAACACGAAAATTTGCTCGAGTCCCGGTTTTTAGAGAACCCCATAAGTTTTGTGAAAGGTTGATATAATTATGGCTAAGATTAAAGTTACGGAAACCGTCCTTCGTGACGCACACCAGTCGCTTCTTGCAACCCGTATGCCATTGAGCGATATGCTTCCTATTCTTTCAAAGATGGACAAGGTCGGTTTCTATTCCGCAGAGGTTTGGGGCGGTGCTACATTTGATGCTTGTATCCGTTTCCTTAACGAAGATCCTTGGGAAAGACTCCGTACTATCCGTAAGGAGATGCCCAACACCAAGCTCCAGATGCTTTTCAGAGGTCAGAATATGCTCGGATATCGTCACTATGCTGACGATGTACTTGAATATTTTGTACAGAAGTCTGTTGCAAACGGTATTGATATTATCAGAATTTTCGACGCTCTCAACGATATCAGAAACCTCAAGACAGCTATCAGCGCTGCTAAAAAGGAAGGCGCACACGCACAGGTCGCTATGTCCTATACAGTAGGCGATGTGTTCACTGATGAATACTATGCTAACTATGCAAAGCAGTGTGAAGCAGAGGGCGCTGATTCCATCTGTATCAAGGATATGGCTGCTCTTCTCACTCCTTATCGTACAGTTGAGCTTGTTAAGGCTATTAAGTCGGCTGTTAAGATCCCTGTTCAGCTTCATACACACTATACATCCGGACTTGCCGATATGTGTCTTTTAAAGGGCGTTGAAAACGGACTCGATATGATCGATACAAGTATGTCGCCGCTCGCACTCGGTACTTCGCACGCACCGACCGAATCAATGGTTGCTGCTCTTCAGGGTACAGAGTACGATACAGGTCTTGACCTTGTTCTTCTTAACGAGATCAGAGATTATTTCATGACGCTCCGTAAGAAGTATATCGACAGCGGTCTTATTGATCCGAAGATGCTCGCAACAGATACAAACGCTCTTATGTATCAGGTTCCGGGCGGAATGCTTTCCAACCTTCTTTCACAGCTCAAGCAGGCAGGAAAGGAAGATCAGTTTATTGACGTTCTTAAGGAAGTTCCGAAGGTTCGTGAGGATTCGGGTATGCCTCCTCTCGTAACTCCTACTTCCCAGATCGTAGGTACACAGGCTGTATTCAACGTTATCAACGGAGAACGCTACAAGACAGTTACAAAGGAATTCAAGGGTCTTGTAAAGGGTGAATACGGAAAGACTCCTGTTACAATCTCAAAGGAATTCCAGGATTTGATCCTCAAGGGCGAAGAAGCAATTACCTGCCGTCCTGCAGATCTTCTTGAACCCGAGCTTGACAAGCTCCGTGAAGAATGTGTAGAGTGGATCGAGCAGGAAGAAGATGTTCTCACATACGCTATGTTCCCAAAGGTTGCTCCGAAGTTCTTTGAAGCAAGAAGAAATGCGAAGTACGGCATTGACGGACATGCTGATGCTGCATCCAAGGTTCATCCTGTCTGATTATTAATACTAATTCCAAACCAACCTATAGACAAATACTCGGATATAATAATCCAATTCTGCGTCAGACTCCCTTGACAGGCGACAGCCTGCCTGCGGTCGTCTTCCTTGACTTGGATTATTCTATCTGTTGTCTTTGTCTATAGAACGGTTTGGAATTAGTATAAATGACATTTTTGAAAAGAGTCGAGAAATCGGCTCTTTTTTATTATTTACCACTTGATTTTAAATCGTAAATATGCTATAATAATATGAAAAGCTGATTTCTTTTTCGGCAAACATTTTACGAGTAAAGCGGTGATTTTGTGATAAAAAGCATGACCGGCTTCGGAAGATGCCTTGAATCCGTGAATGGAAAAACCATTATTGTTGAGATCAAATCTGTCAATCACAGATATTATGAATTCTCTTCAAGAGTACCGAGAAGCTGCGGATATCTTGACGAAAAGCTTAAAACCTTTATTCAGGGAAAGGTTTCAAGGGGCAAGATAGACGTCGGAGTTTCTATTCAGTATGACGGCGTGAGCGATGAAAAGATCGAGGTCAATTCCGAAATTGCAAAGGGCTATATTTCTGCCCTGCGAAGCGCAAATGAAGAGCTCGGACTTGAAGATGATCTTACACTTTCGAGGATAATGCGTCTGCCTGATATTTTTACTGTAAAAAAGGTCGAGGATGACGAAGAAACTGTTTGGAACGAGGTCAGAACTATCGCTGAAAAGGCGCTTGAAAGATTTATTGCGATGCGTGAAGCCGAGGGCGAAAAAATGCGTGAGGATATTCTTTCAAGGCTTGATTATATCACAGAGCTTGTGGAAAAAATAGAAAAGAAGTCCCCCGAAACTACCGAAAAATACCGCAAAAAGCTTTTTGACAGGATATCCGAAGTTTTGAAAGATACAAATGTTGATGAGCAAAGGATCCTTACCGAAGCGGCGATATTTTCCGAGAAAACAGCTGTCGATGAGGAAACAGTCCGTCTGCGCAGCCACATAAACCAGTGCCGTGATATGCTTTCAATGAACGAAGCTGTGGGAAGAAAGCTCGATTTTCTTATTCAGGAGTTCAACCGTGAGGCTAACACTATCGGTTCCAAGTGTCAGGATATTGAGATAACAAAGGTCGTTGTCGATCTTAAATCCGAGATCGAAAAGATTCGCGAACAGGTTCAGAATATCGAATAATTTTAATGGGAGATCGCTATGAAGCTTATAAATATAGGTTTTGGAAATATGATTTCCGCAAGCCGACTTATTACGATCGTAAGCCCCGAATCCGCTCCTATAAAAAGGATCATTCAGGATGCAAAGGATAAGGGTATGTTAATTGATGCAACCTACGGACGAAGAACCAGAGCAGTTATCATTATGGACAGCGACCATGTTATTCTTTCTGCGGTTCAGCCTGAAACGGTTGCAGGCAGACTTGACAATGATGACGAGGTGGATGACGATGAATAAGGGTACATTATTTATTATTTCGGGTCCGTCAGGCTGCGGAAAGGGAACGGTGCTTGACGAGGTGTTGAAGCAGGATAATATTTACTATTCCGTTTCGGCAACTACAAGAGCTCCGCGTCCGGGAGAGGTTGACGGTGTAAATTACCACTTCCTTTCCAAAGATGAGTTTGAAAAGCTTATTGAAAACAATGGTGTGCTCGAGTATGCAAGCTATTGCGGAAACTATTACGGCACTCCGAAAAAGCCTGTTGAAGATATGCTTGCAGAGGGTAAGAATGTTATTCTTGAAATAGAAGTTCAGGGCGCATTGAAGGTAATGGAAAAATGTCCCGAGGCTGTTTCGGTTTTTATTCTTCCGCCCTCGATCAAGGAGCTTCGCAGAAGACTTCATAAGCGCGGAACAGAATCCGAAGAGGTCATCGAAAAACGTATCGGTGAAGCCGAAGGAGAGATCCGCAAGGCTGTAAACTACGATTATGTTATGATAAACGGCGAGTTGGAAATTGCTGTTTCCGACCTGCTTTCAATAATCAATTCACAGAAATTGAAAAAAGAAAATTCCGAATATTTAATTGATGAGGTGCTTAAAAATGCTTAGACCAACTATTTCACAGATCGCAACAAAGGGTGAGAGCTACTATTCCGTAGTTATCGCTGTAGCAAAGCGCGCAAGAGAGATCTCCGAAGAGCTTTACGAAAACAAGCAGATCCTTGAACAGAAGCCTGTAAAGACAGCTGTTGAAGAATTCGCTGCAAGAAAGTATTACATTGTTGAAGATCCGTCTTTGAAGTCTACTTCTGCAAAATCAGAATAAGATCCGGAGGAATAAGGCTTGGCTGGTGAAAAATATATTGCCGCTGTTGCGGTGAGCAATACATCGCTGTATTTTGACAGACGGTATAAATATATAGTTCCGACCGAGCTGGAAGATGTTGTCCGACCGGGCTGCAGAGTTATTGTTCCTTTCGGCAAAGGCAATCGTAAAAGGATAGGTGTTGTTGTTCGGCTTGATCTTGCTGCGGAGCTTCCGCCTAACGAAAAGCTGTCGGATTTTAAACCGATACGTTCGATCGTTGACAAAGAACCGCCGCTGAATGAGGAAATGCTTGAGCTTATGATGTGGCTGCGTGAAACTACGCTCTGCACATATTTTGAAGCTTTCCGTGCGCTTATCCCGATAGGTCTTAACGTAGATTATAAGGAAAGATATGTCGCTGCAGGCGGAGAACTTCCGCCCGAAGCTGTTCTTTCGGACAGCGCCCAAAAAGTGTGGGAGAACTTCCGCAGGGATGTTTCAACTATTGAGAATGCCAAAGGTGCGGATATTGCCGAGCTTGTTGACAAAGGGTTTCTTGTTGAAAACGATGATGTAAAGCGGAGAAAAAAAGATGATACAATAAAAATGCTTCGTCTTTCCGAAGAATATCTCGCAGAAAGCAGCTCATTCAGCGTTTCCGAAAAAGGAAAATCGGTCGTTGAACTGCTTGAAGGCTGCGGAGCGGCCTCCGTAAAGGAGATATCCTATATCTGCGGTGTTTCGGCAAGCGTTATTTCAACTCTGAAAAAAAATCATATTGTTGAAGCATTTGAAAATGAATATATCAGCGACCCTGTTGTTGATATAACTGAAAACGTCAGTGATATCATCCTATCCGATGAGCAGCAGAAAGCTTTTGACGGCATTTCTTCGCTTATTGACGAGGGAAAACCGCAGGCAGCTCTTCTTTATGGAGTGACGGGCAGCGGAAAGACCTCTGTATTTATTAAGCTTATACAATATGTCCTTGAAAAGGGACGGAATGTAATAATGCTTATCCCCGAAATTTCGCTTACACCGCAGGTCGTAAGAAAATTTCAGGGACTTTTCGGAAACAAGATCTCCGTAATGCACAGCAATCTTTCGCTTACTCAAAGGCTCGATGAATTCAAGCGTGTGAAAGCAGGCAAGGCTCGTATCGTTGTTGGTACGCGAAGTGCTGTTTTTGCTCATCTTGATAATATCGGGCTTATAATTATGGATGAGGAAGGTGAGCAAACATACAAATCGGAATCCTCTCCGCGTTATAATGCAAAGGATATTGCCAAAAAGCGCTGCGTAACTCATAATGCACTGCTGCTTATGGCTTCTGCAACACCGTCTGTCGAAAGCTTTTATTATGCAAAAACAGGCAGATACAAGCTTTTTACGATGAACCGACGTTATTCGCAGAACAGACTTCCCGATGTTGAGATAATCGACCTTGCAACGGAAGGCTTCTACGACAGTTCGGCGATATTGTCCGAGCGTCTTGTTGACGAGCTTTCGATCAATCTTTCACGGGGAGAACAGAGCATACTTCTTCTTAACCGAAGAGGATACCATACTTTTATAAGCTGCTGTGACTGTAAACAGACTGTTACCTGTCCGAACTGCAGTGTTCCGCTGACATATCACAAGGTCAATAATATGCTTGTCTGTCACTATTGCGGACATATCGAGAATATGATAACCGTTTGTCCGAACTGCGGAAAGAATCATATCAAGCAGACAGGATTCGGTACGCAAAAGGTCGAGGATGAGGTCGCAAAGCTTTTTCCGAATGCAAGACTTCTGCGAATGGATGCCGATACAACATATTCCCGTTCAGCGTATGAAAAGAATTTCCGTGCATTTGAAAACGGTGAATATGATATTATGCTCGGCACGCAGATGATAGCAAAGGGTCTTGATTTTCCGAATGTGACTCTTGTCGGTGTAGTTTCGATAGATAAAGCGCTATTTTCGGGTGATTTCCGAAGCTACGAGCGAACGTTCTCGCTTCTTACTCAAGTAGTGGGACGCTGCGGCAGGGGAGAAAAGCAGGGAAGAGCATATATCCAGACCTTTGTTCCGCAGCATTATGTTATAAATCTTGCCGCAAAGCAGGATTATGAGGAATTCTACCGTCAAGAAATAGAAATGCGTAAAGCCTTGCTCTATCCGCCGTTCTGCGACACCTGCCTTGTTGAATTCTCGTCGGAGATCGACAGCTGCGCAAAGACTGCTTCGTTCTGTTTTTTGAATAAGCTTAAAGAAAAGATAAATAAAGAAAATATCAGGATCCCGCTCGTTGTGCTTGAACCGTCACGCTGTACATACGAAAAGCTCAACGGCAGATACAGATACAGATTAATAATAAAATGCAAGAATAATACAGCGTTCCGAAGCTTTATCGGCGATGTTTACAAAAACTGTTCAAAGCTTCGCGAATTTGCAAATGTCAGAGCATATATTGATATAAACGGAGATATCAGTATATAGAATTGGAGGAATTTTTATGGCACTCAGAACTATTGTAAACAAATCGGAAGATGTTCTTCATAAGAAGTGCAAAACCGTTGAAAAATTTGATGATAAGCTTGGTATTTTACTCGATGATATGGCAGAAACTATGTATAAGGCAAAGGGCGTTGGTCTTGCTGCACCGCAGGTAGGAATTCTTCGCCGTGTTGTTGTCATTGACGTTGGTGATGGTCTTGTTGAGCTTATCAATCCCGAGATCATAAAGAAGTCGGGAAGACAAAGAGAGATCGAAGGCTGTCTTTCCTGCCCCGATCAGTGGGGTTATGTTATTCGTCCGATGAATGTAACTGTAAAGGCGCAAGACCGTACAGGCAAGGAGTTTGAGATAAAGGCAAAAGAGTTCTTTGCAAGAGCTATCTGTCATGAGCTTGACCACCTTGACGGTCATCTCTTTATTGAGAAGGTTGTCGAATTCGTTGACCCAAGAGATCTTGAAGACGCATGATCAAAGGAGAACATTTGATGAATATTGTATTTATGGGAACTCCCGATTTTGCTGTTCCCTGCCTAAAGGCTCTTGTTGAGAACGGCGAAACGGTTTCAGCGGTATTTACACAGCCTGACAAACCAAAGGGCAGAGGAATGAAGCTTCTTCCTCCGCCTGTAAAGGAAACTGCCTTGTCGTATGGAATACCCGTTTATCAGCCATCAAGCCTAAAAAAAGGTGAGGATGCAGAGCAGGCGTTAAAGCTTCTGAAAGAGATCGCTCCCGATCTGATAGTTGTAGTCGCATACGGAAAGATACTTCCGAAGGAAATTCTTGATCTTCCGAAGCATTTCTGCGTAAATGTTCACGCATCACTCCTTCCGAAATACCGCGGCGCCGCTCCGATACAGAGAGTTGTACTTGACGGTGAGAAGGAAACGGGCGTTACAACAATGCTTATGGCAGAGGGATTGGATACGGGTGATATGCTCTTTTCCGCAAAAACGGAGATCGGCGCAAACGAAACTGCGTCCGAGCTTCATGACAGATTATCCGAAATGGGCGCAAAGCTTCTGATCGATACGATCAATGCTGTAAAGGATAACAGCCTTACACCTGTGCCGCAGGATGATTCTCTTTCAAATTATGCCGCAATGATAACAAAGGATATGTGTCCTATTGACTTCACACGCCCTGCTGCAGAAATACACAGACAGATATGCGGACTTTCTGCTTCTCCCTGTGCAAAAGCGGTTTATAACGGTAAAATTTTAAAGATATACAAGTCGGAAATGACAGGCGAAACCTCCGATGCTGCACCGGGAACTATTGTAAACGAAAAGAACTTTACAGTTGTATGCGGCGATAAGAATACCGTGACCTTCCTTGAAATACAGGCAGAGGGCGGAAAGCGCATGAAGACCGCCGACTATCTCCGCGGAAAACCCGTTTCAAAGGGAGAGGTTCTTTCCTAAAGTTCAGACACATATCGTTCTTATCCGAAAGGGGAATGTTAATGTTTTACGATCCAACCTATATCCTTGTGATCCCTGCACTTGTATTTGCGCTTATCGCACAGTGCATGGTCAAGTCAACATTCAACAAATACAGCAATGTCAGAAACAGCCGCGGTGTTACAGCCGCAGAGGCTGCTCGAAAAATTCTTGACGAAAACGGACTGTACAATGTACAGATCGAACGTGTCAGCGGTGAACTGACCGACCATTATGATCCGAGGACAAATGTTATTCGGCTTTCCGACTCTGTTTATGACAGCACATCGGTCGCAGCTGTCGGTGTTGCAGCTCACGAATCGGGTCACGCCATACAGCATTCGGTCGGTTATATTCCGATAAAAATACGAAATCTTATCCTTCCCGTTGCACAGATAGGTTCGCATGCTGCAGTGCCGCTGGTGCTGATCGGACTTGTTTTCTTCCGTTCACTTGGTTTTCTGATAGATATAGGTATTATCGTGTATCTTGCAGTGGTTCTTTTCCAGCTTGTGACGCTCCCTGTTGAGTTCAATGCGAGCAGAAGAGCGCTTCGGATACTCGAAGGAAGCTATATTCTCGAAAATGATGAGAACAGGATGGCAAAAAAGGTTCTGACCGCTGCTGCAATGACATACGTTGCCGCACTTTTCTCGGCGCTGACAACACTTCTTCGTCTTATTCTTATTTCAAACAACAGAAGACGCTGAAACAAATACGTTTTTATCGTTTCTTTCCTGATTATCCGAAGGGAGAATTACAAACTATATGAAATCTGCAAGATTTATCGTTTGCGAACTGCTTGAAAAGCTTGAAAAAAGTGCATATTCAAACCTTGCGCTTGACGGAGTTTTGCAGGATCAGGCTATTTCTCCCCGTGATAAAGCGTTCATTTCACGGCTTTTCTATGGTGTTATCGAAAGAAGAGTTACGCTCGATCATATAATTTCTCTTTACAGCTCAAAACCGCTGCAGAAGCTTGATACGGTGATACTCCAAACTCTTCGCATGGGTATATATCAGCTTTTATATATGGATTCGGTTCCCGACAACGCTGCGGTAAATGAGGCGGTTGAGCTTGTCAAGCAGCTTGGAAAAAAAAGCGCTGCGCCGTTCGTGAATGCAGTACTTCGTAGTTTTATCCGTGATGGCAAGAAGTTTTCTGTGCCAAAGGATGATCTTCAAAGACTCTGCGTTGAATACTCCTGTTCGGCGGAGCTTGCCGATCGGCTGATAAAACAGTACGGCGAGGAAAAAGCTTCCGAATTTCTGAAACGCTCACTTGAACCGCACAAGCTTTATCTTCGGGTGAATAATACAAAAACGGACTGCGATACACTTATTTCAGAGTTTGCAAAAGTCGGGATAACGGTAAAAAAATGCACTCTTCTCGATAACTGCATTGAAGCGGAGCCTTTTGGTTCGGTAGAAAACAATGATCTTTTCCGAAAGGGTTTATATCATGTGCAGGATCTTTCTTCACAGCTTTGCTGTGCGGCAATTGATCCGAAAAAAGGTGAGAAGATTCTTGATATCTGTTCCGCTCCGGGTGGAAAGTCATTCACCATTACAGAGATCACGGATGATGAGTGTGAGCTTTATGCGTGTGAACTTCACGATAAAAGAGTAAAGCTGATAAAAAACGGCGCCGAGCGGCTTGGACTGAAAAGTATAAAAGCTTTACAGAATGACGCAAAGGTTTTCAACGAAAGCTTTCCGATGTTTGACAAGATCCTGTGCGATGTTCCTTGTTCGGGCACCGGTGTAATACGTTCAAAGCCGGAGATCAAATATTCAGATCTGAAAAAAGCCGGCGGTCTGCCGAAAATTCAATACGAGATACTGAATACTGCTGCAAAATATCTTAAAGTCGGCGGTGAGCTTGTTTATTCTACCTGCACGGTTCTTAAAGAAGAAAATGAGCTCGTTATTGACAGATTTCTGGAAGAGAATAAGGGTTTTGAGGGAGTTTCATTCCTTTCGGAGATCGGTGCTCCGTTCGGAGGATATAAAGCATCAATTATTGCCGAGAGTTTCGATTGCGAAGGATTTTTTATAAGCAAAATACGCAGAAAGTACTGAAATATTTACTTATGAGGTGAAATTTTTGAAAAAGGATATACTTTCTTATTCGCTCGATGAACTTGAAGCTGCACTTGCCGAGATCGGTGAAAAGAAATTCCGTGCAAAACAGATATATGAGTGGCTTCATGTACAAAGAGTGTCGGAATTTGACAAGATGAGTAATATTTCATTGTCATTGCGCACAAAACTTGATGGAGAATTTTATATAAATAGTATAAATATAGTAAAAAAGCTTGAATCTCATATAGATAATACGGTAAAATATCTATATGAGCTTTCAGACGGCAATCATGTCGAATGTGTTATGATGGAATATAAACACGGAAACAGCCTTTGTATTTCAACACAGGTCGGATGCAAAATGGGCTGTCGGTTCTGTGCATCGACCATTGCAGGCTTCAAGAGGAACCTTCTTCCGTCGGAAATGCTTTTGCAGATATATACTGCCGAAAAGGAAAGCGGAAAACACGTTGACAGTCTTGTGCTTATGGGCATAGGCGAACCGCTTGATAATTTCGATAATGTTGTGAAGTTTCTGCAGATGCTTTCGTATGATACGGGCAAAAATATGAGTCTGCGCCATGTTTCGCTTTCGACCTGCGGACTTGTGAACAGGATATATGATCTTGCCGAGTATAAATTCGGACTTACGCTTTCTATCTCTCTTCATGCGGTTACGGATAAGAAGCGCAGCGAGATAATGCCTGTTAATGATCGTTTCTGCATCAGTGAGCTTTTGCAGGCTTGCCGTGATTATATTGATAAGACCGGCAGAAGGATAAGCTTTGAGTATTCCGTTATCCACGGTGTCAACGATTCACCCGAGGATGCGGCAGGGCTTATAAAGCTGCTTAAAAATATAAACTGCCACGTTAATCTTATCCCTGTCAATGAGATAAAGGAACGTGATTTCAAGGCGGACAGAAAGTCGCTCCAAAAATTTGAGGAAATGCTCATAAAGGGAGGACTTAACGCTACAACAAGACGTACTCTCGGTGCGGATATCAATGCCGCCTGCGGACAGCTCAGACGAGAATACGAGATCTGATTTACCGTGAAAGGATGGTGAATACTGCAATGTATGCTTTTTCCGATACAAATATTGGTCTGACACGAAAAGAAAATCAGGACAGAGTCCGTACAGGTGTTCTTGCAGATGATGCGGTGTTTGCCGTTATATGTGACGGTATGGGCGGTGAAAATGCAGGAAGCGAAGCCAGTGAACGTGCTATCCAGGTCATTTTCGATCGCATAACAAAGGTTTTTCGCCGTGATTATGATGATAATTCGGTAAGGAATCTTCTTATTTCGGCTGTTACGACGGCAAATGCAGTCGTTTACGATGTTGCATGGTCTGACAAAAATATGGCTGGCATGGGTACGACCTGCGTTATCGCATTAAAAGTCGGCAGCAAGGTCCATGTTGTTAATGTCGGTGATTCGCGCGCTTATCGCATTGGCGAAAAGATCGAGCTTATTACAAAGGATCATACTGTGGTAATGCGTATGTATGAAAAGGGCGAGATTTCCTATGAAGATATGAAAACTCATCCGCAAAAAAATTACATAACAAAGGCTGTCGGCGTCAAGGACATGATCTCTCCGGATTATTTTGTGCTTGATGCGGATGAGGATACTGCTGTTCTGCTGTGTTCCGACGGACTTACAAACAACTGCAGTGAGGATGATATGTTCAGGGTGATCTCAACAGCTTCTCCCGAGGATATACCGTCAAGACTTATAGAAATTGCGCTTGAAAACGGCGGCAATGATAATATCTCTGTTGCTGTCATAAAATAAATAGTGTTTTCCTTATTCTGTTGAAATATTTTTCAAGAGAATAAATGCAGATTTTTTTACAGGAGTGAAATTAATGGATAAAAACATAGGAAAGAAGATCGACGGCCGTTACGAGATCACCGAGCTGATCGGCGTAGGCGGTATGGCTGATGTTTATAAGGCCAATGATCTTCTGGAAAACAGGGTCGTTGCGGTCAAGATCCTCAAAAACGAGTTTGCGGACAATGAGGATTTTATTCGGCGTTTTCGCAATGAATCCAAGGCGATCGCTGTTTTGTCACACCCTAATATCGTTAAGGTGTTTGATGTAGGCTTCTCGGATAAGCTTCAGTTTATCGTAATGGAGTATATTGACGGCATCACACTCAAAGAGTTTATGGAACAGCAGGGTGTGCTCAAATGGAAGGACACAGTTCATTTCATTATCCAGATACTTAAAGCACTCCAGCATGCACATGACAGAGGGATCGTTCACCGTGATATCAAGCCGCAGAACATAATGCTTTTCCCCGACGGTCAGATAAAGGTCATGGACTTCGGCATCGCACGTTTTGCCCGTGAAGAGGGAAAGACTATTTCCGATAAGGCTATCGGTTCCGTTCATTATATCAGTCCCGAGCAGGCAAGGGGAGATATCACCGATGAAAAGAGCGATATCTATTCCGTTGGTGTAATGATGTATGAAATGCTTACGGGAGTAAAGCCGTTTGACGCGGATAATCCTGTGACAGTCGCGCTGATGCACATGCAGAATGAACCCAAAATGCCCCGTGAAATAAATGATTCTATCCCAGAGGGACTTGAAGAGATCGTTGTCCGTGCAATGCAGAAGGAACCCTCCAAGCGTTATCAGTCTGCCTCCGAAATGATAAAGGATATCGAAGAATTCAAGAAAAACCCGAGCATTGTTTTTGAATATAAATATCTTTCCGAAAAAACACAGTATTACAATGCAAATGCCGTTTCAAAAGCCGCTGCTGCGTATGAAGCCGCAGGCAATGAAAAGGCTGTTAAACCTGCACACGACAAGGGTGGAGAGCACGCTGCTGTCAGGTCTAAAACAAAGGTCAAGCCAAAGCCTCAAAAAGAGGATTATGATGACGATTATGACGATTACGACGATTATGAGGACGATGAAAAGGTATCAAAGTCTTCATATCTTGTTGTTATCCTCACAGCTATCGCTGCCGGAATCCTTATAATCGTTGTTGCGTTTACAGCGCTGGCAATTATCAAAAAGATCGGTGATGAAAAAACCGAGATCGGCAAGATGCCAAAACTTGTCGGTTACAGCTTCCAGGAAGTTAAGACCTATTTTGCAAACAGCTTCAAGGAAATAACCGTTGAATCGCAGGAGTATTCTTCCGATTATCCTGCAGGTGCGATCATTTCCCAGACGCCTGCCGAGGGTCGTGATTATCTTGTTGGCAAGGTAGAGGTCAAGGTAATAGTCAGCAAGGGGCCGAGAATGGTACCTATTCCTAATGTTTACGGCCTTGATTCCGCAACGGCACAGAGTATGCTTGCAAGCAACAGCGGATTTAATGTTATCATTATGAGCGTATGCGATGATGAGGTTGACAAGGATTATGTCATCATGACCGATCCTCCGAGAAATGAACAGGCTGAATATGGCTCGACGGTTTACCTTTATGTAAGCCGCGGCCCCGAGGAGCAGGAAATAATTGTTCCCAATGTTGTTGGTCACGATATTGAAAAGGCAAAGGAGCTTCTGGAAGATAAATTCACTGTTCAGGTCATGACAGAGGATTCCGCTGAACCCGAGAATACAGTCATTGAACAGTCGATACCTGCTGTAAACGAAGACGGTACGTCAAATGTTGTTCCGATAAAGTCAACTATCATCCTTACGGTCAGCACAGGTGTTGTTCCCGAAGAGGAGGCTGTAATAACATTTGCTATCCCGAGCAAGATAAACAGCGGTTCTGTAACCTTCAACTGTTACTTTAACGGCAAGATCGTCGGAACGGAAAAGATCGATAATATTGCTTATGCTAAAACAGTTTCGATAACTGTGAAGGGCAGCGGAGTGGAGAATATAATTCTTGAAGCCAAAAACAACGATACCGGCGAAAGTGCAACTGTCGGTGAGTATGAGATCAATTTTGACGAGAACATTGTAACAGAGAATAGCTTTGAAAAGAAGATACTCCGCGAATTGTTTGCTGAAGAGGTTCCTACTGAAACCGAATCGACTTATACCGAACCTATTTTTACCGAACCGACTTATTCCGAAACCGAATATAGTGATGACGAAGAGTTCATAGATCTGAATGATGAGGATTTCTGGAATGATCTTCTGAATGGAAATTAAAGCTATGGATCAAACAAAAGGATTGATAATCAAATCTATCGGGGGACTTTACTCTGTAAAGTCCCCTTTGGGCATTATTGAGTGTAAAGCAAGAGGAATATTCCGTAAGCAGAATATCTCGCCCTGTGTTGGCGATGAAGTAGTCGTTTCGGATGGCGTGATCTCCGAAATAATGCCAAGAAAAAACGAGCTTATCCGCCCGCCGCTCGCAAATCTTGACCATATGGTTTTTGTAGTTTCGACCTGTGAACCGTCACCGAATTTTCTTCTTCTTGACAAGTTCATTGCAATATGCGTTTTCAAGGGGATCAAACCGCTCATTGCGGTAACAAAATCAGATATAAAGGCTGACGATTCCATTAGAGAAATATACAAGGATTCGGGCGCAGAGGTCTTTGTGATAGATTACTCGGATGAAAACAGCTTTAAGGCGCTTTATGATACAATTTCAGGGAAGCTTTGCGCTTTTACGGGAAACACAGGTGTTGGAAAATCAACGCTTCTCAATCATCTTGATACCGATACGATCCGTGCAACAGGCGAGATAAGCCGTAAGCTTGGCAGAGGTCGTCATACAACACGCCACGTTGAAATGTTTGAGATGAAAAACGGCGCACTTGTTGCTGATACTCCCGGTTTTTCAACATTTGAAACAAACAAATACGATATAATCCTAAAGGACAAGCTTGCCGGCTGTTTCAACGAATTCAAAGAATATTCCGACAATTGCCGTTTTCCCGATTGTTCGCATACGAAGGAAAAGGGCTGCGCTGTTATCGAAGCGGTAAAAAACGGCGAGATTCCTTCATCAAGGCATGAAAGCTACATTGCAATGTATGAAGAAGCGAAACAGATAAAGGAATGGGAAATCGGCAAATGAGTGAATGTTACATTTTCGGAGGTGCGAAGATCGGCGACTGCAGCTTTATTAAAATCCCGGAGGATGCTTTGATAATTGCAGCAGACAATGGTATCTCTCATTTGCAGGGCTTTGGAGTTCGTCCCGATATAATAATGGGGGATTTTGACAGCTGTGATGTTCCGAAAAGTTACGATTGTGAGATCATTCGGTTTCAACCGGAAAAAGACGATACCGATCTTATGCTTGCCGTGAAAAAGGCTCTTTCACTCGGAGCTGACAGGATTTTTATTCTTGGAGCAACAGGAGGACGATTTGATCACACTGTTGCTGCTCTCCAGACTCTTGAATATATCTGTGAACACGGTGCTCAAGGCGCAATTCTCGATGAAAACAATGCTGTTTTTATTCAAAATGTCGGCAAACGCAGATATAAAGCAGACAAAAGCTGCTATTTTTCAGTATTTTCTCTTACGGACGAAGCAACAGTCACGATAATCGGCACGAAATACACTGTTGAGAATGAAAAGCTCGTTCGCAGTTTTCCTCTTGGCGTCAGCAACGAATTTATCAATGGATATGCTGAAATTGAGCTTTTAGAAGGAAAGCTGCTTATAATCTACTCAAAAAAGTAAATTTTGGAACCGTTTTTCAGACTGCGGCATAGTATATACCAAACTAAAGTTTGGAGGAGATATCATGAAAGTCGTAGTCATTAAAAGTCCAAAAATGCTTGCAAACATTTTCCGTATTATTTTTCGGATAAAAAAAGACGACAATGACAGCTGAAAAAACATCGCCCAAGGAAAAGATCATTCCTTGGGCGGTTTGTTTTTGTTTTTTATATTTGCAAGCGGAGAAGCGTCCATCGCCTGTTTCAGTCCGTCGTTTGAAATATGCGTGTATATCTCGGTAGTTGAAATGCTTTTATGTCCGAGTATCTCTTTGAGCATAAGCGGATCAACATTTCCGTGCTGATACATAAGCGTAGCGGCGGTATGGCGAAGCTTATGTGTGGAAAAGCCACGGTTGTCAAGGTTGCTGTCACGAAGAGCATTTTCAACGATCTGTTCAACACGCCTTTTGCATATCCTTGAGCCTTGCTTGCTTAAAAAAAGGGCATTCGGTTCTTTGTCGGAAGGCTTTCTTGTCGGAAGATATGTCAGTATCGCATCTGCGCAGGCGTCGTTAATGTGAATGATACGTTCCTTGTTGCCCTTTCCGAGCAGACGCATTGAACGTTCATCAAGGTTTACATCCTGCATATTTAATCCGACAAGCTCGCTCAAACGCATTCCGCAGTTTATAAAAAGAGTAACTATGCAGTAATCACGAAGATAGAAAGGGTCTTCGGTGTTCATGTTTTCAAGCAGATTTATGCTTTCATCAAGCGTAAGGAATTTCGGGAGATGATCGTGCATTTTTGGATAGTCAACGTCTTTTGCAGGGTCGGAGTCGAGCAGTCCGAGATCACGGTGCATACACTTGAAAAAGATCCGTAAGGAAGCAAGCTTTCTGTGTCGTGTCTTTGCTGAATTATCACGTTCGGATGCGACATAGTTCAGGTATTGGAGAATATCAAGCTTTGTCAGCGATTTGATATATTCTATCGGGATATCGGAGATATCTATCATTTTGAACGGTGTATCCTTTGGGACAACACCTTTTTTTACTTTTAAATACCGCAGAAATATCCGCAGATCAACAAAGTATGCTTCGATCGTTCTTTCCGATTTCAACAGTACAACACGCTGATATGTAAAAAAATCATTGAGAAAATATGGACATTCATCGGGGTTTACCATGGCTTGGGTTTTCACATCCTTCCGATATTCTTATAACCTATTTTAATATTAAAAAATTTTTTTGTCAAGTCGGAAATTTTTATTTAAACTATGGTATTTTATAAAAAAATGTGTTATAATTAAAACAATATTGATTTTTGGAGAGTAAGGACGAAAGGTTGCTTTCTCCAAGCAAAAAAATAATGGAGTGATATGTTTGAAGATCAGCTATAAACGTGAAAAAATTGCAGACGGAATACATTTCAATTCTATCCGCAATGCAAGCCTTAAAACAAACAGCATTGTTGTGAATCTGATATCTCCTCTTTCCGAGGATACGGCCTCGCTCAATGCCGCAGCGTCCTATGTTCTCACCGACAGCAGCAGGGAATATCCAACGCTCGTTGCCATCAGCTCAAAGCTGGAGGAGCTTTACGGTGCAGGACTTAAAGGATCGGTTCTCCGTTCGGGAGATAATCAGTTTATTTCGATAATAAGCTCATGTATCAATGACAGATTTGCGTTTGATAATGAAAGTATCACAGAGGAGCTTGCAAAAGTAACGCTTGGATGTATTCTTGATCCGCACCTTGATGAAAACGGATTCTATGAGCCTGATTTTGCGCTTAAAAAGCAGGAGCTTCTCGATGATATTGATGCAGTTATCAACGAAAAGCGTTCGTATGCCCTCCAGCGTGCAGGCAAGATCATTTACAAGGGTGAACCTGCTGCAGTATCGGTAAAGGGTGAACGTGAAAGCGCAGAAAAGATAACCGGTGCGTCATCCTATGAACAGTATAAAAAGCTGCTTAAAACTGCACAGATTGAAGTTTTCTTTGTCGGTGCGGACGAACCGAAGGGAATCAAGGATTCAATTTGCGAAAGCTTTGCAAAGCTTGACCGTGAATACAGCGGCGGCAATGCAACAAAGCGTTCTGTTATCAAGGCTTCTCCTGAAGAATTTACGGATGAGCTTGAAGTTGCTCAATGCAAAATGGTACTTGCTTTCAAATCGGAAAACGCTGACCGCCGTGCCGTAAAGCTTATGAATGCTGTTTTCGGCGCAACGCCGTTCTCAAAGCTTTTCCTCAATGTTCGTGAAAAGCTCAGCCTTTGCTATTACTGCTCGTCAAACTACAACGATATGAAGGGTGTTATAACCGTAGACAGCGGAGTTGAAAAGGCAAATATCGAAAAAGCCAAGGACGAGATCATCCGTCAGTTTGAACTTATGCAGAAGGGCGAGTTTGACGAAAAGGAGATTAACGAAGCAAGACTTGCGTTGATTAACAGCCTGCGCAGCGTAAACGACAGCGCATCGGGGCTTGTAAGCTGGTATATGGGACAGGTTTTCCTCGGTACGGAGCTTTCTCCCGAGGAAGAGATCGAGCTTCTTGAAAAGGTAACGAAAGAGGATATCGTAGAGGCTGCGAAGTCGTTCAAGCCGGATACGATTTATGTCCTCAAGGGAAAGGAGAGTGCCGAAAATGAATAAGGAAGTAATCAGAAATGCCCGTACAGGCGAAGAATATACTCTTATCAAGCATCCTACAGGTCTTGATATCTATGTATGGAAGATGGACAATTTCAGCACGACTCATGCCCTTTTCGGAACGAAATACGGCTCTATCAATACAAAATTCAAGACAAAGAACGATCCTGATTTCGTAACAGTACCGAACGGCATCGCACATTATCTTGAACACAAGCTTTTTGAAAACGAGGATTGCGATGTTTTCAGCCTTTATGCGAAAACAGGCGCTTCCGCAAATGCTTATACTTCGTTTGACAGGACCTGCTACCTTTTCACAACGACAAACAATGTTTATGAATCGCTTGAGATCCTGCTGAATTTTGTGCAGTCGCCTTATTTTACCGAAGAAACCGTTCGCAAGGAGCAGGGGATCATCGGTCAGGAAATAAGAATGTATGACGACAATGCAGGCTGGAGAGTTTTCTTTAATATGCTCCAGGGAATGTATCATAATCACCCTGTAAAGATCGACATTGCAGGAACAGTAGAAAGCATTGCGCAGATAAACGCAGAGCTTCTTTACAAGTGCTATTATACCTTCTATAATCTCAATAATATGGTTCTTTCCATTGCAGGTAATGTTGATGTTGACAAGGTTCTTGAGGTTTGTGATAAGTGTCTGAAGCAGAATGAGAATATCGAGCTTGAAACTGCATTTGAAGATGAACCCGAGAGCGTATGCGAAAAGGATGTTGTTCAGAAGCTTGAGATCGCAATGCCGATGTTCAATATCGGCTTCAAGGCTAAACCCGAAAGCGGTCTTGACGCACTCAAAGCAGAGATCGAAACAAATTTCGTTCTTTCACTTATCGCAAATGAAAGCTCCGAGTTTTATAAAAAGCTTTACGATGAGGGCATTATTAACTCAACATTTTACAGCGAGGTATTTTCGGGAGACGGATATTTCTGTTCAATATTCGGCGGTGAAGCTCGTGATCCCCGTCTTGTCCGTGATAAGATCGTTGAGGAAATTGAGCGATGCAAGCGTGAAGGCTTGGACGAAAAACGTTTCAGCACTATCAAAAAGGCATATTACGGTTCACTTATCAAGGGACTGGACGATGCTGAAAACCTTGCAACTATAATGCTCAATAACGGTATGGAAGGACTTTCCGCATTCGACAGGATCGAAACAGTTGCAAACTGCACATTTGAAGACGTTACAAACCGTCTTATGACGCAGTTCAACACGGAAAATGTAACTCTGTCGATAATTGATCCCGTGAACGGCAGGGAGGATAAGTAATGACAAACGCAGAATGGAACACTCTTTCCTTCCCGAAGCTCGGCATTGAAATTCCCGTTTACAGCAATGCTTTTACTGTTTTCGGCATTGAAATAAAATGGTACGGGTTAATGATCGGGCTTGGACTTTTGCTTGCGGTCATCTACTGCTTCAGAAAAATGAAGGATGCAGGCATCGACTCCGACAGAGCAACAGACGCAGTTTTCGGAGGCTTTATCGGTGCTGTTATAGGCGCTCGCCTTTATTATGTTTTCATGATGTGGGATGACTATAAGGGCGATATCAAAGCGATATTCTCCGTAAGGGACGGCGGACTTGCAATATACGGCGGACTGATCGGTGCACTTCTTGTCGGTCTGATAATAGCAAAGATAAGAAAAGTAAAGCTTCTTCCGCTGCTCGATCTTACAGGAATGGGTTTCCTTATCGGACAGACCTGCGGACGCTGGGGAAATTTTTTTAACCATGAATGCTTCGGAAGCAACACGACTCTTCCATGGGGAATGACAAGTCCGAGGATCGCAGCTGCGCTTAAAGCAAACGCAGGCAGCATTTTAAGCTCAACAGGAGTAACGGTAGATCCGAATATGCCTGTTCATCCGTGCTTTTTATATGAGTCATTGTGGTGTCTTATCGGTTTTCTGATACTTCATTTTTATTATAAGCACAGAAAATTTGACGGTGAAATATTTGCAATGTATGTTTTCTGGTACGGACTGGGAAGATTCTTCATTGAAGGTTTGCGTACGGACAGCCTTATGGTCGGACATTTGAGAATATCGCAGTTTGTTGCGGCTGTAAGCGTAATTGCTTCTGTTGTTGTTATCATAACGGCACGTTCGAGAATTAAGCAGAACGGCGGATATACTTTGTATAAGGATACAGAAGAATCAAAGTCTATCCTTGCAGAAGCAGAGCGCAGAAATGCCGAATATGATAAAAAGGCTGCGGAAAGAAAGAATAAGAAAAAGGCAGCCGAGGAAAAACTTAAACCCGAAGACAGAATTACCGATGATGAAACGGAGGAAAATGAAAATGGCAAAGATAATTGACGGAAAGGCAATTTCCGCAGCAGTTAAAGAACAGGTGAAGGCAGAAGCTGAACAGCTCGGAGAAAAGGGCGTCAGCATCGGACTTGCGGTTGTTATCGTGGGAAACAATCCTGCTTCAAGAGTTTATGTAAACAACAAGAAAAAGGCTTGTGAAGCAGTTGGATTTGAATCATTTGAATATGCGCTTCCCGAAGAAACAACACAGGACGAGCTTATTGAGCTTGTAAAAAAGCTCAATGCCGATGAAAAGGTTGATGGAATTCTTGTTCAGCTTCCTCTTCCGAAGCATATTGACGAAACAGCGGTAATAAACACGATCGTTCCCGAAAAGGATGTTGACGCATTCCATCCCGAAAATGTCGGACATATAATGATCGGCGACTATAAATTCCTGCCGTGTACTCCTGCAGGCGTTATTGAAATGCTTGATCAGAGCGGTATCTCCGTTGACGGAAAGAACTGTGTTGTTATCGGCAGAAGCAACATTGTCGGCAAGCCCATGTCAATGCTTCTTTTAAAGAAAAACGGAACGGTTACTGTCTGTCATTCACACACAAAAAATCTTGCAGAGATATGCAGGACCGCCGATATTCTTGTTGCGGCAGTCGGAAAGGCAAACTTTGTTACCGCTGATATGATCAAAGAGGGCGCAGTTGTTATTGATGTTGGCATGAACCGACTTGAAAACGGCAAGCTTTGCGGAGATGTTGATTATAACGATTGTTTTGAAAAAGCAGGTTACATAACACCTGTTCCCGGCGGTGTCGGACCGATGACTATCGCAATGCTTATGAAAAATACCCTTACTTCCGCAAAAAAGAAAGCAGGAATTGATTAACCAAAACCTCCCCTGACAAGAATAATGTCAAGGGAGGTTTTCTTTATGGATAAAAAGCTTTATATGGTCAGTGTGACTGCATTTGTAACTGCAATTATCCTTATTTTTAGGATAGCGTTCATTGATAATGATATAAAAGTTCTTGAAGCAGCATCGGGAAGAGGAAGATATGTTCTTCGTGATAAGTGCGAATATGCAGCGATATATGACAGAAACGGTCAAAGACTCAATAACCGCAGTACAGAGTATATTGCAGTGCTTGACCCTCATAATGCCGATTCACTGGGCGCAGCAGCTTATGTCTGTGATCGTGAAGCCTTTCATAACGGAATGTCGGGGAATCTTCCTTTTTTCTGCAGAGTGACTTCGGAAAATATACGGAACGTCATAGTGTTTCGGAAGTATATACGAACAGATAATTCACAGCCTGCACGGCATATTATAGGCTACACATCGGACGGAAAGGGGGTATGCGGATTAGAGCTTGCTTACGATGATTTTCTTCGAGGATGCTATACGGAGAACTGTGCCGTATTCAGCGTTGATGCTGTAGGTTCGGTGCTTGAAGGTATTGTTTCCCAAAAAACTATCCCAAAGGAGCTGAAAAGCGGAGTGGTGACTACCCTTGATCTTGATATTCAGATTGCTGCGGAAGAAGCGTTCCGAAATTCGGGGTATAAAAAGGGAGCGGTAGTCGTTATGGACATAAAAAGCGGAGATATCATCGCCTGCGCAAGTTTTCCCGAATTTGATCCGCAAAATCTGACAGAGAGTCTTGAAAGTGCAGATTCTCCGTTTGTGAATCGTGCTTTTTCGGCGTACAGCGTTGGGTCGATTTTCAAGCTTGTGACTGCAACGGCAGCACTTGAATCGGGAATAAGCGAAGATTACTCATATATTTGTGACGGTTCGATAGATATCGACGGTCAGATCTTCAACTGCCACAAATGGGGCGGACACGGGGAGATCTCAATGGAAGAGGCGATGATAAGCTCCTGCAATCCGTATTTCATAGCATTGAGCGAAACATTGTCGCCGAAGCTTCTTCATGATACGGCGGAAAATCTCGGCTTCGGTGAAAAAAGTGTTTTAGCTGACGGGTTAAGTTCACAAAGCGGATATCTTCCGACAGAGCGTGAGCTTTCGGTCAGAGCCGAAAAAGGAAATTTTTCATTCGGTCAAGGAAAGCTTACGGCAACACCAATACAGATCTGCCGTTTGACCTGCGCTGTGGCAAATAACGGACTAATGCCGCAAGCGAGATTGATCCACGGATTTCGTGATGAAAACGGCATCGAACAAGCTGCCGATACGACAGAAAGCGAGAGGGTAATGTCCTGTCTTACAGCGCAGAAGCTTAAAAGGTATATGTGCGGAGTTGTAAATGCTTCAAATTCGTTTTCACGTTCGGAGCTGATATCCTGTGCAGGAAAAACCTCGACTGCACAGACGGGGCGCTTCAATGCTGACGGTAAAGAAGAACTGAACTGTTGGTTCACGGGTTATTTCCCGACCGATTCACCACAGTATGCGGTTACGGTACTTGTTGAAAACGGCATATCGGGAAATGCAAGCTGCGGAAAAATATTTAAGGATATCGCTGAAAAAATATGTAATATAAAAAGCCGACAGAACTGAATCTATCGGCTTTTGTGTTTTATAGATCTTTATAAAGTCAAATCAATCTTCATCAAAGTTTCCGGGAATATTGAGCTGCTTAACAGGGATCCTCTTGAGAGGAGAATACAGATACTTTGAGCATGATGAAGTGCCGTCAACAAGACCGCGCTTTTCGCAGAGAACCTTTCCGCCGTCCTTTGCTCTTGTGCCGAATGTACAATATTCACAGCGAGCAGGAATATTATTACCGAAGTATTTCTTTTTTGCCATTGAGAATCATTTCCTTTCGAGAGTTCTGTATGCGTTCCAATTAATTTAATTATATCATATTTTTTGGCTTTTTACCATAAAATTATTTGATAATAATAAAATTGTCATAATTAACAAAAACAAACTTGGAATTGGTTGATTTTGCTGAATAAGTTCTCCGCTTATTGCAGAAACTTGTGTATAATTTGATATATCGAAAACCAATATTAATATTTTACAGCAAAAATATGATAAAATCATTGCAATAATACGACTTATCAAGAAATTATGTGTAGACAATTTACTTTCAACAATACCTTCTATTTGAAAAATAACGCACGAGCCTCCGAATGACAACAGAGCTGTGACAACAGGAAGGAGAGAAATATCGGGTGTAATATCGGAAATATTGCTGATCTCGATCATTGAGCGAAGAATAACACGGCATATTTCAGGAGAGAGGCGTGTTATTGAGGATATAAGTTTTGAAAATGCTCCAATTATCCCGGAAGCTTCAAGAACAGCGAGAAATGATGAAAAGAATATGATAGCAGCGCATATTTTGGCGATCCCTATTCCGCCCGAGTTTATGGAGGACAGGAAATCATCTGTTTTAAAACAAAGCTGACGTTTGATTTTATTTTTTGGGGGGACGGGTGTATTACGACCGTTAAAAAGCATTATTGTAATATTTGAAATGAGAATACTTGCGAATATGATCATCCCGACAGCTGTACTGTTATATATCTTTATTCCTGCAGCGCCGATGAAAAAAGCGGGACCGCCCATATAACAATACCCGAGCATTTTTTCAGCTGTTCTTTTGTCGATATCTCCATTTTCATAAAGATCCGTCAGAAGCTTTGCTCCGATCGGATATCCGCCGACAGAGCTTATGAAAAAAATTGAAAAAAGCTCCGGTTTGATGTGAAAAATATATCTTGAAACAACCGAAAACGGTATGCTTAACTTATGATATAACCCTGATGAAATGATTATCCCCGAAGCGATCATAAACGGAAACAGTGACGGTATGATAACGTTGATGCAGTTCTTTATTGAAGATATTACGCTTTCGGAAACCTCTTTGCTGTAATACAGAAGAGCCGCCGAATATGCGATCACAGCTGCGGCGATCAATGCTCCTGAAATTTTTTTCATCATTATGTACCTCTCATCAGTTGTGGAAATGTCCTATTAAAAGTATATGTTTGTCTTTCCGTTAATATAATTTTTAGTATAGGATAACAGTAAATTTAAAGATGCTTTCCGGAGGAATACGCAATGCTTGTAAAGGCAAAGAAAATCTATAATTCGCTTGCGGCAGGATTTGTTAAAAAGCGGCTTTATCTCAATACATATATGAATCTTACCGATAATACACATCTTGAAATTGAAAACTGCAAGCGTATTATCGAGCTGAACGACATCTATGTTCGGCTGAAAACATCAACGGTCACCCTTCAGATATGGGGTGAGGATCTGCGGATATCGGATTATAACACTGCAGGTGTAGTTATTGACGGCAGGATAACTTCGATTGAATTTGATACTAATTCTTAATCAACCTATAGATAAATCCTCGGCTATAATGTGCTCACTCTGCGTCAAACTCCATTGCAATGTTATTGCAATGACGGCAGGCAGCCTGTCTGCGGTCGTTTTCCTTGATTGAGCGCATTTTATCTCGTGGATTTGTCTATAGAACGATTAAGAATTAGGAAAAAGCTGATTAAAGCGTAGCGTTCGTTTCGCCGTTTTGAAAAATGTACGAGTTTCCTTCTTTGAGGACATTTTGAAAAACGGCTGAAACGTATTAATCAGCGTTTCCTTAGTATGAGTAAGAGGTAATATTATGAAAAAAATGCTGCTTGGGAATGTTTTCTTCAAAATGTTTGCTGCCGATTGCGGAGAAATTGTTAATAAGCTCCGTGCGACAGGCTTTGCTGTAAGGGATATCAGGATAGAAGGCGGAAATTTCGTCACGGGAACAGTCGCATGGTATGATCTTGGTGAACTCAAAGCCTTTGCCGAGGATAATAAAGCACAGTTTGAGCTGCTTGAAAGAAAAGGCTTGATCTTCACTGCGCAGAGATATAAAAAAAGATTCGGTATTGCTGCAGGGATTTTAGCGGTTCTGATGCTTGTATTCTATTTTTCAAATACCGTTTTGAGGATAGAGGTTTACGGTAATGAGAGTATGTCGGACGAGCGTGTGAAAAGCATCCTTGCCGAATATGGGATAAAAACAGGAGCATATATTCCGTCGCTTGACCTTCGTGATTCAGAGAAGAGAATACTGACTGCCCTTGATTCATTCAGCTGGATAGGCATACGTTCATCGGGCTGCAGGATACTTGTTGAAATAAGTGAGCTTTCCGAAAAGCCTGAAATGATACCCTTATCAACACCGTGCAATGTTGTTGCAGCCTGCGATGCGCAGATAGTTGATATAAGGAATGTTCATCTCGGTATGCTTGTACCGATGCTTTATGACGGAGTTCGGAAGGGGGATATCCTCATAAGCGGAACGATCGACGGAAAGCTCGATCACGACTATTTTGTACACGCAATGGGGGAGATCATCGGAAGATATGAGCGTGAGGTAACTTTTGAGCAGCCGTTTTCAGACAGCGTTACAAACTATGGCGAGGAGAAAACCAAAAAGTCGCTATATTTATGGGGATTAAGGATACCTCTATACTTAAATAAGGCAGAAAGCTTCGAGTACGAATACAGCGAAGAGATAGAATATGCACATTTTCTTGGACTGGAGCTTCCTGTTGGCATAGTTATAGCCGAAATAAAGCCTTATACCGTCGATGAGGTCGAATATTCTTCCGAGCAGGCAAAGCTGATCCTTGAAAGCAAGATATCTTTATATGAGAAGAATTTTCTTGAGGATAAGGGGATAACGATCGTAGGAAAAGAGGTTGACTTTTCCGAAAACGGCGGCAAAATGACGGTCAAGGTGAAATATTGTCTTGAAAGTGATATAGGTGTTACGCAGGAGATATTAGGTAAACGGTAAACTCTGTCTAATACTAAATTCAAATCAACCTATAGACAGATACGACAGCTATAATTACGTCACTCGTCGTCAAGCTCCCTTGAAAGGCGGCAAGCCTATCTGCGGTCGCTCTTCAAGGTAAACAAGTTTACCTAATTGACGTAATTCTATCTGCCGTCCTTGTCTATAGAACGATTTGAATTTAGTATAACAGAAAAAATTGGTGGATTTGTCCCAAATACATTGACTTTTAGATTTATGTGCTGTATAATCATTATAATTAAAAACGATTTCTTTGAAATGAAAGGATCATCGCAATGAAAAATCACAGCACGATTAAAAAAATTGGAGCGGCAGCAGTCTGTATGTGTATGTTATTCAGCGTTCTGACAGGCTGTTCGGATAAAAATAATTCCGATAATGTCGAAAATACATCTTCAGCAGTAAACACAGAAAATGAAAATGCAGCATCCGTTGCAATAAATACCGATTGGAGCTACGGTCAGGTAGAGATCGGCGGAGGCGGATTTGTTACGGGGGTTTTCAGCACTTGTGAAGAAAATGTCTTTTATGCTCGCACAGATGTAGGCGGTGCTTATCGCTGGGACGAAGCGGCACAGCAATGGAAGTCACTAAGCTATTGGGTAAGCGATGAAGATAAGGGTCTGCTCGGAATTGACGGTCTTGCAGTTGATCCGAATGATGCTTCAAAGCTTTATCTTCTTGCAGGAACAGAGTATTTCAGCGGCGGAAAGACAGCTATACTTGTTTCAGATAATTACGGTGAAACATTTGATGTTGTTGATGTTACCGATAAAATAAAAGCTCATGGCAACGGTATGGGCAGAGGAAACGGTGAAAGAATAGCTGTCGATCCGAATAACGGAAGCATTATCTTCGTTGGCGGAAGAACAGGCGGAATGTTAAAAAGCACAGACGGCGGAAGTACATGGGAACAGGTCACAGGTTTCCCTATTGAGTCTACAAAAAACGGTAACGGAATTAACGGAATTCTTTTCGATCCTTCTTCGGGAAAGGACGGAGCTTCACAGAAAATCTATGCGTCCGTTTCAAGAAACGGTGAAGATAATATCTTTGTTTCCGAGGACGCAGGTTCAAGCTGGAATCCTCTCAAAGACGGAGATACAAAGCTTATGCCGCAGAGAATGAAGCTTAACTCAAAGGGTGATCTCTATGTAGCTTATGCTACAAAAGAAGGACCGTGGAATGCCGGAGCAGGCGCACTCTGGAGATACAATGCTGACGGTTCGGCTGAAAATGTTTCGCCTCTGGATGTTTCTATCGGTGATGTTGTTATCGACCCGACTGATGACAATAAGCTTGTCGCTGTTTCGACAAACAACTGGAATGAACAGCCTAACAAATCTTTCGGCGACGCATTCTTCATTTCGACTGACGGCGGCAAAAGCTGGAAAAATATTCTTAAAGATATGACAATGACGGACGGCGGAATTCCCTGGATAGCAGATTATGCGATACATTGGTGCTGTTCGCTTGAAATGAATCCTTTCAACACGAATGAGATAATGGTAACTTCGGGCAACGGTATTTTTGCCTGCGATAATATCTGGGACGAGCATCCGAATTTTTATTTCAATGCAAAAGGTATAGAGGAAGTCGTTCCCGAGGATATCGTTACAATGGAGGGTTATCCGCTTGTTTCGGCTATCGGAGATTATGACGGTTTTGTACACAACGATATAAAAGAACCTGCCGAGCGTCACAAGGGTCAGATCGGCTCCTGCACAAGTATTGCTATTGCATACCAAAACAGAGATTACTGGGCAAAGGTCGGCGGAAGTGAATCCGAAATGTCTCTGATTTACAGCACGGACGGAGGTCAGACCTGGAACAGTATAACAAATTCCCCCGAAGAGGGCAAGATACTCTTCCGCGGCAAGCTTGGTTTTAACGCAGACGGTTCAAGACTTTTCTGGAGTCCTTCAAATTCTTACAGCGCATATTACACGGACGATTTTGGCGGCACATGGAATAAATGCGAGGGTATCGTCGGAAGCAACGTTTATTTCCTCGGTGATCCCAACAACAGCGATTACGTTTATGCCTGCGGAAACAGCGTAGTTTTCTTGAGCTCTGACGGCGGAAAGAATTTCTCCAGAATGCCTGTAGTAAGCCCGAGCTTCACAAGATTATGTGCAGACCCGTCCGAAGAGGGAACATTTTATATTCCCTGTGGAGCAGGTCTTTTCAAGGCAACAGACCACGGTGAAAAAACATCTCTCGTTGAAGGTATAAAGTACTGCGAAGCGGTAGGGCTCGGAAAAGCTAAAAATGAGGGAGATCCGTATGTGATCTATATTTACGGCACACCGAAGGATTCCGATGTGAAGGGTGTTTATATGTCTGAAGACAACGGTGCTGCCTGGACGCGCATCAATGATGATCTCCATACCTTCGGCGGAACGGGCAACGGCGTGTTTGTCAGCGGCGATATGAACGTTTACGGCAGATGCTATATGAGTACCGTCGGACTTGGAATAGCATATTTTGACAAAAACGAGAAATAATGATTCTTATACTAATTCCAAATCAACCTATAGACAAATCCTCGGATATAATAATCCAATTCTGCGTCAGGCTCCTTTGAAAGGCATACAGCCTTACTGCGGTCGCCTTTCTTGACTTGGATTATTCTATCTGTCAGCTTTGTCTATAGAACGATTTGGAATTAGTATTAAAGGGCAGCAGATAATTTTCTGCTGTTCTTTTTTTTACAAAATTTGTGAAAAAACAGTGAAAAGTCTTTTACTTTAGAGAAAAATATGTTATAATAAATATAAATATATCAAAACAGCTTTTTATCGGAAAAGGAAGTATAGTATGAGTTTTGTTGAATTTAAGGATGTATATAAACGCTACCAAATGGGCGAAGTCACGATCAATGCTTCGGACGGCATAAATTTCAGCATTGAAAAGGGCGAATTTGCAATTATTGTCGGTGCGAGCGGTGCAGGAAAAACTACCGTTCTGAATATGCTTGGAGGAATGGACAACTGTGACGAAGGCGAGATAATCGTTGACGGCGTTGATATTGCGAAATATTCTCCAAAGGAGCTTATTTCATACAGACGTTATGATATAGGCTTTGTTTTTCAGTTTTACAATCTCGTACAGAATCTTACCGCAAAGGAAAATGTTGAGCTTGCTACGCAGATCTGCAAGGATCATATTGACGCTGAACAGATACTTCGTGAGGTCGGACTTGGCGACAGAATGGATAATTTCCCGGCGCAGCTTTCGGGCGGCGAACAGCAGCGTGTTTCCATTGCAAGAGCACTTGCCAAAATGCCGAAGCTTCTTCTCTGTGATGAGCCGACCGGTGCGCTCGACTATCAGACGGGAAAAAACATCCTGAAGCTTTTGCAGGATACCTGCCGAAATACAGGTATGACAGTTGTTGTGATCACACATAACCTTGCAATAACGCCAATGGCTGACCGAGTTATAACCATTAAAAGCAGCAAGGTCGAGAGCGTAGTTCTGAACGATTCGCCTGCTTCTATTGACAGCATTGAATGGTAAAGAGGTAATGTTTCTATGAAAAAAGCAATGCTGAAAAATACATTCCGAAGCATAAAGAACACCTTCGGAAGATTTATTGCGATATTTGCGATAATCGCACTCGGTTCGGGATTTTTCTCCGGGATAAAGGCGGCGTCGCCCGATATGAAAAAGAATGCTCGTAATTATTACAAAGAACATTCTCTTGCTGATATTCATATAATATCAACGCTCGGCTTTGAACAGAATGAAGCAGACGACATAAGCTCATTCGATGACGGTTTTTATGCGGAGGGAGCATATTCGTCCGACCTTTTTATAGAAGGCGACTATATTTCGAGAAAAGCTGTAAAGGTCTATTCCTACGACCCGAACGGAAGCTTCAATTATCCCGAGATCATTGAAGGAAGACTTCCGCAAAGCAGTAATGAATGTGTTGCTGACTATAAATTCCGTGGTTCGGAGCAGCCGAAGATAGGCGATAAGATAACGCTTTCCGCTTCGGGAGAGGATGATATTTCCGATACTCTTTCGCAGGATGAGTTTACGGTCGTAGGTCTTGTAAAGCTTCCTATGTATATCTCGTTCGAGAGGGGAACAACGTCGATAGGAAACGGAACGCTCAACGGCTATGTTCTTATACCGAAGGAGAGCTTTGACCTTGATGTTTATACCGATGTTTATGTCAAGATAGATGAAGCAGCAAAGCTTGATCCGTTCAAGGATGAATATGACAGCTTTATTGAGGATAAGATCAGCTCGCTTGAAGATTTTGGAAAAACGGAAATTGAAAAGCGTGTTAAAAAGATCACGGATGAAGCTTATGAAGAAATAAATGATGCAAAAGACGAGGTCAGCGATTCGCAGAAGGAGCTTGACGACGCTAAAGAAAAGCTTGCTGACGGTGAAGTTGAATATAATGACGGATTAAGAGCAATTGAAAAACTGAAAGCGGTTTCCGATAAGCTTAATAATGTTCTTTCCGATTATGAAACCGATGCTGCTTCGGATCAGAGCGAAATATCCGAGCTTATTGATGAACTGAACCGCGGAGATTTCTTTTCCGCCGATGATGATCTTGTTCAGCTCCTAACGGGATATATGTCCATCCCTGCTGCCTATGACAACGGTACAAAGGCTGCCTGCAAGAATGGACTTGAACAGTATATTTCGGCAATTGATAAAGGGATCACCGATAATTCCGATAAGCTTGCCGATGCACGTTCCGAGCTTGACGAAGCTGCAGAGGAAATTGCCGACGGAGAAGAAAAGCTTAAGGATGCACAGCTTGAAATTGCTGATGCGGAAAAGGAAGTTGCCGACAGGACAAAGGACGCTAAATGGTATGTAATGAGCCGAAAGGACATCTATCCATCGTTCGGAAATTACGGCGATGACTGCGACAAGGTCGACGCTATCGCAAAGGTCTTTCCTGTATTCTTCATATTGATAGCGGCGCTTGTCTGCTGGACAACAATGACGAGAATGGTCGAGGAACAGCGCATCCAGACGGGAACTTTCAAAGCGCTTGGCTACAGCTATGGCGAAATAATGGGACAGTATATCCTCTATGCTGCACTTGCAAGTATCCCGGGAGTTATTGCCGGAGTAGCTCTTGGTCTTAACACTATCCCGAAGCTTATATTTACTTGCTACAAATCGATCTATGCTTTTGATACGTTCAGCGCAGCTTTCAGATGGGATTATGCGCTGTATTGTACTGTTGCCGCCTGCCTTTGCACGGGACTTTCATCATTTATGGCTTGCAGAGTTGAGCTTATCTCAAAGCCTGCGGAGCTTATGCGCCCGAAACCGCCGAAAAACGGAAAGCGTATCTTCCTTGAAAGGATCACTCCGCTCTGGAGCAGGATGAAGTTCACAACGAAGGTAACATTTCGAAATCTTTTTCGCTATAAAAGCCGTGTTATAATGATGATAATCGGAATCGGCGGATGTACCGCTTTGCTTGTGACAGGTTTCGGTCTTCGTGATTCGATCGTCAGCATCGTTGACAGGCAGTACTCAAGGGTATTTGTCTATGATGCGATAACTGCTGTTGATGATGAAAAGGCTGATTATAGCGAAGTCAAGGCTGCAGCCGAAAAAACAGGGCTTGTTGATGCATCAATGTTCGCAATGCAGAAGGTCGATGATCTTTACTCCGAAAAAAGCTCGGCAGAGGTTTATCTTATTGTTCCCGAGGATGAAAACGGCATTTCCGAATTCTTTGATATACATAACAGAGTGACAAAAGAGCATTATAACGTTTCGGATAACGGAATAATCATTAACGAAAAGCTTGCTCGTCTGCTTGATGTGAAGCTTGGCGACAGTGTTTACTTTACAAAGGAAAATCCCGTTGAAATAATAGGGATAATGGAAAACTACACATTTAATTATGTGTTTATCTCTTCGGGCGGTTTTGACAAGCTCGGTCTTGACTATGAGCTTAAAAACAACGTAATGTTCATTAATATGAACGATACCTCAAAGGAAAACGAGCTTTCGGAAGCGCTTGTTGAACGTGACGATGTGCTTGCAGTGAGCTATTCATCAAGCGGAAGCGATAGCTTCCGTACACTTGTAAGCAGTCTTTCGTTTATTGTTATACTGGTTATAGTCTGCGCAGGTGCACTTGCATTTGTGGTAATGTTCAATCTGACAAATATCAATGTAAATGAACGCCTTCACGAGCTTGCAACGATAAAGGTTCTCGGTTTTTATGACGGTGAGGTAGCAGCATATATTTATCGTGAAAATACTATCTCTGCATTTATGGGAATGCTTGCAGGGCTTGTTCTTGGAGTGTTCTTTGAGGGGTTTGTCAGACGTACCTGTGAAGTTGACTCGGTAATGTTTGCTCCCGATATACCTGCGTATTGCTTTTTGGCCGCTGCAGGACTTACGGCTTTGTTTGCAGTTTTTGTAAACGTAATGCTCTATTTCCGCCTTAAAAAGATAGATATGGCGGCTTCACTTAAATCTGTTGAGTGATCTCCCGAAGGAGGCAGCTTTTATGAACAATAAAAATGAAAAGCTTATCAGTATTATCATAATCGTTCTTTCGCTGATTGCATTTGCAGTGATCGCTTGTATTGTGATCTTCCGCAAGCCTGCCGATTCGAAGGAGATAATGCCGAAGATAGTTGGCTATTCGGTAGATGATGTGACAGGCTGTTACAGCAGATTTTTCACGCTCGATGTTGAATATGATTATGATACCGAGTATGAAAAGGGGGTTATTCTTTCACAGAGCATTGCTCCCGAGGAAGCATATATCCCCGGCAATACGGTTGTAAAGGTTATAGCGAGCGGAGGTAAGCGTCAGGAAGAAACGACCGAAGCGCAGACCGAAGCTGTGACCGAAACTGAGATCTCCGAAGCTGAAACTCCTGAGCTTGTTCAGACACTTCTCGTAGACAGTCCGAAATATGATTTTGAAACAATGTCCGGAGGTGAGGCGTCTACGATCATAACCTCTGGTATTGATACCGATAATGAAGAGATCAAGGCTTCTCTTGATGATCTCTACAATGTACTTATAAAGAAGTACGGCGATGCAGGCTTTATGTATGTTAATCTGCAAAACGGAGCTTCCGTGGAATACAACGCAGATGTTCTGTTTTCGGCTGCAAGCATTATAAAAGCGCCTTATGTTAGAGCTGTTCTCGGAAGCGAAACAGACCTTTCGCAAAGCTTTGAAATGACAGAAGAAATGCTCAATTCAAGCGCCGAGCTTATCGGAAACAAGCCTGTCGGAACAAAGTTCACTATCGAAGAGCTTGCAAAAGCGGCTATCGAAAAAAGCGACAACACAGCTTACAAAATGCTTTACAACTACATCGGCTATGATTGCTTCAATCAGCTTGCCGAAGGTCTTGGACGTGACGAGCGAATGACCGATGAAAACTACTGGTTCAAGCTCACCGCAAGAGAAACAGCCGTTTATTTCAAGGATATATATTACTTTAACCAAGAGCATCAGAACGGTTCGCTTATGAAGGATTTCCTTGCCAACAGCGAGCATAACGATCTTTTCTCCGATGAGCTTGAAGAATACACCGTCTGCGAGAAATACGGTTTTCTGCCGCAGGATGATTTCTATACTCTCGGTGCAGCGGCAGTTGTCTATACCGATTCGCCGTATGTTATCATTCTTTACATACGCAGCACTTCGTCAAATATAAAAACGCAGCTTTTCCACGATTGTGCAAGGTATGCGGATAACCTGAATAAGCTTATATCATAAAAAACGAGTGGCTTTCGTTCGTGAAAGTCACTCGTTTAGTATTATACTAATTCCAAACCAACCTATAGACACATCCTCGGATATAATAATCCAATTCTGCGTCTGGCTCCCTTGAAAGGCATACAGCCTTACTGCGGTCGCCATCCTTGACTTGGATTATTCTATCTGTCGGCTTTGTCTATAGAACGATTTGATATTAGTATAAAAAACGAGTGACTTTCGTCCGTGAAAGTCACTCGTTTAGTTTTTATCTGTTGTCAACCTTTTCTGGGTAAAGATCATGATGTGTAAGTCTGTCAACTGCGACCTGTTCCCACATTGTACCTTTTTTGCCGTAGTTACAGTAAGGATCGATCGAAATACCTCCGCGCGGAGTGAATTTTCCCCATACTTCAATGTATTTGGGATCCATAAGCTTGATAAGGTCTTTCATGATTATGTTCATACAGTCCTCGTGAAAATCGCCGTGGTTGCGGAAGCTGTAAAGATAAAGCTTCAGAGATTTGCTCTCGACCATTTTTACGGACGGAACGTAGGAAATATAGATGGTCGCAAAATCGGGCTGTCCCGTGATAGGGCAAAGGCTTGTGAATTCGGGACAGTTGAATTTTACAAAATAATCGTTGTCCTGATGCTTGTTTACAAATGTTTCAAGCACACTTGGGTCGTAATCGGTGGGGTACTTTGTCTTTTGATTGCCGAGAAGTGTAATTCCCTCGGTTTCTGCGGTGTTTCTGCCTGTCATATTCATTCTCCTTGTTTTAAAAGTGGATCGGTAACGCCGTTTTCTTCAAATGCCTTCTGACGGTCAATGCACGTTCCGCAAACTCCGCACGGTTTGTCGTGACCCTCGTAGCAGCTCCATGTAAGCTCGTATGGAACGCCGAGAGCAAGTCCTGTTTTAACAACTCCCGCCTTGTTCATTCCGACAAAAGGCGCTTCGACCTTTACCTGATGACCGCTGCCTTCCCAGACAGCTGTGTTCATAGCATTGTTGAATACCTCGGAACAATCGGGATAAGCGTTTCCTGCCGCATCATCTGCGTGAGCGCCGTAAAGAATTACTCCGCAGCTTTTGGATAATGCAATGCTTGCCGCAGAAGCAATGAAAAGACCGTTTCTGAACGGAACGTATGTCGAAACGGGGGAGCCGTTTGTTTCTTTGAGCTGTTCAGAGTAGCTTTCATGGGGAACTTCCTTGTCCGAATGCTGCAAAAGCGAGCAGTCGGAGTATTTGAACATCTCCGCAAGATCGAGCTTGATTAATTCCACACCGTAATGCTTGGCAATATTGTCTGCGGCTTCAACTTCCTTTGTGTGCTTTTGACCATAAGAAACGGAAAGTGCAACAACATTTTCTTTTCCGTATCTGTCAATGGCAAGAGCAAGACAGGTGGTGCTGTCAACTCCGCCGCTGAATAAAACAAGTGCTTTCATAACGATACTCCTTTTAAATCAATTTCATATTCCTCATCAATGAGAATGTATTCACAGCCGTATTTCCTGCACATTTCCAGATTTTCGGCATTTTCTGCAATAAGCTGATCGGCGTTCAGCCAACTGTCGTCAAGCCGCTTTTCAATAGCATCTGCATGAGATTTAATATCCGCAAAATGCTCTTTGATATACCTTTCCGTCATTATCAAACAACGGTATTTAATGTGCCGCAGATAGCTTTCGTCAAAGTCTTTTTTCCAATCAAACGGAATGTAACAGCCTTCAATGGTAATATTCTGTTCGTTTTCGACCGCAGTTTTAACTATTTCCTTTACAATGCTCCAGAGATAGGGGACAAGCTCTTTGTCGTCCTCGGGAGTAAGAGCAGTCTGACCGCTTCGGATAAGCCCCATTTTGAGATGATCTATCGAAAGATATGGATATTTGTATTTTTCAAGGAGCTGCTGCGCAAGCAAGGTCTTTCCCGTGTGGGAGCAGCCGCTTATAAGAATTACCATAGTTGTTACCTTAAAGCTTCATCTGCATAAAAAGCCTGTTCTGAAGTGCGGCATCAGTGTCAAAACGTCCTCTTAAAGTCGTGGAAACCGTCTTTGCGGAAGACTTTTTTGTTCCTCGTGCCGTCATGCAGCTGTGGTTTGCTTCAATTATTACCGCAACGTCTTCCGAACCGCTTGCAAGTGTGATTATCTCGGCAATATCAGCGCCAAGACGTTCCTGCAGCTGCAAACGCTTCGCCGCCATATCGGCAATTCTGGCAATTTTAGATAATCCGAGGACTCTTCCGTTCGGAATATATGCGACCGAAACCTTCATATCATACATTAAAGCCATGTGATGCTCGCAGTAGGAGAAAACTTCGATATCCTTTACAAGAACGATGTCATCGCTTCGCTTTGAGAAACCATCTTCAAATGATTTATTGAACATCTCTGCGATCTCGGCATTTGAGTACCGCAAGCCTTCGAATACTTCACCGTACATCCTTGCAACACGGTCGGGAGTTTCACGAAGTCCCTCTCTGTCGGGGTCTTCGCCGAGCGCTTCGAGAATACCGCGGATATGTCCCTTTATTGCTTCGTAATCAAATTCTTTTTTCATTTAAACACCTCGCTTGTTCGGATCCCAGATGAATTTGTGCATCTGTAACTGTAGGTTTATATCGTTAAGTCTGTGTTTTATCATAAATTCAACAATGTCCGCAGGCTCTATTCTGCCGAAAACAGCGCTCAAATAAACACCGCATTTCTTGTCAAGTTCATATTCTCTGATTATTTCGACCGCACGTTCAAGATCACTTGTTGAAGATACTACAAATTTAACTGTATCGTTTTTCTGCAGGTGTTTGTAGTTCTCGGTTTTCATAAACTGTTCCATTTTGCTTCCTGCAAGCTTGTAATCAAGCGTAAAGCTTGGGCGCTTGTCAATGCTTGCAAACGGTTCAATAAGAACGCTTCCGTTTGTTTCGATCTCGACATTAAGTGCTTTATCGCAGGCAAGCCTTTTGAGCAGTATTTCAATGTTATCGCAAAGCAGAGGTTCTCCGCCTGTAAGGGTAACATTCTTTACACCTGTGGACTTGATATAATCATATATTTCGTTTTCGTCCATAGCTTCAAACGGAGCGGAAGGCTCGTTTGCCCACTTTGTATCACAGTAATCGCAGTTGAGATTGCAGCCTTTGAAACGGATAAATACTGCAAGCTGACCAGCTCTTTGGCCTTCGCCGTTGATGCTGACGAATTTTTCTACAACCTTGAATTCTGCCATGATGTCAGTCCTTTCCGCTGTAGCTTGCACAGTTATTCGGGGTTTCATATACGGTAAGTGTTCTTACATTGTAACCCTTGTCCTGCATAATATCATAGAAATACTTTGAGAAGTTCTCTGCGGTCGGACGAAATTCAACTTCGATAAGACGGAAGCTTTCCGCTTTGAGGGCGTCTATCGTTGCAGTTTTGAGTGAACCTTTTTCATATATGAATGCGTGATCGAATGAATCGGCAAGCTCTTTCAGATCGCTTTTCAGATCGCCGAAATCAACTATCATTCCACGGCATTGTCCGTCCGAAACAAGTTCTTCGCTTTCTATCTCTATCTCGATCTTCCAGCGATGACCGTGCAGATTGGAGCATTTTCCGCTGTAACCGCTTAAAAAATGAGCGCTGTCGAATGAAGCTTCTGTTTTAAGTATATACATAGTTTTCTCCCTGTAAAATAAAAAAAGGCATGGCTGAACACCATACCCTAAAAATATCGGTTTATGATGTCCTGGTTTTGATTATAGACAGGATGGCACTAACGAACTGTCTTATGTTACAATAACATACCTTTATATTATAATGTCAGTATAAGTATTTGTCAAGTACATTTAATTCTTAACATTTTTTAAATAATTGATAAAGTTATTGAAAAATCTAATAAAATGTTGTATAATAGTTACAAATTATTTTGTTGAAATTAACACAAAAGAAACGGAGGACAAAAATGCAGATGCGGAAAGAAAAGAAACACGCTAAATTCAGATTTTCATTTGTCCTGTTGTTTATATTTGCAAGCTTTGCAGCCTGCTTTGCTCTGTACATGAACAGTGACGATGCGATCCCCGTTTCAGACAGCAGCATTGAAGACGAAACCGTTTTAGGCGAAAATAATGTTTATGAAGAAAAAACAACCGTTATCAATCCCGTTCCCGTAAGCGAACGTGTATCGGAGGATTATTTTGATAATGCTGTGATAATCGCACCCGAGCAGATGAGAGGATTGTCCGATTATGGTGCAGTTCCGAGGGATAATCTTTTTACAGGAAGCTTTACACCATCGGATATTATGACAACTCCGGCTGTTTCTTTCCTTAACGGCAAGGAATATGACGCAGTTTACATATTTTTTGATGCTGTTTCGGCGGAAACGCAGGAATTCGGCGGATTGACAGAGTTTGTTTCCGATATAAGAGAAAAAAAGGAAAATGTGAAGATCTATCTTGTGTCGGTTATACCATTAAAGGCGGAAAATGAAACGGAAGCTATTACCAATGCCGATGTTGAGAGCTTCAATTCGCTTCTGTTAAATTTTGCAAACGAAAATAATGTTAATTATATCGACCTTAACACTTTTCTCGTAGGCAATGACGGCAAGCTTCCGAATAATAAGGCTGAAACTGTCGGAGACAGACTGAAAAAGGATACTTATCTGGAAATAGCTGATTTTCTGCTTACTCATATTGCTTGAATGTGAAATTTATAGAAAAATTTTCATTCGGGACTTTACATATTGGATAAAATGTTGTAAAATAGAATAGAGATCATGTAAAGGAGTAAAATTATATGTCTGATGTTCCTAAATATAAAAGAGTGCTTCTGAAGCTCAGCGGTGAGGCACTTGCGGGCGATAAGAAAAACGGACTCGATTATTCTGTCATCACCCCGATCTGCGAAAGCATCAAAAAGTGTGCCGATATCGGTGTTGAAATGGGTATCGTTGTCGGCGGAGGCAATTTCTGGAGAGGCCGTTCAAGCGGCGCAATGGACAGAACAAGAGCTGACCACATCGGTATGCTTGCAACAACGATGAATGCACTCGCTGTTGCCGATGTCCTCGAATCGCTCGGCGTGAACGTCCGTGTTCAGACTGCCATTGCAATGCACCAGGTAGCAGAACCGTATGTCCGCAACAAGGCTGTACGTCATCTTGAAAAGGGAAGAGTTGTTATTTTCGGCTGCGGTACAGGTAACCCGTTCTTCTCCACAGATACGGCTTCGACGCTTCGTGCAGCTGAAATTAACGCTGATATTGTTCTTAAAGCAACAATGGTGGACGGCGTTTATGACAAGGATCCGAATAAATATCCCGATGCTGTAAAGTTTGATGAACTCAGCTTCAACGATATTCTTGTAAAGAACCTTGCTGTAATGGACAGCACTGCTGCTTCAATGTGCAAGGACAATAATCTTCCGATAATCGTATTTGACCTGAGCAGACCCGATAACATCTATGATGCTTGTATCGGCAAGAAGGTCGGTACGATCGTTATCGACAGAAATTAATTAGGGAACCTCTAAAAACCTCCTTCTCGGCAAATTTTCTATGACTTTGCTCATCTGCTGCGTTAACAAACCTTGTAATACATCAAGTATTACTGCGGTTTGTTGCCTTGCAGCTGAACAAAGTCATAAACGAAAATTTGCTCGAGTCCCGTTTTTTTTGAGAACCCCATCAATAATTCGGCATAAGCCGCAATAAAGGAGTATATTATGAACGAACACGTTAAAAAAGCACAGGAAAAAATGGAAAAATGCCTCGGCAGTCTTGAACATGAACTTTCAACTGTAAGAGCCGGAAGAGCTAATCCGGCTGTACTCGACAAGGTGCTCGTTGACTATTACGGCACACCTACACCGATCCAGCAGATGGCTGCAGTTTCTGTTGCCGAAGCCAGGATTCTCGTTATCCAGCCCTGGGATAAATCACAGCTTAAGGCTATTGAAAAGGCTATCCTTAACTCGGATATCGGTATCAATCCCACAAATGACGGAAATGTTCTCCGCCTTGCATTCCCTCAGCCCACAGAAGAGCGCCGTAAGGAGCTTGTAAAGCAGGTAAAGAAGTACGGCGAAGAGGCTAAGGTAACAGTAAGAAATGCAAGAAGAGATACTCTCGACAAGCTCAAGACTCTCAAGAAGAACAATGAGATCACCGAAGATGATATGAAGGACATTGAAAAGGATGTTCAGAAGGTAACAGATACATTCTGCGATAAGGTCGATGCTGTTATTTCCGCCAAGGAAAAAGAGATCATGTCTATCTGATGAAGGCTGAAAAGAATTTACCGACCCATATAGGGTTCATTATGGACGGCAACGGACGCTGGGCGCAGAAAAGGGGACTTCCCCGTACCGCAGGTCATGCGGAGGGCGCACAGGCGTTCCGCCGCATCGCCCGTTACTGCAAAACTATCGGTATAAAATATATCACTTTTTATGCGTTCTCCACGGAGAATTGGAAACGTCCGAAGCAGGAAGTTGATATGATAATGAAGCTGTTTATGCAGTATTTGGATGAAGCAAAGGACTTCGCAAGCGATAAAACAAGGCTTATATTTCTCGGCGACAAATCCCGTTTTGAACCAAAGATGAGAGAAAAAATGATCGAGCTTGAAAAAGCTTCGGAGAATTTTGACGAGATGACGCTTGCTGTTGCTGTAAATTACGGCGGAAGAGATGATATCGTCCATTCTGCCAGAGCGGCTGCCGAAATGGTCAAAAACGGTGATATAAAGGTTTCCGATATTGATGAAGGACTTATGACGAGTCTGCTCTATACGGGAACTATGCCTGATGTGGATCTTATCATCCGTCCGAGCGGCGAGCAGCGCATTTCCAATTTTCTTATATGGCAGTCGGCTTATGCGGAGTACTATTTTACAGATGTTCTATGGCCTGATTTTACGCCAAAAGAGCTTGATAAAGCACTTGAAGAATATTCTTCGAGAGGAAGACGCTTCGGCGGAGTTTAATTTTTGCAGAATATGAATATTTTGGCGCATTGCGGTTCTATAATATTATGGAAAGAAAACAAAAAGTATCTTTTCATATACTCGGAACTGTTAAGGTGCTGATTTTGGAGTTAATTTTATGCTTACAAGAATTTTGACAGCTATTGTCGGGATCACGATCGGGGTAATTGTTGTTCTTTTGGCAGATACGATCGTTTTTGAGAGTGTGATAGCGATATTGTCTGTGCTTATAGTCTATGAACTGTTCTCAAACTGCAAATGTCTGCAATATAAAGTGCACAGCGCGGTCTGTTTTGTTTATGCGGCAGCGCTTCCGTTTTTGACAAATTTCTGCAGTATAAACGTGATCTATATTGCCGCGGCGGCTTGTATGCTTGTTATGCTGGTAGGATTTATTGCATATCACAAAACACTGAGCTTTGACAAGCTTTGTTTTATGATAGCTTCAACGGTTCTTACCTCCGCTGCAATGAGCTGTTTAGTGCTCCTTAACAGAATGGATGATCTTCACGGAGCATTTTATGTTGTGCTTTGCCTTGCTGCTGCATGGCTCAGTGACGGCGCAGCTTATTTTGTCGGCACTTTCTTCGGCAAGCATAAGCTTTGTCCCGAAATATCGCCTAAAAAAACCATTGAAGGTGCAGTAGGCGGAGTTGTCGGAAATATCATCATTCTTTGTATTTTTGTTATCGTTTATTCGATGATAATGCACTCAAAGGGATATAATTTCACTACAAATTACATCTGGACGGGTATCGTTGGATTGATAACAAGCCTTTTAAGCATAGTCGGAGATCTTTCCGCATCGCTTATAAAGCGTCAGAATAATATAAAGGATTTCGGTAAGATAATGCCGGGTCACGGCGGTGTACTTGACCGTTTTGACAGCGTTCTTGTTGTAGCGCCGTTTATGGCACTTGCTTTTAAATATTTCGCAATTTTTAATTAATGCTTAGGGTATGCAAAAACAGCATACCCTAAAATTGATTTTACAGTTTTATGGGAGTGAGCATCAAAGCTGATGAAAACAGTTTCTCTTATAGGTTCAACGGGTTCAATAGGCGAGCAGACGCTTGATGTTTGCCGAAAACATAATATAAAAGTCAAGGCGCTTGCAGCAGGGAGCAATGTAAAACGTCTTGCTGAACAGGCTCATGAATTCAGACCCGAATACATCTGCATTTTTGACGAAAACAAATATTCCGAATTAAAGAAACTGACTGACGATATAATGATTGAAATAGGCTGCGGCATAGAGGGACTTTGCCGTTCAGCTGTTATCGAAGCGGATATTCTGGTCAATTCGGTAGTTGGGATGGTAGGTCTTCTCCCGACGCTTAAGGCAATCGAAGCAGGCCGTGATATTGCTCTTGCGAACAAGGAAACTCTCGTTGCGGGCGGTGAGCTTGTAATGAAGTCAGCCGCAGAAAAAGGTGTTAAGATCTATCCTGTTGACAGCGAGCATTCTGCGATCTTCCAGTGTCTTCAGGGTAACGACCAAAAAGAACTCCGAAAAATAATACTTACAGCTTCGGGCGGACCTTTTTTCGGGAAAACAAAGGAAGAACTAAAATATGTCAGACCTGCAGATGCGCTCAAGCATCCTAACTGGAGCATGGGCAGCAAAATAACTATTGACTCGGCAACACTTATGAATAAAGGCCTTGAATTTATTGAAGCTAAATGGCTTTTCGGCGTTTCTCCCGAACAGATAGAGATCGTCGTGAACCGTGAGAGTATTCTTCATTCCGCTGTTGAATATGAAGATCATTCTGTCATAGCGCAGCTCGGCACGCCCGATATGAAAATTCCTATCCAGTATGCACTTTTGTATCCTCGGCGTCTGGATTGTGATGTAAAGCCGCTTTCCCTTACAGACTGCGGAACACTTACATTCTTTAAGCCTGACTATGAAACATTCGATTGCCTTTCAGCCGCAATAAAGGCTATAAAGCTTGGCGGTGCATATCCCTGTATTGTGAACAGCGTTAATGAAGAAGCTGTTCGTTTATTCCTTCGGGAAAAGATCTCATTCCTTAAGATCGGTGAGCTTGCAATGGAAGCTCTTGAAGAGTTTCCGTTTACAAATATCGGTTCTTATGACGATGTAGCAGCTGCAGATGCCGCTGCAAGAGAGTTCGTGTTTAGGAGAGTACAGCGTTAATGAAAACACTTTTATCCATTGTTATCGGCATTTTTATCTTTGGCATCATTGTTATTGTTCACGAATTCGGTCACTATTTTACCGCAAAGCTCTGCAAGGTAAAGGTAACCGAATTTGCAATAGGAATGGGTCCCGTTATATACAAGAAAAAAGGAAAAGAAACGACCTTTTCACTTCGGCTACTTCCGCTTGGCGGATTCTGTTCAATGGGGGAGGATGAGGACTCGGACGATCCCGATTCTTTCAGAAAAAAGCCTGTTCCTGCAAAAATGGCTGTTATTCTTGCAGGTGCAGTTATGAATCTGATACTTGGATTCATTATTTCGATCGTTGCAATGCTTGTAAGCGGCGTCGGCGTTTCTTCAAGAATAGTTTATTTCGATGAAAATGCTGTAAGTCCGAATTATGGTTTGCAGCTTGAAGACACCATTGAAAGAATTAACGGAACAAAGATATTTACAGCTCGTGATATAACCTATCTTTTAAGTACGGACGATGACGGCATTGTAGATTTTACTGTTAAACGCAACGGTGAAAAGATCGAGCTTAACGGTGTCCGGTTCCCGATGATAATTGATGAAACAACGGGAAAAACAACGCTTAAATATGATTTTAAGGTTCAGGGCGAAAGGATCACGATCAAAAATATCGTTCCGTATTCCTTTAACAATGCTGTTTATTGCGGAAGAATTGTTCTTATGTCAATTCGTGACCTTATTACAGGAAAATATGGTCTGAACGATCTTCAAGGGCCTGTAGGTATAGTTACAACTATTGGTTCTTCTGTAACGGATAAGGGGCTTGACTGGGATTTTCTGCTCCAGCTTGCTGCGCTTATCACGGTAAATATCGGAATATTCAATCTTCTTCCGATACCTGCGCTTGACGGCGGAAGATTTGTATTTCTTGTGATCGAAGCAATAAGAAGAAAACCGATGAAGGCAGAAACAGAGGGAATGGTTCATTTTGCAGGTTTGGCACTTCTTATGCTGCTGATGATAGTTGTAACGTTTAATGATGTAAAGAATATTTTTATTGGTCGTTGAAAAACGGAGGAACTATGCGAAAGGTTAAACCCGTAAAGCTAAAAGATCTGACCTTTGACGGAAAGAAGATATATGTTCAGTCGATGCTGAATGTTCCGTCTTATTATATTGAGGGCAGCGTGCGTCAGGCGAAACGTCTTGAAGATGCAGGCTGTGAAATAATCAGAGCGGCAATTCCCGATGAAAAAGCTCTTGAACTTATCCCTGCAATAAAAAAAGAGATATCTGTTCCGCTTGTTGCGGATATACATTTTGACTATCGTCTTGCGATAAAGAGCGCTGAACTCGGCATTGACAAAATACGCATCAATCCCGGTAATATCGGCAGTCGGGAAAGGGTAAAGGCTGTTGCAGAGATTTGTAAACAAAAAAATATACCTATAAGGATCGGTGTGAATTCAGGCTCACTTGAAAAGGATATTCTTGCCAAATATGGCTCTCCTACAGCCGAGGCACTCGTTGAAAGCGCGTTAGGTCACGCTGCACTTCTGGAACAGTGTGATTTTGACGATATCGTTATCTCGATAAAATCATCGGACGTTAAAACGATGATCGAAGCCTACCGTCTGCTTGCGCAGAAATGCAGTTATCCTCTTCACCTTGGCGTGACCGAAGCAGGGACTGCAAGAATGGGACTTATAAAGTCTGCTGTTGGTATAGGTTCGCTCCTTTGTGATGGTATTGGCGAAACTATCCGTGTATCGCTCACCGATGACCCGGTCGAAGAGGTTTATGCTGCAAAAGATATCCTTAAAGCGATAGGAAAGGGAAGCGGAGTAAAGTTTGTTTCCTGCCCGACCTGCGGAAGAACAAGGATAGACCTTATTTCGCTTGCCAAAAAGGTAGAGGAAGCTTTAAGAGATATTGACAAAGAGATCACTGTTGCAGTTATGGGCTGTGTTGTAAATGGTCCGGGAGAAGCAAGGGAAGCAGATATAGGTATTGCAGGAGGAGATGGCTGTGCTGTTCTGTTCAAAAAGGGTGAAGTCATCAGAAAAATCCCCGAAGACCGTATTCTCGTCGAGCTTCTTGCTGAGATAAAAGCGATAGAGGATTAATGGACACCGAAATTTTTTAGGAGTTGAAACAATTGCTTATAAAAGAGCTTTTTTCCGAATACACCGAGCTGATACCGAACTCGATCGGCAGGGGAGATATTCTGAAACTGCAATATACGCCGAATTTTTCGGATATATATATTTTTGCTTCGTTCGCCCAGCTCCAGAGCAGCGAATACATAACCGACTTTGAAGTCGGACTGGGAAAGGCGCTTAATACATCCGTGAATCTTATATGCAGATATGCGCCGAATCTTTTCAGCGAAAAAGCACTTCCCGAACTGGTCATTCAGCTGAAAAAGAAGATCTCTCTCATAAACGGCTGCTTCAAGGGTGCGATGTACAGCATTGATGACAAAAAAGTCATTATAGCGATAAAAGGCTCAGGTGCCGATCTGCTCATAAAAGCTGGATTTGAAAGAGAAATGTCGAAGCTCATCCGTGAATATTTCCAGGTAGAAATGTCGGTCGAGCTTCGTTCGCTTTCCGTTTCGGAAGACCGACACGCAAACTATGAGCGTGATGTTGAAGCTTTTATGGCAAGTATGCCGCAGCCTGAGCTTCCTCCGCCCGATCCTTCTGCGGCTTTTGATACGGAGATCTCTGCTGAAAACATTGTAACGCTTGATTACAAGGATCTTCCGATACTTTCAGAGAATGCAAAGATTTTAAGAGGCAGAAAGATCGAAGCTCCTCCGGTCAATATTTCCGATATTCAAGGTAAAGTAAGCAATGTCGTGATCTGGGGCGATGCTTTTGATTATAAGGAAAAAGAGATACGCACGAAAAACGGTGAAAAGCGTGTTGTCAGCCTCAGCATAACCGACTATACAAGCTCAATATCTATAAAAAGCTTTGAAAACAAGGATGATGAGAATATTCTTGCGGAATTTGCAAAGGGCGGAACTGTTCTTGTAAGAGGACGCACGGAATATGATACCTTTGAAAATGAGCTTGTTTTCAAGGCAAACGATATAATGAAAGTACAGCGTGTTGAAAAAATGGACAGCGCCAAAACGAAGCGTGTTGAGCTTCATTTGCACACGAATATTTCAATGATGGACGGTATCACTCCCGTTTCAAAGCTTATAAAGCGAGCATTCAAATGGGGACATAAAGCAATTGCGATAACCGACCACGGTGTTGTTCAGGCATTCCCCGAAGCAAGCTCAACCGTTGCCGATATCCGCAAGGGCGGCGGTGATTTCAAAGTCATATATGGCTGTGAAGCTTATTCAGTAAATGACTGTACCGAAGCTGTACGTCTTTTCCGCGATAAAAAAATTACGGACGAGCTTATCGTTTTTGACCTTGAAACTACAGGCTTTAACGCAGAAGCTGAACGTATTATAGAGATTGGTGCTGTTAAAGTCCGCAATCTTGAGATAGAAGAAACGTTCCAAACCTTTGTTGACCCTGGAAAGGACATCCCCGAAAGAATTACAAAGCTTACGGGAATAACAAACGATGATGTGAAAGGTGCGCCTTCACAGGAAGAAGCGTTACATAAGTTTATTGAATTCTGCGGCGAAGCGCCTGTGCTTATTGCACATAATGCAGGCTTTGACTGTTCGTTTATAGAAGCAGGCTGTCTGCGTTACGGCATTGACTTCCACTTCACAATGGTCGACACTGTTGTAATGAGCCGCAGCTTGCTTCCCGAACTGAAAAGCCACAAGCTTGACAAAGTTGCAAAAGAACTCAAACTCGGCGAATTTGACCACCATCGTGCCGATGATGATGCAAAAATGCTCGCAAGGATATTTGTCAAGTTTGCGTCAAGGCTTGTTTCCGAAAAAAATGTCAAGCTTATTTCGGAGATCAACGCCTGTGTTAAGGACGTTGATCCAAGACTGCTCAAAATGTACCATCAGATAATTCTTGTAAAAGACGCTATCGGTCTGAAGAATCTGTACAAGCTTATATCGTTCAGCAACCTTAAATACTATCGCCGTAAACCGAGGATACCTATCTCGGAGGTTATGAAGCACCGTGAGGGACTTATCATCGGAAGCGCCTGTGAAGCAGGTGAGCTTTTCACTGCAATAAAAGACGGCCGTCCGTGGGATGAGATAAAGGAGATAGCAAGCTTTTACGATTATCTTGAGATACAGCCTGTCGGAAACAACGAATTCCTTATCCGTGACCCCGATCAGCCTTCAATTAATACTGTTGAAGACCTGCAGGAGCTTAATAAAAAGATCGTCAAGGTTGGCGATGAACTGGGAATACCCGTTGTTGCGACCTGCGATGTACATTTTATGGACAAGTCGGACGCTATCTTCCGAAGGATCCTGCAGCAGGGCGGACTTAAAATGGCAGATGCAGCAAATCAGCCGCCGCTTTATCTGCGGACGACCGATGAGATGCTTGAAGAATTTGCATATCTCGGAAAAGAAAAAGCTTATGAGGTCGTTGTAACAAACACGAACCTTATTGCAGATATGGTAAATCCCGATATCGTGCCGATACCGCCGGGAACCTTTACTCCCGAGATCGAGGGAGCGGAGGAAGACCTCCAGCGCATAACCTGGGCACGATGCAAGGAGATATACGGCGATCCGCTTCCCGAGCTTGTAGAAAAGCGTCTTGACAAGGAGCTTACTTCTATTATAAAACACGGCTTCGCAGTTCTCTATATGATCGCACAGAAGCTTGTGGCAAACTCGAACGAGCACGGCTATCAGGTCGGTTCGAGAGGTTCGGTCGGTTCTTCGTTCGTTGCTTCAATGGCAGGAATTTCGGAGGTCAATCCTCTTCCGCCGCATTATGTCTGTCCTAAATGCAAGCACAGCGAATTCATTACTGACGGTTCGATCAGCTCGGGCTTTGATCTTCCGCCAAAGGATTGTCCTAACTGTAATATCCCGATGAACCGAAACGGTCACGATATTCCGTTTGAAACGTTCCTCGGTTTTGACGGAGATAAAGCGCCTGATATCGATCTTAACTTTTCGGGCGAGTATCAGACCTTCGCACATAAATATACCGAAGAGCTGTTCGGCGTGGATAACGTGTTCAAGGCAGGAACGATCGGTTCGGTCGCAGACAAGACTGCTTACGGTTTCGTTATGCACTACCTCGAAGAAACGGGACAGACAGCTACAAAAGCGGAGATATCACGACTTACTATCGGCTGCACCGGCATAAAGCGAACGACCTCGCAGCATCCGGGAGGAATGGTCGTTGTTCCGTCAAAATTTGAGGTTTATGACTTCACGCCCGTTCAGCATCCTGCCGATGATCCCGAATCAAACTTTATAACAACTCACTTCGACTTCCATTCGCTTCATGATACTATTCTGAAGCTTGACGAACTCGGACACGATGTTCCGACGCTCTATAAGCATCTGGAGGATCTCACAGGAATAAAGACCGATGATATCTTTCCCGGTGATGAAAAGGTAATGAGCCTTTACACCTCCACAGAAGCTTTGGGCGTCACCCCCGAACAGATAGACAGCCTTACGGGAACGCTTGCTATCCCGGAAATGGGTACAGGCTTTGCCCGTCAGATGCTTATTGATGCACAGCCGAAAAAATTCTCCGACCTACTTCAGATCTCGGGGCTTTCTCACGGTACGGATGTATGGCTCGGAAATGCGCAGGATCTTATCAAAAACGGTACCTGCACCATTTCGGAAGTTATCGGCTGCCGTGACGGTATCATGACTTATCTTATTTATCACGGCGTTGAACCGAAAACGGCGTTCAAGATCATGGAGATCACCCGAAAGGGTAAAGCTCCGAAGCTTCTTACGGAAGAGATGAAGCAGGATATGCTTGCGCATGATGTTCCGCAATGGTATATCGACAGCTGCTTGAAGATCAAGTATATGTTCCCGAAAGCTCACGCTGCTGCTTATGTTATTTCGGCAAACAGACTTGCATGGTTCAAGGTTTACTATCCGCTTGCTTTTTATGCAACGATATTTACCGTCCGCGGCGAAGACTTTGACGCTGAATCAGCCGTTGCAGGAAAGGAAGCAGTGCGCTATAGGCTCGATGAGCTAAAGAAAAAGGGAAATGACCGATCGGCGAAGGAAACCTCTACAATGGATATGCTCATGATAATCAATGAGATGATGCAGAGAGGTTTTGAATTCCTGCCGATAGATATTTACAAGTCGCACGGTACCGATTATACCATTGAGGATGGAAAGATAAGGCTTCCGTTCTGTGCAGCAGCAGGAATCGGTGCAAATGCAGGAACTGCGATCTATGAAGCAGTCAAGCAGGGACCGCTGCTTTCGATTGACGAGCTGCAGGAGCGAAGCGGCGCTACAAAAACAGTAATTGAAATACTGGAATCAATAGGCGCTATGGGCGATCTTCCGAAATCTGACCAGATGAGCTTGTTTTAAAGATTGTTATATGAAATTACCAAGCGAATTGCTTTAATTTCGGGATAAAAAGTTTAAAATGCCTAAATTTTCATTATTCTATTGACAATATCACGCTACTATGTTACTATAATAATGTAGTAACACTTTATCACGATGAATTACAGGAGCTTAAAGCTATGAAAAGATTTGATTTGATCACTCCGGAGGGCACAAAGGATCTTCTTTTTGAAGACTGCGTTGTAAGAAATGATGTTGAAAAGAAGATATCCGATATATTCAAGTCCAAAGGATATTGCGAAATAAAGACCCCCGGCATCGAGTTTTTCGATGTGTTTAACCTGCGTTCACGCTATTTCCCACAGGAAAGTATGTACAAGCTTTCCGATAACAAGGGCAGACTGCTTGTTATCCGACCCGATTCGACAATGCCTATCGCAAGAGTTGCCGCAACAAGACTTCGTGAAGCAAAGCTTCCGTTGAGAATGTTCTACAATCAGAATGTTTACCGCAGCAAATCAGCAATGAGAGGCAGAAGCGATGAGATCAAGCAGATGGGTATCGAGCTTATCGGTTCCGATTCAAAAAGAGCCGACCTTGAAGTAATAACGACCGCTATCGAAGTTCTTGCTTCCTGCGATAATGAGAAATTCCGTCTTGAGCTTGGAAACATCGGTCTTTTCCGTAAGCTTGTCGAGAAGCTTCCTGTTGACGATGAAACAAGGGAAGAGATACGCAGCCTTATCGAAGTAAAGAACTATCCTGCACTTAACGATCTGCTTGATTCGATAGGTAACACAGAGGTAACTAATGCTCTCAAACAGCTTCCTCGTCTTTTCGGCGGCGTTGAAGTCTTTGACAAAGCTGCAGAGCTTATGAACGACAGTGAGATAGATCAGATCCTTGCAGAGCTTAAAGCACTCTATTCCGACCTTTTAACGCTCGGATATGACGGAAAGATCACTGTCGATCTCGGTATCGTAAATAAGATGCACTACTATACAGGCGTTGTTATCAGGGGTTATCTTGAAGGCTATGGCGACGCAGTGCTATCGGGCGGACGCTACAACCATCTGCTTTCCGAATTCGGATATGATGTTCCTGCTACGGGTTTTGCTGTAAATGTTGATGCGGTTTCAACAATGTTAAAGCGCAGAGGCGGTATCAAGGTACCAGCAGCCGATGTGATCGTATTTGCAGAGAACGGCTATGAGATAAATGGTTTGAAGCAGGTATCAAAGCTTGGTGCAGAGGGTATGATCGCGCTCAATTCCGTATTTGATACGCTTGAAGAAACAAAGAATTATGCCCGTGAATTCGGTATAAAGAAAGTTATCTGCGTTTCCGAAAAAATAACAGAGATCACCGTGGAGGACAGCGAAAATGAATAACGAAAACAGAAAACTGCGTATTGCGCTCACAAAAGGCAGACTTGAAAAGGACACAGTAGGACTGCTTGAAAAGATCGGTTATGACTGCTCGGCTGTTCGCGATAAAGGCAGAAAGCTTATCCTTCCTGTCGGCGACAGTATTGAAGTAGTTCTTGCAAAGGCTGCCGATGTTATAACATACGTTGAACACGGTGTATGCGATATGGGCGTTGTCGGCAAGGATACCATTATGGAAATGAGCGGCAAATTCTTTGAAGTCGCTGACCTCGGCTTCGGAAGATGCAAATTTGCACTTGCAGGCAAAAAGGGCAAAAACTTCTACGAGGGCTTTAATGTAAAGACAATTGCCACGAAGTATCCGAACGTTTCCCGTTCATTCTTTGAGAAAAAGGGAATGGATGTTGATATCGTAAAGATCGAGGGCAGCGTTGAGCTTGCTCCGCTCCTTGACCTTGCGGATGCTATTGTTGATATAGTTGAAACGGGAACAACGCTGAAGGAAAACGGACTTGAAGTATTTGAAGATGTTGCGCCTATTTCCGCTCGTCTTATCGTTAATACAGTAAGTCTTAAGATTCGTCAGCTGGAAATAGAGGAACTTATAAAATCAATTGAAGGGAACCTCTAAAAACCTCCTTCACGGCAAATCCTCTATGAGTTTTGCCATCT